>NZ_CP121662.1:2259444-2582222 GCF_029714285.1 Rhizobium sp. CB3090
GTTCAACACGATCCATGCCCGCAAGGGTCGGCCGACCTGGACCTGGATCGCCACCTTCATCCTCTTCATTCTCATCATTTGGCTTTCGACCGTGCCGAAGATTCTGACCGGTGAGAAGGATGCCAACGCCGTCGCACCCGCGTTCCAGCAGTTCGCGTCGGATGCACACTTTCCGGCGGTAAAGCAGATGATCTCGACGCGCTGTTCGATGTGCCATGCCGCCGAACCCGCTTTTGAGGGCATTGCGCGCGCACCGAAGGAAGTGATGCTGGAAAACGACGCGGAAATCGCTATGCATGCCCGCGAGATCTATATTCAGGCCGGCCGCAGCCACGCCATGCCTCCCGGCAACGTCACCGATGTGACACCGGAGGAACGCAAGCTGCTGGTCGCCTGGTTCGAAAGCTCCGTCGGAGAAAAAGACCAATGATTACCCTTTTGCGCGGCCGCCTGCTCTCCTTCAAGCGCGCGCCGCAGAGCCTGAACGACACGGACAGCTATTCGTATGAGAGCGATGGTGGTCTGCTGATCGAAAATGGCATCATCGCTGCCGTCGGTCCCTATGCGGAGGTCAAGGCGAAAGCGCCCGCAAACGCCGCCGAAGTCGACCATCGGCCGCACCTGATCCTGCCGGGCTTCATCGACATGCACCTGCATTTTCCGCAGATGCAGGTCATCGCTTCCTATGCCCCAAACCTGCTGGAATGGCTGAACACCTATACCTTCCCCGAGGAATGCCGCTTTGTCGAAAGTGCCCATGCTAAGCGCATCGCCGCCCATTTCTACGACGAGCTGATCCGTCACGGTACGACGACGGCAGTTGCCTATTGCTCCGTGCACAAGACTTCCGCAGATGCTTATTTTGCCGAGGCCATGCGTCGCAACATGTGCATGGTCGGCGGCAAGGTGATGATGGACCGCAATGCGCCGCAAGGCCTGCTCGACACACCGCAGATGGGCTACGATGAGACCAGGCAGGTCATCGCCGACTGGCATGGCAAGGGCCGCAATCACGTCGCCATCACGCCGCGCTTCGCCATTACCTCGACGCCCGAGCAGATGGAGGCGACCGCCGCACTCGCGCGCGAATTCCCGGATCTGCATATTCAGACGCACTTGTCCGAGAACGACGACGAAATCAAGTTTACCTGCGAGCTCTATCCGGAAGCGATCGACTATACCGATATCTATGCGCGCTACGGCCTGCTCGGCCACAAGAGCCTGTTCGGCCACGCGATCCACCTTTCCGAGCGCGAAGCCGACGCTATGAGCGAAGCCGGCGCCATCGCCGTCCACTGCCCGACCTCCAACCTCTTCCTCGGCTCCGGCCTTTTCCCGCTGAAAGCGCTCGCTCGTCGCGAAAAGCCTGTCCGCATCGGCGTCGCCACCGATATCGGCGGTGGCTCCAGCTATTCGATGCTGCGCACGATGGACGAGGCCTACAAGATCCAGCAGCTTCTCGGCGAACGGCTGAACCCGCTGGAAAGCTATTATTACATGACCCTTGGCAACGCCGAGGCCCTGTCGCTGGCCGACAAGATCGGTACTCTCGACCCCGGCACCGACGCCGACCTCGTGATCCTCAACGCCTCGGCAACGCCGGCGATGGCGCTGAAGATGGAAGTGGTGAGGAGCCTGACCGAGGAGCTCTTCCTGTTGCAGACCATGGGGGATGATCGGGCCGTCATTGAAACCTATGTCGCTGGAAAGCCGATGAAATCGATCCTCCAATAAGGCGATCCCACCTCACCGCAATGTAACCGCCCAGAGGACCAACAGCCATGACCGCGCCGCTCACCATTGCCGAACTGAAAAAGCTCGCGGAGCGGCGCGTCCCGAAGATGTTCTTTCAATATGCCGATTCCGGCTCGTGGACGGAAACGACCTATGAGGCGAACGAGGCGGATTTTAAGAAGATCAAGCTGCGTCAGCGCGTCCTCGTCGATATGTCCGACCGGTCGCTCGCCACCACGATGGTCGGCCAGAAGGCTGCCATGCCGGTGGCACTGGCGCCGACGGGCCTCACCGGTATGCAGCATGCCGATGGCGAGATGCTGGCGGCGCGCGCGGCGGAGGAATTCGGCATTCCCTTCACGCTGTCGACGATGAGTATATGCTCGATCGAGGACATCGCCTCGGTCACGAAGCAGCCCTTCTGGTTCCAGCTTTACGTCATGAAGGACCGCGATTTCGTCCTGAATCTGATCCATCGCGCCAAGGCAGCGAGATGCTCTGCGCTCGTGCTGACGGCCGACCTGCAGATCCTCGGTCAGCGGCATAACGACATCCGCAACGGACTTTCGGCGCCACCGAAATTCACGGCGAAAAATCTGTGGCAGATGGCGACGCGCCCGGGCTGGTGCATGGGCATGCTAAAGACCAAGCGTCATTCCTTCGGCAATATCATCGCTCATGCCAAGGATATCTCCGACATGACGACGCTGGCGCACTGGACGCATTCGCAGTTCGACACCAAGCTTTCATGGAGCGATGTCGGCTGGATCAAGGAGCGCTGGGGCGGGCCGCTGATCATCAAGGGCATTCTCGATGTCGAGGATGCGAAGGCGGCCGTCGCCACCGGCGCGGACGCGATCATCGTTTCCAATCATGGCGGCCGTCAGCTTGACGGCGCCCCCTCCTCCATCAGCATGCTGCCTGCCATCGTCGATGCAGTCGGCGACAAGATCGAGGTGCATATGGATGGCGGCATCCGCTCCGGCCAGGATGTATTGAAGGCCGTGGCCCTCGGCGCCAAGGGCACCTTCATCGGACGCCCCTTCCTCTATGGCCTGGGCGCCATGGGTAAGGAAGGCGTCACGCTCGCGCTTGAGATCATCCGTAAGGAATTGGATATCTCCATGGCGCTCTGCGGCAAGCGAGATATCAAAACGGTGGATCGCACCATTCTGGCCGATCTTTAGCACAACCAACCCGTCGCCAGACCGCTGGCCCATTCCATGCGGCCATTCTGCGCCGCCAGCTTCGCCATCGCCATGTGATCGTAAGCGACCTGTCGGAATATTGGCAGCCACACGCCTTCGACCTTTTCCAGAATGGCATAGGAGGCGAAGGGATGGCCGGCTTCTACCTTATGATAATGAGGCAGATCGTCGTCATAGGCGGGACAGCCGACGCTGCCGGGATTGACGATGAGACGGCCATCGGAAAGCCTGACAAGACGCGGAATATGAGTATGTCCACAGAGGATCAGCGGGAAATCGATGCCGGCGGCCAGTGCTTCGATTTCCTTGAGCGGCTTCTGGTGAATATGGCCGTCTGCCGAGACGGATTCGAGCCAATAGATGTAATCGGCCGCCGGTGTGGCATGGCAAAGATAGGCCTCATCCCTATAGACGGCACTGAAGGGCAAGGTCCGCAGCCAATCGAGATGACGCTCGGCCAGTTCCGCATGGGCCGCACCGTCCGAAGCATGCATCTGCTCCGGCATCTGTTCGATCAAATACCGATCATGGTTGCCGCGAACCGTCACGGCATCGAGTGCAAGCAGAATGTCCGCCGTCTTTCCCGCCGTCAGCGGTCCGCTAAAGCAGTCACCGAGATTGACGATGTCGGTGATACCCTGCTTACGGATATCCGCAAGCACCGCCTCCAGCGCCAGATGATTGCCATGCACATCTGCAATCGCGGCAAAACGCAAATCTCAGCTCCCGCGATAGGTGGAATAGCCGTATGGCGAGATCAGCAGCGGCACATGATAATGCGCCGTCGTGTCGGCAATGCCGAAACGGATCGGCACGAGATCGAGGAACGCCGGCTCGGGCAGCTTGGCCCCGGTTGCGCGCAGATAGTCGCCGGCGCGGAAGAGCAGCTCATAGGTGCCGGCGACAAAACTGTCGCCGATCAGGATCGGCCCGCCGTCGACGCGCCCATCCGAATTGGTCGTGACCGTTTTCAAATGCCTCCGCGTCTCACCTTCGATCTTGAAAAGATCGATCGTCAGGCCCTCGGCGGGCTTGCCGAGGGCAGTGTCGAGCACGTGGGTGGTCAGTCCGGTCATAGCGTCGGCGCTCCGATGATGAAGGGGGTGTCGAAGAAATATTCCTCGAGATTATTTCCAGGCCCGTCTCGGTCCACGATGAGGAAATCGCTCCGCTCACCGAGGGTCATGAGGGGATAGTGCCAGACGTTGATCCGGTAGTTCACGCCTTGATCGCCTCGCGCCAGGAATACTTGCGGCCGGCCGGGCTTGCCGCCTTCATCCTGAGCGACGACGACGAGGAATGGCCGGTCGTTCAGCGGCACGAAACACTGGCTGCCGAAGGGATGGCGTTCCATCATGTCGATCGAGAAGGGAAAGGCACGCGGCTGGCCGCGGAACAGATTGATGATGACCCGCGCTCCATCGCCAACGGCCTCCGCGCTTGAAAGCGCATGAAACCGCTCCGTCGTGCCGCCATTGATGTACCGCATCGTTGCCGGATCAGCCTCGATCACATCGCCGAACGGCGCAAATGCAGTTTTTGTCAAAGGGTGGATGTCTAGATGCTGTGTCATTGAATGATCATTCGCCTTCCGCACGCCAATGGCGAGTGGACTCTAGTTGCAGGACCAACTCCGGAAGAGATTTCTGCGTGAGGTCCCATAGGGTCGTCAATTCCATGTCGAAATATTCTTGCGTAATCCGATTCCTGAAGTCGCGCATCATCTCCCAAGGCATCTCCGGATGGTCAACGACAAACTCCGGATAGTGCTCCGCAATGCGCGCAGCCGCCTCACCGATCAACATGAGGTTCATGCCGATGGCGCGCTGCTTTTCAATATTCTTGAAAAACACGGCTTGATCGATTCCTTGAAGAAATTGATCAATTTCGGATGCAGCCCGCTGCATGCGCTCGAGGTAAATGATCAGCCGATCCAAACTCATACCAGCTTCACTTCATCGACAATGCCGAGTTTCTTCGTGGTGAAACGCCTCTTGGCTTTACCGATCGGCCGTCTGCTTCCAGTTCTTCTATCCAATGCTTTCCAAAGCCTCATAACAACGCCTACCAAGCGGATGCTAAGCCATCAACGGACCGAAAAATAGCGCATAGGCCTCATATCAGCTTTCAGGAAGCATGGATTGCAGCCGCAGCAGGGCGATCTTCTCTACCTGCGCCGTCGCGGTCGCAAATTCCGCGTCCCGGTCATTGCCGATCCGTGTTTCGAAGGCGGCAAGAATGTCGTCTTTGCCGAGTCCCTTGACCGCAATGATAAAGGGAAAGCCGAATTTTGCCACGTAGGCCGTATTGAGCTCGGTGAAGCGGGCATGCTCGGCCGGCGTCAGCCGGTCAAGGCCGGCGCCTGCCTGTTCCTTGCGGCTGTCTTCGGTAAGCTCACCGGCAATTGCCAGCCTACCGGCGAGGTCGGGATGTGCGCGCAAAACGCCAAGCCGCTCGTCGGCGCTGGCGGAGCGGAAGATGGCAGCCAGCGCGCCATGGACTCCGCCCGATGTCAAAGGCTCGGCAATCTTGCCGGCATCATAAGCGCGTTCGGCAATGAACGGAGAGTGCTCGAAGACGCCGCCGAAGCGCGCCACGAAATCATCACGCGATATCATCTTAGGGTGCGCCCACGGGAAGGTGATGCTGGTGCCAATGATTGGCGATGTCGATGCGCTTGGGTATCCAGACCTTGTCGTGCTTCAGCACATATTCGATGAAGCGCCTGAGCGCCGCTGCGCGACCCGGCCGGCCAACCAGGCGGCAATGAAGGCCGACCGACATCATCTTCGGGCTGCCCTGCTTGCCCTCTTCATAGAGCGTGTCGAAGGCATCCTTGAGGTAGGTGAAGAACTGATCGCCGGAGTTGAAGCCCTGCGGTGTGGCGAAGCGCATATCGTTGGTTTCGAGCGTATAGGGGATGATCAGAAAGGGCTTACCCTGGATGCTATCGACCCAATAAGGCAGATCGTCGGCATAGGAATCCGACGAATAGAGGAAGCCGCCCTCCTCCATCACCAGCCGCAATGTATTGTCAGAAGGCTTGCCTTGATACATGCCGTAGGGCCGCTCGCCGGTCAGCTCGGTATGCAGGCGCACGGCCTCGAGAATGTGCTTGCGCTCCAGATCCTCGGCAAAATCCTTATATTCCAGCCAGCGGTAGCCATGGCTCGCAATCTCCCAACCGGCCTCCTTCATGGCGGCCACGGCTTCCGGATTGCGCGCCATGGCGAGCGTTACACCGTAGACGGTTGCCTGGACTTTGAGTTCGGTGAACATGCGCCACAGCCGCCAGAAACCGGCGCGCGAACCATATTCATAGATCGATTCCATGTTGAGACTGCGCTGATTCGGCCACGGCGCTGCACCGACGATTTCCGAGAGCAGGTTCTCCGATGCGGGATCGCCATCGAGAATGCAACTTTCTCCGCCCTCTTCGTAGTTGATCACAAACTGCACCGCGATGCGGGCATCGCCCGGCCATTTCGGATCGGGTGTATTACGGCCATAGCCGATGAGATTGCGGGGATAGGTATCGGACATCAAAGCACCTTCTCAACTATGTCGAGACGGTAGCATTCATGGCCGGAAAGTCGAGACGGAAAGTGCGAAACCCACTTTCCGTTCAGCGAGGAGCCTCAGGCGATCTTGCGGGCGCTGACCTTGCCCATCGGATGCAGCGAGTGCACCCGGAACGGCCCGCCTGCACCCTCCTCCACCATCAGCGCGATGTTCGACACCGGCATCGGCTCGGCAAGCACCGGCTCGAAGAAATCCCGCAATACCCGCTCCATCCGCGGCATATCGGCGGGACTGACCGTGCCGGTCAACATCATCTGGAAGCGGAATTCATCCATGACATGGGGATGACCCCAGCGGTGCAGATTGGCGAATTGCGCTGCCGAGAGGCCGTCAGGATCGCTGCGTTCGATTTCTGCTTCGGTCAGCGGCGCGCGATAGTGATCGAAGGCCTGGATCAACGACGCGGCCAGGAAATGCATTTGCTGAGATGGTTCTGACGGCACCAGGCCGAATGCACCGCCGAGGCGCGCAACTTCCATCCGTGGAATCTCGAACGGCGTCACGGTACCGGAAAAACGCATAAGATCGCGCAAAAGTGCTGCCTCGGACATATCCTCCGCCAGGCGGAACGGTGCTTTCAAGATACCGTTGAAGCCGTAACGACGCGGCACGGCGGTATGGAAGGCGACTTCGTGAATGCCCAGCCCGCGAATGGCGGGCGGATCGACCATCTCGCCGGAATAGACATTGCGGCCGAGCCAATTTGCGGCCACCAGCGTCAGCGGATCGCTCGCAGACGGCGTGAAGCAAACAGCATAGCGCATAAACTCTCCTCCAGCGCAAAAAACCGGCCGACCGATCCAACCGGCAGCCGACGGGCAAGGAGATAGGTGATTTGCGTGACAGATTGACGACCTGAGCGGTGTTTATATTCACGTTTTATGTGATGCTACCATAATGTGATGCGAAAGGGCGAAGCCCTCAGGTAGCTTGAAGGAGCAGGGAATTTCCATGGCCTCCCGGACCGCCGCTTCCGCCAAACGATGCGCCAGACCGAAGCTGACCTTGAAGCCGCCGGTCAGCGCTATGAGCCGCGAATGGTCCGGATGCGCTCCCACCATGGGATCCCGATCGATCGCCTTCGGCCGCAAACCGGCCCAACGTTCGACCACTTCGGCATCCGCCAGCGCCGGCGCCATCATCCGCGCAGCAGTCAGCAGGTCGTCCAACTGGTGATCCGTCGACATCGGATCGTCGAAGCGATTCTCGCTCGTACTGCCGACAGCTACCAATCCGCCCTCATGCGGAACAATATAAAGCCCATCGCGGAAAATCACCGGCAGGCCGGCATCGACATCCGCCTTCAGCAGCGCCGCCTGCCCTTTAACCGCCTGGCCGAGGGGAGAATGACGTCCGGGCGTCAATCCATCCAGCACCGGAAAGGAGCGATGCCCGGCAGAGAGGATGCAACGGCGGAAATTAATAATGCCTTCTCGTGTCGTAGCGGTACCACGATCCGGATCGATGCTCTCGATTTCCAGACCTTCGGCAAGCCGAACATGCTTCGCCTTCCCAGCAAAGCCGGCAAGAACTCTCAGGAAGGCGCGCGGCGCGACGCGGGCGGCGAGCGTGTCGAAGACGAATCCGCTTTCGCCGGCGGCCGGATCGATCCAACCTTCTACCGGCGCGGCGTCGAGCACATTCCAATGAAATCGTCGCTCGCCATGATACCAATGCGCTTCGGCATCCTGCGAATGGCCGAAGGCGATCTTGCGGAGATGCGGCTTCGGCAATGGCATCAGCCGGCCGGAACGGCGGTATCCGGCGGAAAGCCCGGTTACTGCCTCAAGTTCCGCAATTTCGTCCTCCAAGGACACGAGCGCATCGAACTGGAACTGCTTCTTCTCAGACCATTTATCCGGCATATGCGGCATCAGTGCGCCCAGTAGGCCGCCGCTTGCCCCCTGCCCCAGCCGACCGGCGTCGACGAGCAGAGCTTCGACGCCCAGGCGCTCCGCATGCACCGCCGCCCAAAGGCCCATGATGCCGCCGCCGACGATCAATAGTTCGGCGGATGATTGACCGGCAAGCCCCGGAGGATTATCGGCTCTTTCCATGACAGATCCAGTTTCCGATCAGACGCCCGCGGCGAAGACCAATGCGGCAAGCCAAGCGCTGGAATGGCGCGACGGCGATATGCCCTATTCGATCGCCTTTGGCGACCATTTTTATTGCCAGACCGACGGCCGGCTGGAATGCGGCCATGTCTTTCTCGCCGGCAACGGCCTGCCCGCGCGCTGGAATGGGCAACGAAACTTCCTGATCGGCGAGCTCGGTTTCGGCACTGGCCTGAATTTCTGCGAGACCTGGCGGCAATGGCGCCAGCACCGCAAGCCGGATTCGCAACTTCATTTCATGTCCTTCGAACTCTATCCGATGCGTGCCGAGGAGATCGACCGCGCACTGTCGCACTGGCCGGAAATCGATGTTGAACGTCAGGCGCTCGTCGCCGCCTGGCTGGAAAAACCGCGCGACATCGTTACGCTCGCCCTCGACGCCGAGACACGCCTTAGCGTCGTCTGCGGCACAGCAATCGACGGCGTGCGCCAAGCTGCAACGGGCTTCGACGCCTGGTATCTCGACGGCTTTGCCCCTTCCAGAAACTGCGACATGTGGTCGCCGGAGCTCATGCAGCTCCTCCATGACAAGACTGTCCCCGGCGGCACCTTCGCCACCTACGCCGCCGCCGGTTTCGTGCGCCGCAACCTGCAGGCGGCAGGCTTCACGGTCGAGCGGCGGAAGGGATTTGCGGGAAAACGCGAAATGCTCTGCGGCGTCAAATAGCCTTACTTGCTGGAGCGCTCGGTCTGAAGCACAGCATCGCCGAGCCAGCGGCGGGCCTTGGCTTCCAAGAGTTCGGGGCTGATCGGCTTGGACATATAGTCATCCATGCCCGCTTCCAGACACATGTCGCGGTCGACATCGAGCGCATGTGCGGTGACGCCGACGATCGGAACGTGCCAGCCCTGCCCTGCCTCGGCTTCCAGGTGTCGGATCATGCGCGTTGCCTGATGGCCATTCATGATCGGCATCGAGACATCCATCATAATCAGCGATGGCCGAAGCTTCCGCCAGGCGTTCACGGCTTCCTGGCCATTCTGGACCACGAGGAAGCGCAGGCCCGTAACCTGCAGAATCTGCGTGAAGACGATCTGGTTGACCTCGTTATCCTCGGCAACCAGGATATCGATAGCGCTGACCGGCTTTGCCGCAACTTCGCGCTCGACAGCATCGATGGCGGCAATCGCTTCGGCCTCGATCGACTTCGAAACGGCAGCGATTTCATCGCCGCTCATCCGCTGCCGGCGCGCCGTGCGCACGACATCGATGATGGTGTTGCGCAGCACATTGGCGCGGGCGGGCTTCATCAGATGCGCCTGACCGTTCAGTGCCGCGAATTCCTTATCGCTGCCGGCAACGTCCATGGACGTCAGGAAGATCAGCGACACCTTGTCGAAGCGAGAGTCGGCGCGAATGGCACGCGCGACTTCATCGCCGTTCATGTCCGGCATGTGATAGTCGAGGATCACGGCATCGACCGGTACGCCCATGTCGAATGCCGCATGGAGGATGGCGAGTCCCGTCTTGCCATCCTCGGCCGCGTAGCCGTCAAAACCCCATTGCGCCAACTGCTCGGCCAATATCCGGCGGTTGATCTCGTTATCGTCGACGACCAGGATCCCGGCGCCCTTGACGTTGACCGGCACCGGACGCGGTTCGCTGCGCATGGCCACCGGCGGCATTGGCAGATGCACGGTAAAGACCGAACCCTTGCCCCATTCGCTCTCGACTTCGAGATAGCCGCCGAACAGATCGACGAGCCCGGCGGTGATGGCAAGACCAAGGCCAGTGCCCTCGTGACGGCGTGTCGAAGAAGCGTCGACCTGTGAAAACTTCTCGAAAATCGAATCCAGCTTCTCGTCGGGAATACCGATGCCGGTGTCCTCGATACGAAGCGTCAACATGATCTCGCCATTGTCGATCGCCCGGCTGTCCACCTCGACCAACACATGGCCGCGCTCGGTGAATTTGACCGCATTGCCGACGAGATTGGTGATGATCTGGCGGAAGCGGCCGGCATCTCCCAGCACCATGGCCGGCATATCGGGCGCGGTGCGCACCAGCAACTCGATGTTCTTTTCCGCCGCTGTGGACGACAGGAGCGTCGCGACGTCCTCCACTGCCTCGGCCGGATCGAAGGCAGCTTTGCGCAGCCGCATCTGCCCGGCATCGATCTTCGAGAAATCCAGGATGTCGTTGATGATCGTCAACAACGCATTGCCCGACTTGACGATGATGTCGACGAAGGTCTTCTGCCGGGCATCGAGATCGGTCTTGGCCAGAAGCTCCGCCATGCCGAGAACACCGTTCATCGGCGTGCGGATTTCATGGCTCATATTGGCGAGAAATTCGGATTTGGCACGATCGGCGGCTTCGCTGCGTGAAAGCAGCAATTGCAGCTCGGCCTCCCGTTCCTTCATCTCGGTGACATCGGTCAGCACGACTGTCCAACGGCGGCTTTCGCTGATCGTCGCTTCGAGCTGCATCCAGCGCTCGCCAGCGACCTTGAATACCGCCGAAACCGGCTTGTTCGCCGCCATGCTCCTGCCCCAGGCACGACGAACCACCTCAGGATTGTCGCCGAAATCGCCACGCACGGCGCAATGATCGAATGCGACGGACCAATGCTTGCCGACGACGAGATGATCTGCGGGTATGCGCAGCATGTCCCTCACTGCATCGTTTGCCAGCATAACGATGCCGTCTTCCACGATGAGCAGTCCCTGCGACATGGCGCGCGTGGCGTCCTTCATCAGCTCGCCAAGACGCTCCAGAGCAAGACGTGCCTCGCTGATCTCGCGGGCTTGCTGGCGTACGGAGGAGATGTCTGCATAGGCGACCAGCGTGCGGCCGTTCGAAATGCGCCGTGCATCCATGACGACCGATTTGCCATCGGCAAAGTTCATCTCGATCTGGAAATGCGGTCCGGCGTTGCGGAAGGTTTCCAGGCGCGCCTGATAGATATCGTCGATACTGCCGGCATCGGTATCGTAGCGGCCAAGCTCGAAATGTTTGGCGACAAGGTCTCGATAAGACCGGCCTTCAAAGCGCTCGTCCTTCGGGAATTCCCAGATGTCGTAAAAGGCATCGTTGGTATATTCCACGATATAGTCGTTGTCATGGATCATCACGCCGATCGTCATCGAGCGCAGTATGTTCTCCAAATCCTGATGCAATGTTTCGGCATGCGCCTGCGCCTCGATCAACTCGGTCTCGCGCAGCTTCAACACGGAAATATCGGTCATGGACCCGACGGCATAGCGCTTGCCGTCCGAGGTGACCACACGGTTGACGCGCGTCATGATCGGATGCGTCACATGGTTCCGATCGATCACCGTGCCTTCGAATTCGAGTGCACGCCCCTCGTTCAGCACCTGCTCGTTTTCCGCGAAGTAATCCTCGCCGCCGGTTTCGAACATTTCCTGTTCGGTCTTGCCCAGGACTTCGGCGCGACTAAGCCCCGTGATCGCCGCATAGGCCTCGTTGGAATAGATCAGCCGATGGCTCGCATCCCGCACGAAAGAGGCAACCGGCAGATCCTCGAGGATCGTGCGGTAAAGCCCGATCTCATCGACGTCACTTGGAATATCGCCGCTTTCCCGATCGGTAGGCGAACGCGATGGCGCGGCCGGCGCATCGAGAAACATACCAAAGACATAAAGACGATCTTCAGACGGTGAAAAACTCTCGATCTGCACGCGGGAACGCTCGCGGCCCGTCGGGTCGAAGCATAGCGCCATCTCTTCCGAGCCGAAGACCAGCGCCCGGCGCTCCTTGTCTTCGCGGTCGGCTTCCTCGCCGCTGTCGAAGAGATCACGGCTGCGGTTGCCGATAAAATCGGCAAGATCGCGCCGAAAAAAGCGTGCATAGGCTTCGTTGACGGCGACGTATCGCAGATCGCTGTTCTTGACATAAGCTGGCTGATCCAGATCGACGATCCGGCGGCAGGCCATCTCCAGCAATTCACCGTCCGAGTTCAACAGGACCCCTCTTCTCGCCGCTCGTCATAGTTTACTGAAACCATGCTTTATCACAAATCGCTTTAACAAGGCGTTAACCATATTGCCAATGCGTAGAACGTCGCGTTCAGGCCACTGACTATCCCAGAACGGTCGTCCTTTGGTCGCAAACGACGGCAGCATCAAAGGTCGAACTCTGCCAAGAATCATATCGGCACAATGGTGGAGCGAGAGCATGAGCGACGATAGGAACACGGCCTTGCACGAGACTGACACTGCTACCATTCCGGTCGAGCGCCGCCGCCGGACCGGAGGTCGCGGGGCCGAGCGCATCCGCAAGCCGAGCGGCACGAAATACCTCAACCTCGTCAACAATCTCGCCCGCACCGAACTTCTGTCGCCTGGGGCGCTCGATGACATTCACGAGGCGTCGCTGACCATTCTCGAAGAGATCGGCATGGACATCATCCTGCCGGAAGCCCGCGAGCGCATGAAGGCGGCCGGTGCCGATGTCACGCCGGGCAAGGATCGCGTCCGCTTCGATCGTAACATGATCACGGAGCTGATCGCCTCCGTCCCCTCGACGTTCACCCTGCACGCCCGCAACCCGCTTAGAAACGTTCAGATCGGCGGCAGGAACCTCGTCTTCGCCCAGGTTGCCTCGGCGCCCTTCGTTGCAGATCGCGAGGGTGGCAGGCGGGCCGGCAATCAGGAAGACTTTCGCAAGCTGATCAAGCTCGCCCAATCCTACGACGTCATTCACATGACCGGCGGCTATCCGGTCGAGCCCATCGATATCCACGCTTCGGTCCGCCATCTCGATTGTCTCTCCGACATCGTCAAGCTCACCGACAAGGCATTTCACTGCTATTCGCTGGGCAGGCAGCGCAACCTCGATGCCATCGAGATCGCCCGCATCGGCCGCGGCATCAGCACGGGGCAGATGGAGCGGGAGCCGTCGCTCTTTACTGTCATCAATTCCTCCTCCCCGCTGCGCCTCGACGGGCCGATGCTGCAGGGCATCATCGAGATGTCGTCGCGGGGTCAGGTCGTGATCGTTACGCCTTTCACGCTGGCGGGCGCCATGGCGCCGGTGACCATCGCCGGCGCGCTTGTGCAGCAGAATGCCGAGGCGCTCTGCGGCATCGCCTTCACGCAAATGGTCCGCAAGGGCGCACCGGTCATGTATGGCGGCTTTACTTCGAATGTCGACATGAAGACGGGAGCACCCGCTTTCGGCACGCCGGAATATATGAAAGCCGTGATTGCCGGCGGCCAGCTCGCCCGCCGCTACGGCATTCCCTATCGCACCTCCAACACCAATGCTTCCAATACGCTGGACGCCCAGGCAGCCTATGAATCGGCGCTCTCGCTCTGGGCACTGACCCAGGGCGGCGGCAACTTCGTGCTGCATGCCGCCGGCTGGAGCGAAGGCGGCCTCACCGCCTCTTTCGAGAAATTCATCCTCGATGTCGACATGCTGCAGATGGTCGCCGAGTTCCTGACGCCGCTGGACGTCAGCAGCGAAGCTTTGGCGCTCGATGCCGTGCGCGATGTCGGCCCCGGCGGCCATTATTTCGGAACGGCGCACACGCTCGCCCGTTATGAAACGGCCTTCTATTCGCCGATCCTCTCGGACTGGCGCAATCACGAGACCTGGACCGAGGCCGGCCGGCCGACGACCTATGATCACGCCAACCGCATTTTCAAGGAAACGCTCGCCCATTACGAACGCCCGCCGCTCGATCCGGCGATCGAGGAAGAGCTGGACGCCTTTGTCGTCAAGCGCAAGAAGGAGGGCGGCGTTCCCACCGATTTCTAGTCCCGATTGCTACTGGGCATGGCGTCACGACGGCTGGGCCGGCCTTACCGCGTCGAGGCCTGCCGCTAGGCCTATGAAGATCGAGCGCGTTATGCCGCCGGATTTCCTGCGGCATTTTCGTTAGCCTTCCGAAAAGCTTTTGGCCACACCTCTTGACTTCGGCGACGAATAAGACCAAATGCGCGTCAGCTTTCACCTTCCGGCCGCCGCGTGAGCGTGCCCTGCGGGACTAGACGTACGCAAGAGAAGGACAAAAGCGCTTTTGAAATGAGACCGCACCCAAGGCGGTCGGACGCGCTGGAAAGCTTTTTCCAACTTACAAGTTCCCACTTCACGCGGGGTTCTTGACGCCAGAGACAGACCGGACCGCATGGTGCGACCCGGCCTATCTGCTTTGGCGCCCCGAAAGGTATTGAATTGACCGATTTTCACTCGCTTGGTCTTTCCAAGCAGATCGTCGATACGCTGTCGCAAAACAACTTCGCGACGCCGACGCCCATCCAGGCACAGGCTATCCCGCTTGTTCTCCAGGGCCGCGATCTCATCGGCCTCGCCCAGACCGGCACCGGCAAAACGGCCGCTTTCGGCCTGCCGATCATCGAAATGCTGCTGAAGGACGCCAAGCGCCCCGACAATCGCACCGTCCGCACGCTGATCCTCGCCCCGACCCGCGAGCTGGTGAACCAGATCGCCGACAATCTTAAGCTCTTCGTCCGCAAGACGCCGTTGCGGATCAATGTCGTGGTCGGCGGCGCCTCGATCAACAAGCAGCAGCTTCAGCTCGAACGCGGCACCGACATCCTCGTCGCCACCCCTGGCCGCCTGCTCGATCTCATCAACCGCCGCGCCCTGTTGCTCGGCCATGTCAGCTATCTCGTCCTCGACGAAGCCGACCAGATGCTCGACCTCGGCTTCATTCACGACCTGCGCAAGATCGCCAAGCTCGTCCCGGCCAAGCGCCAGACCCTGCTGTTTTCGGCCACCATGCCGAAGGCGATCGCCGATCTCGCTTCCGACTATCTGACCAATCCGCTGAAGGTCGAAGTCTCGCCTCCGGGCAAAGCCGCCGACAAGGTGGAGCAATATGTCCACTTCGTTGCCGGCCAGAACCACAAGACCGAGATTCTGAAGGAAACGATATCAGCCAATCCCGATGGCCGCGCCATCGTGTTCCTGCGCACCAAGCACGGCGCCGAAAAGCTGATGAAGCATCTCGACCATGTCGGCTTTGCTGTCGCTTCCATTCACGGCAACAAGAGCCAGGGCCAGCGCGAGCGGGCACTCAAGGGCTTCCGTGACGGTGACGTCCGCGTTCTGGTCGCAACCGACGTTGCGGCACGCGGCATCGACATTCCCGGCGTTTCGCACGTCTACAATTACGACCTGCCGGAAGTGCCGGACGCCTACGTTCACCGCATCGGCCGCACCGCGCGCGCCGGCCGCGACGGTATCGCCATCGCCTTCTGCTCTCCCGATGAGATCCGTCTGCTGCGCGATATCGAGCGCCTGATGGGCATCGAAATCGCCGTTGCCAGCGGCGAGGCTCCTGCCGACCGTGCCCGTCCGACCCGCGGCAACAACCGGGGTGGCGGTCGTGGCGGCCAAGGTCAGGGCCGTGGCGCAGGCCAGGGTCGCTCCGAAGGTCGTCCGGCTCGCCCGGCTCGTCGTCCCTTCTTCGACAAAGAAAATGGCGAAGCCCGAAGCCAGGCCGGTGAACGCCAGGAGCGTCGTCCGCGTGAAGATCGTCCGCAGCGCGAGAACAATCGCAATGCCGACTTCCGCGGCCAACGCCGCGACGAGCGGACGCCGCGGCCGGAAGCAGACAACGATCTCGTCTCGACGTCGGATTTCCGTCCGGCCAAGAAGCCGCATCATAACGGCCCGGCAAATGCTAACGGCGCTGCCCACGAAGCTGGCGCTCATCGCGGTCCCCGCCACGCTCACGGCCGCCCCTCGGGCCGCCACAATGAGGAGCGCAGCCAGGGTCACGGCCACGGCGAGCATCGCGAAGGCGGCAATGGCGGCATGAAACGCCGCGGGCCGCGCAACGGCAACGGCCAGCGCCGCGAACGCGCTTGATCGAATGAAGAAGGGGGGCAACGGCCCCCTTTTTTGCGACTATTACCGTGAATGGCGGTTTCTTCCGGCCATCCACGCGCTCGCAGCCTTCGCTCGAGCAGGTATTCTCTACCCTATTCCGGCACCACATCCGCCGTGCGCCTGTTGGTGAGATAGACACCGATGACTACGATCAACGTGCCGATAATGATCGGTAGGGTCAGCGGTTCGCCGAAGACGATCGCGGCTTCGATAGCGACGGCGGGTGGCATCAGGTAGATCAGCGAAGCGGCGCGCGACACCTGACCGCGGCGAATGAGATAGAGCAGTAGACCGACGGCGCCCATCGACAGGCCGAAGACCGACCAGCCGAGGGAAAAAAATGCTTCGTGCGTACCGTCGAAGTGCAAATCTTCAAATGTCAGCGCTAAAGGCGCGGTGACGATGATAGCGCCAACATATTGCAGCGTTGCGATAGTCCGGAGATCGCCGGTCTGCAGATGACGTTTTTGGTAAAGCGTGCCGTAGGTCACCGAGACCATCGACAATAGATTGACGCCGAGCGGAATCGCCGATTGCCAAAGATTGGCTGTATCCGATGCCAAAAGCTTCGGCGAGATGGCAATCGCGATGCCCATGAAGCCGAGCAGCAAACCAAGCCGCTGCGCCGGCTGCAGGCGCTCGCCGACCAGATAGGGCGCAGCCATCGCCGTCATCAGCGGCTGCAGCGCAGCGATGATGCCCGAAATCCCTGCAGGCACGCCGGTGGCGATCGCCCACCAGAGGCCGCCGAGATAAAATCCATGCAGAAACATGCCGGAATAAATGGCGCGGAAGACGCTGGACCAATCACGCGGCCATCGCGCACCGGTGAAAGCGCAAAATAGAACGAAAGCGAGCGCGGACAGGCTGTACCGGATCAAGAGAAAGGTAAATGGACCCGCGTGCATCGTCGCATATTTCGCAACGATCCAGCCCGTGGACCAAAGAAAGACGAAGATCGCCGGCGCGAATGTGTCGAGGGACATGGAGGCTCTGATTGAGGTTGATGTCGCAGGCTGGATCCGGACCTGATTGAAACCGGAACGTCACATGCGCAGGGGCAACCGCTGATAACCGAAGACAGTCGAAGCGTCAAAATCGAACCGCTGAACCCAACCATCAATTTTTCTTCATATCGACTTCCCGACTGTTTGGCTTTGAGGGATTCAGCGCTCCCCATGCGCCGGCGATAAAATAAGCACGCGCTTAGATTTTGATCGCAGCGCCGCGGCAACAAACTTTCGTTTACGAGAGCATCGACCCAAAAAGCCTGGAATTCCGGCATTTTCGACGGCTTCGAAATTCGTGCACGCAAACGCGCATACTTCTTGCATTGTCAAAACTGTTGTATTCAAATGGGAAAAAACATGGGGACCGCGCCTTTGGCATTTGATGAAATGATTACTGCGGATGAAGATCCGCGCACACCTTACGAAAAATACTTCGAGTGGTACTCAGGCCAGGATAGAGGCCACCTCATTGCCAAATCCCGCGATGCGGAAAATATCTTCCGAAAAACCGGCATTACCTTCGCAGTCTACGGCCACGCGGACTCCGCCGAAAAGCTCATCCCCTTCGACATTATCCCACGCATCATTTCCGGCCGAGAATGGCGCAAGCTCGCCCAAGGCATCGAACAGCGCGTCATCGCGCTCAATGCCTTCCTCGACGATATCTACCATAAGCAGGAGATCATCCGCGCCGGCCGCATCCCGCGCGAGTTGATCGAAAAGAACGATGCTTTCCTGCCCGAGATGATCGGCTTCCGCCCACCGGGCGGTGTCTACACCCATATCGTCGGCACCGATATCGTACGCACCGGCGAGGACCAGTTTTACGTGCTGGAAGACAATGCCCGCACGCCCTCCGGCGTCAGCTACATGCTGGAAAACCGGGAAACCATGATGCAGATGTTCCCGGAGCTGTTCCATCTGAACAAGGTGCAGCGGGTCGAGGACTATCCGCTGCTGCTGCGCCAGAGCCTCGCCTCGCTCGCGCCTCGCGGCTGCAACGGCAAGCCGCGCGTCGCCGTTCTGACCCCCGGCATCTACAATTCCGCCTATTACGAGCATTCCTTCCTTGCCGACATGATGGGTGTGGAGTTGGTCGAAGGCTCGGATCTGCGCGTCATCGACGGCAAGGTGAAGATGCGCACCACACGCGGCTATGAAGCGATCGATGTGCTCTATCGCCGCGTGGACGATGACTTCCTCGACCCCCTCACCTTCCGCGCGGATTCGGCCCTCGGCATCCCCGGCATCATGGATGTCTATCGCGCCGGCCACATCACCATCGCCAATGCGCCCGGTACCGGCATCTCCGACGACAAGGCGATCTATTCCTACATGCCGGAGATCGTCGAATTCTACACCGGCCGCAAGCCGATCCTCGAAAACGTGCCGACCTGGCGCTGTTCCGAGCCGGCCAGCCTGAAATATGTGCTGGAGAACCTGGCCGACCTCGTTGTCAAGGAAGTGCATGGTTCCGGCGGCTACGGCATGCTCGTCGGCCCGACCGCCTCGAAGAAGGAGCGGACCGAATTCGCCGAGAAACTGAAGGCCAAACCAAATAATTATATCGCCCAGCCGACCCTTTCGCTGTCGACCGTGCCGATCCTGGTCAACAAGGGCATAGCCCCCCGCCATGTCGACCTGCGCCCCTATGTCCTCGTGTCAGATAAGGTGCAGATCATTCCAGGCGGCTTGACCCGCGTGGCACTGAAGGAAGGCTCGCTGGTGGTCAATTCCAGCCAGGGCGGCGGCACCAAAGATACCTGGGTTCTGGAGGACTGAAACGGACATGCTTGGAAGAACCGCGAATGGCCTCTACTGGATGTTCCGTTACATCGAGCGCGCCGAAAACATAGCCCGTCTGGTCGATGCCGGCCAACGCATGTCGCTGACCCGCAGCGGTGCAGTGGAAGACGATTGGGATGGCGTCTTGCAGAGCGCCGGCGTGCGCGAAGCCTATAACGAGGTGCACGGCAAGCTGACTGGCGCCGACGCGATCGATTATCTGATCCGCGACCGCTCCAATCCGTCGAGCGTGATGTCCTGCATCGATTATGGCCGCAACAACGCCCGCATGGTCCGCACGGCGCTCACCCGCGACACCTGGGAAGCCACCAACGAATGCTGGATCGAGCTGAAGACATTGCTTGCCAAGCGCCTGAAGACCGCCGAAGTGCCGGAGATGATCGAGGTCATCAAACGCCGCGCCGGATTGATCCGCGGCGCGTTTCACGGCTCGATGCTGCGCAACGAACTTTACAACTTCGCCCGCATCGGCACCTTCATCGAACGTGCCGACAATACCGCGCGCATTCTCGACGTGAAATATTACGTGCTGCTGCCGTCGATCTCGCATGTCGGCTCGTCGCTCGACAATGCGCAATGGGAATCGATCCTGCGCTCGGTCTCGGCCCATCGCGCCTATAAATGGGCATATGATCCGGAGTACAAGCCGGCCAACATTGCCGACTTCCTGATCCTCAATGGCCAGATGCCGCGCTCGCTTGCCTATTGCTACGAAAAGATCGTCAGCAATATCGGCTATCTCGGGGCGGAGTACGATCAGCGGCTCCCCGCACACGACACGGCAGATGCCATCCGCAAGATGCTGCAAACGCTCACCGTCAAGAGCATCATGGATCAGGGACTGCATGAATTCCTGGAGGATTTCGTTTCGCGCAACAATAAGCTCAGCGCGGAAATCTCCGACGGCTACCGGTTCTATCAGTAAGCGGATCACATTATGAGACTGACGATCAGCCATACCACCGAATACCGCTACGACGAACCGGCGCAGTTTTCATTGCAGCGCCTCCGGCTCACGCCACTCACCGGTCCTGGCCAGACTGTCCTCGATTGGAAGCTGAAGGTCGAGGGCGCCCATCCGGAAGTGGAATATGAGGACCAGTTCGCCAATCGCGTGACGCTTGTTTCACTCGACGGCGCACAGGACGCTACCCGGATCGTTGCCACCGGCGAGATCGAAACGCAGGATCTGAATGGCGTCATCGGCCAGCATAGCGGCTTCAGTCCGCTCTGGCTCTTCCTGCGGGAAACGCCGCGCACAAAGGCCGGTAAGCTTACGAAGGAGCTGTTGCGCAGCCTTTCCGGCGACAACGAACTCGGCAAGATGCATGCGCTGATGGGCGCAATCCACCAGACGGTGGAATACAAGCCCGGCACCAGCGACACGGAAACGACCGCGGAACAGGCCCTGGAAAAGAAGAGCGGCGTCTGCCAGGACCATGCCCACATCTTCATTTCCGGCGCCCGCGCCCTGCGCATCCCGGCCCGCTATGTCTCAGGCTATCTCCTGATGGAAGGCGCCACCGAGCAGGCCGCGACACATGCCTGGGCTGAAGCGCATATTCCAGGCCTCGGTTGGGTCGGTTTCGATCCGGCCAATGACGTCTGCCCCGATGCGCGCTACGTTCGCATCGCCACCGGCCTCTGCTATCGCGACGCTGCCCCCGTCTCCGGCATGCGCCTCGGCACGCCGGGCGAAAGCCTCTCGGTCAAGGTGACGGTGGCGAACCAGGGACAAAGCCAAAGTCAGAGCCAAAGCTGAGTTCAGTGCGCCTCGCCATCGGGCAACAAGAATTCCAGCCCGTTGCGCCGCCCGATCTCAACCACACGCGGAATATCCGGCGGTTGCCCGCCAGGCGGCGGCAGGTCGCGCGTGCCCACCGGCATCGCCTTGCCTGCTTCTGTAAAGAAGCCATCGTGAACGCGGCCGGGTGAATTGATGATTAGAAGCCGTCCCGGCGCCGAGCCGATATTGCGGAACGCATGAATGGCGCCTGTCGGTATCTTGACGAAACTACCGGCCTGCGCCTGGACGGTCTCGCCATCGACCATGAATTCGAACAGCCCGTCAAGGATATAAAACGCCTGGTCATCATCGGGATGCCTGTTCGGCGGCGCCCCCGCCCCTGGCGCCGTCAGCGTCTCGATAAGGCAATAGGCCCCACCTGTATCGGTGCTGTGAGCATGGAAACGAAAAAGATTGCCAAAAAGATAGTAGGTATCGGCCTGCAAGGCTGACATAGCGATCCCCCGATGCCGGATTAAGGATGCGATCCGAAAGAGACTATATCATGAACTGCTGATCAAAGCAGCGCAGCCCGAACCATGCGCCGATATGCGCCGCCCATCTGCCGAACGGACGCAGCATACGAAAGGGGCGGAACTTCCGTCCCGCCCCTTTCCAATTCCAATCGCCAAACTCAGTGGCTGTCGCGATTGTTCGGGATTTCCGAGCCGCGCGGGCCGACGAGGAAATCAAGGTCGGCGCCGGTATCTGCCTGCATGACCGAATTCACATAGAGACCGCCGTAACCGCCGGTGAGCGGCTTGACCGGGGAAACCCAGGCGGCGCGGCGCTTTGCCAGTTCCTCATCCGACACTTCGAGCTGGATGGTGCGGGCAGGAACGTCGACGGCGATGATGTCGCCGTTCTGAACCAGGGCCAGCGGTCCGCCATCAGCGGCTTCCGGAGCCGTGTGCAGGATGACGGTGCCATAGGCCGTACCGGACATGCGCGCATCCGAGATGCGGATCATGTCGGTGATGCCCTTTTTCAGCACCTTCGGCGGCAAGCCCATGTTGCCGACTTCGGCCATGCCCGGATAACCCTTCGGGCCGCAGTACTTCAGCACCATGACGCAGTTCTCGTCGATGTCGAGATCATCGCGGTTGATGCGGGCGTGATAGTCCTCGATGCTTTCGAAGACCACGGCGCGGCCCTTGTGCTGCATCAGATGCGGCGAAGCGGCTGAAGGCTTGAGAACTGCGCCCTTAGGAGCCAAGTTGCCACGCAGAACCGCGATGCCGCCGGACTGCGTCAGCGCCTTTTCGCGCGGTACGATAACGTCGTCATTATAGTTGACAACATCCTTCACGCCAGCCCAGATCGTATCACCGGTGACCGTGATGGCGTCCTTGTGCAGCAGGCCCATGTCGCCGACTGCCTTAATGACGACGGGCAGACCGCCGGCATAGTAGAACTCTTCCATCAGATGCTTGCCCGACGGCTGCAGGTTCACGATCGTAGGCACTTCGCGGCCAAGGCGATCCCAATCGTCGAGTGACAGATCGACACCGACGCGGCCGGCAAGCGCCAGCAGGTGCAGAACGGCATTGGTCGAACCGCCGACGGCGCCATTGACGCGGATCGCGTTCTCGAACGCTTCCTTGGTCAGAATGTCTGACGGTTTCAGGTCTTCCTTGACCATGTCGACGATGCGGCGACCAGAAAGCTGGGAAATGACGCGACGACGGGCATCGACAGCCGGGATGGCGGCATTGCCGGGCAACGTCATGCCGAGCGCTTCCGCCATCGACGCCATGGTCGAAGCCGTACCCATTGTCATGCAGCTACCGGCTGAGCGGGCCATGCCCTGCTCCGCATCCATGAATTCTTCCAGCGTCATCTCGCCGGACTTGACCATTTCCGAAAACTGCCAGACGGCTGTGCCGGAACCGACATCCTTGCCGCGCCACTTGCCGTTCAGCATCGGACCGCCGGAAACGAGGATGACCGGGATGTCGACCGAAGCCGCACCCATCAGCAAGCTCGGCGTGGTCTTATCGCAGCCGCCGAGCAGCACGACGCCATCGACCGGATTGCCGCGGATCGCTTCTTCAACATCCATGGCCGCGAGGTTGCGGAACATCATGGCCGTCGGGCGCAGCGTGCTTTCGCCAACGGAGAAGACCGGGAATTCAACCGGGAAACCACCGGCCTCGTAGACACCGCGCTTCACGCGCTCTGCAAGATCGCGCAGGTGCGCGTTGCAGGGCGTCAGCTCCGACCAAGTGTTACAGATGCCGATGATCGGCCGGCCGTCGAACGTGTCCGCCGGAAGGCCCTGGTTCTTCATCCAGGAGCGATGCATGATCGCGTTCTTGCCGGTGCCGCCGAACCAGTCATAGGAACGCAGCTTACGCGGCCATTCAGCTTTCTTTTTCATTGTCTCAGTACCTTTTGCGTCGCCCAGGCCGCCTCGTTCGCGCCTGGGCTTTGAAGTCGTTGATCAGGCCAGCGTGTATGCGGTCTTGACGGTGGTGAAGAACTCGGCGGCATATTTGCCCTGCTCGCGCGGGCCGAAGGACGAACCCTTGCGGCCGCCGAACGGCACGTGGAAATCGACACCGGCGGTCGGCAGGTTGACCATCACCATGCCGGCTTCGGAATTGCGCTTGAAATGCGTCGCATGCTTCAGGCTCGTCGTGGCAATGCCGGAGGACAGGCCGAACGGCGTGTCGTTGGCCGTTGCCAGCGCCTCTTCGTAATCCTTCACCCGGATGACTGAAGCGACCGGCCCGAAGATCTCCTCGCGGCTGATGCGCATCTGGTTCGTCGCTTCGGTAAACAGCGTCGGCTGCAGATAGAAACCGGGCGTTTCGCGGCTGATAAGTTCGCCGCCGAAGGCAAGCTTGGCGCCTTCCTGCTTGCCGATCTCGATATAGTCCGTGTCGGTCTTCAACTGCTTGGCATCGACGACCGGACCTATATGGGTGCCGGCCTTGACGGCGTTGTCGACGTTCAGCGTCTTCAGCTTTTCCGTCAGTGCCGCCACGAACCTGTCGTGAATGCCTTCGGTGACAATGAGGCGCGACGAGGCCGTACAGCGCTGGCCGGTCGAGAAGAAGGCGGAATTGGCAGCCGCCTCGACGGCAACGGTCAGGTCGGCATCGTCAAGCACGACCATCGGGTTTTTGCCGCCCATTTCAAGCTGATACTTGCGGCCATGCTCGACTGAGGAGAGTGCCACGCGCTTGCCGGTGCCAACCGAACCGGTGAAGGTGATGCCGGAAAGAACCGGGCTGTCGAGCATTGCCTGGCCGACGACCGAGCCCTTGCCCATGACGAGGTTCAAGACACCCTTCGGCAGGCCGGCGCGGTGGAGAATATCGGCGATCGCCCAGGAACAGCCGGGCACGAGATCGGCCGGCTTGAAGACGACGGTGTTGCCGTAGCAGAGCGCCGGCGCGATCTTCCAGGCCGGAATGGCAATCGGGAAGTTCCAGGGGGTGATGACACCGATGACGCCAAGCGGCTCCCGAGTGATCTCGACACCGATGTTCGGGCGCACGGAAGGAACCACCTCCCCCGACAGGCGCAGGGCCTCGCCGGCGAAGAATTCGAAGATCTGCGCGGCGCGGATCGTTTCGCCGATTGCTTCCGGAAGCGTCTTGCCCTCTTCGCGGGCAAGCAGCGCGCCGAGTTCTTCCTTGCGGGCCAAGATCTCGTCGCCTGCCTTCTTCAGGATGGTATGGCGCTCCAGAATGCCGGAGCGCGACCAGGCTGGGAAAGCGGCCTTGGCCGCAGCAATGGCGTCGGCTACATCCTGCACGCTGGCGCTGGCATAGAGGCCGACGACTTCGTTGGTATCAGACGGATTGATATTCTCGGCGCCGGTCGTGCCGGTCCATTCGCCGGCGATCAGATTCTGATGAATGGTCATGGCTTCATGCCTTCCTGGATCTTCTTGGAAACGGCCGGTCACACAGGTGTAGCCGGCCTCGACACATTAGAGCTGGCGAACGGCCACTTTCTCTTCGGCGGCAATGGCAAGCCGATTGCGCAGCGGCAGGCCGAAGTCGGCCACTTCGATTTCGAAGACATCGCCGGCTTCCGGCTTGATGCCTTCCGCGAAGGAGAGCGTCGCTGTGCCGAACATATGGACATGGATGTCGCCGGGGATGCGGAACAGGCCGTACTTGAAATGATGGTATTCGAGATTGGCGAAAGTATGCGACATGTTCGCCTCGCCCGAGAGGAAGGGCTTTTCGAAGATCACCTTGTCGCCGCGCTTGATGCGCGAAGTGCCCCGGATATCTTCCGGCGCGGCGCCGATACGGATTTCCGGGCCGAAGCTTGCCGGACGCAGCTTGGAATGGGCGAGATAGAGATAGTTGATCCGCTCAGTGACGTGATCGGAAAATTCGTTCGAGAGCGCAAAGCCGATCCGGAACGGTGAGCCGTCCTTGGCGATGATATAAATGCCCGCCATCTCCGGCTCCTCGCCGCCATCGAGCGCGAAAGACGGAGAGATAAGCGCCGCGCCGGGTGCTGCCGCACCATAGCCGTTGCCCTTGTAGAACCATTCGGGCTGAACGCCCTTTTCGCCGTCCTTCGGCTTGCCGCCTTCGATGCCCATCTTGAACATCTTCATCGAGTCGGTCAGCGTCTCTTCAGCAGCTTCGCTCGTCTTCTTGTGCATGGAATCGCGGGTCGCAGCCGAGCCGAGATGGGTCAGGCCGGTGCCGGTCAGATGCAGGTGTGCGGCATCGGGATGGGTGATCGGCGGCAGGAAACGACCTTCGGCATACGCTTTTTCCAGATCGATCTCTTCGCCAAGCCCATGCGCCTCAATGACAGAGACGAGAGATTTGTCGTTATCGGCGGCTTCCATGGCCAAGGCGTAGACGCTGCCGGCATTCACAACAGCCTTAGCAGGGGTGCCCGGCCCATTGCGCACGGCGACGACAATTCCGCCGTTCGAACCCTTGATCTGGGAAATGAGCATGTTTTTCATCCTTTTCTAATGGAAGGAGATCGGATGCGATCTCCCGCTCCGGCTCTCAGCGAGAGCCGGACTCTGTCGTGGATTTGGTTCTAGATCGTTGGCTGGTCGCGCGAGCCGCGATCAGCCCCGGTTCTTGTTGTAGACGTCAAGGAAGACGGCGGCGAGCAGCACCGCACCCTTGACCATCTGCTGGTAGTCCGTGCCCAGGCCGTGCAGCGACATGCCGTTGTTCATGACACCCATGATGAAGGCGCCGATGACGGCACCGGTGATCTTGCCGACACCGCCGGAGGCAGAGGCACCGCCGATGAAGCAGGCCGCGATCACGTCGAGTTCCAGACCCGTGCCACCCTTGGCGGTGGCCGAGTTCAGGCGCGTTGCAACGATGATGCCGGCCAGACCGGCAAGCACGCCGATGTTGACGAAGGTGTAGAAGCTCAGGCGCTGGGTATTGATACCCGACAACTTGGTCGCCTTTTCATTGCCGCCCATGGCATAGATGCGGCGACCGATGGTCGTGCGGCGCGTGATGAAGGCATAGCCCGCAATCAGCACCAGCATCAGGACCAGAACATTCGGCAGGCCCTTATAGGTGGACAGCAGATAGCCAAGAAACAGGATCGCGACGCTGACGAGCAGATTTTGCGCCATAAAGAAGCTGAAGGGCTCGACATCGATGCCGTGGCTTTCATTGACCTGACGGCGACGCCAGGCAAGAACGAAGAGAACGACCGGGATGATGGCGGACAGCAGCAGCGAGGTGGAATGGATCGTCCCCATGTCGATGAAATCGGGAATGAAACCGGTGCTGATCAACTGGTAATCCGGCGGGAACGGACCGATGCTGGTACCGCTGCCCGCAGCCGTCATGACCGACAGGGTCAAACCGCGGAAGATCAGCATGCCCGCAAGCGTCACGATGAAGGACGGAATGCGGTGATAGGCAATGAAATAGCCCTGGGCGGCGCCGACCGCGCCGCCGAGCGCGAGGCAGATCACCGTCGCCAAAACGTAGTTCATGTGCCACTCGGCAATGAGAATAGCCGCGACCGCGCCGATGAAGCCGACGATCGAGCCGACCGACAGGTCGATGTGTCCCGCGACGATCACCAGCAGCATGCCGAGCGCAACGATGACGATGAACGAATTCTGCAGAACCAGGTTTGTGAGGTTCAGGGGCCTGAAGAGAACGCCGCCGGTCGAAATCTGGAAAAACAACATGATCGCGATCAGTGCGATCAGCATGCCGTATTCCCGGATGTTGTTGCGGATGTATTCGCCAATGGAAATTACGTGGCTGGTATCTTCGGTGGCTGGGCTGGCCGTGGTCATTATTACTTCTCCCCTGAGCGCATGATAGCGCGCATGATGCTTTCCTGGCTCGCCTCTCCCTTCGGCAGTTCGGCGACGATCCGTCCTTCGTTCATGACGTAGATGCGGTCGCAGGTGCCGAGAAGCTCAGGCATTTCCGATGAAATCATCAGAACGCCCTTCCCGTCGGCGGCAAGCTGGTTGATGATGGAATAGATTTCGTATTTGGCGCCGACGTCGATGCCTCGCGTCGGCTCGTCGAGGATGAGCACCTCGGGATCGGAGAACAGCCACTTCGACAGCACCACCTTCTGCTGGTTGCCGCCGGAAAGATTGACTGCTTCCTGAAAAACACCGGAGCTGCGGATACGCAGCTTGGAACGGTAGTTGGTCGCGACCTGCAACTCGCGGACATCGTCGATTACGGTCGCCTTGGAGATACCGAACAGGTTGGCGAGGGTCGTATTGTGCAGGATGCTTTCGTTGAGGACCAGGCCGAGCTGCTTGCGGTCCTCGGTGACATAGGCAAGACCCGCGTCGATTGCCCTGCGCACCGTGCTGACATCCACCGGCTTGCCTTCGACCAACACCTCGCCGCTGACTTTGTGGCCATAGGATTTGCCGAAGACGCTCATGGCGAATTCGGTACGGCCGGCACCCATCAGGCCGGCAATGCCGACCACTTCGCCCTTGCGGACGTTGATATTGATGTTGTGCAGCACTTGGCGGTCGCGATGCTGCTGGTGGAAGGCGTTCCAGTTCTTGACCTCGAAGATCGTCTCGCCGATCGGCACCGAACGCGGCGGATAGCGATCCGCGAGCTCGCGGCCGACCATATTGCGAATGATGATGTCTTCGCTGATCGCCTCTTCATGACAGTTCAGCGTTTTCACCGTCATGCCGTCGCGCAGCACCGTGATTTCGTCGGCCACCTTTCGCACTTCGTTGAGCTTGTGGGTGATGATGATCGAGGTGATGCCCTGATTGCGGAACTCCATGAGGAGATTGAGGAGCGCATCCGAATCGCTTTCGTTGAGCGATGCGGTCGGCTCGTCGAGAATGAGTAGCTTCACGCTCTTCGAAAGGGCCTTGGCGATCTCGACGAGCTGCTGCTTGCCGACACCGATGTCGGTCACGAGCGTGTTCGGAGATTCCCTGAGGCCGACCTTGGCGAGGAGTTGCTTGGTGCGATTGAACGTCTGCTGCCAGTTGATCACGCCATTGGCGCCGACCTCGTTGCCCAGGAAGATGTTCTCGGCAATCGACAAAAGCGGCACGAGCGCCAGCTCCTGGTGGATGATGATGATGCCGACTTCTTCCGAGTCCTTGATGGTCTTGAACTGGCGAACCGCGCCGTCATAGAAGATGTCGCCGTCATAACTGCCGGCCGGATAAACACCCGAGAGCACCTTCATCAGGGTGGACTTGCCGGCCCCGTTTTCGCCCACCAAAGCGTGGATTTCGCCCTGACGGACCTTCAGATTGACATTTTCCAAAGCGTTCACACCGGGGAACGATTTGGTGATGCTCCGCATTTCGAGGATGGTATTGTCCATTGTCCGTATCCAACGCCCCAGCCGAACATAACAGACCGGGCGATCGTCATAAATATCAGAGCCAGGGCACGCCTTTCGGCGAGCCCTGGCCGGTATATCGGAAGATTACTTCAGCTGATCAGCCTTGTAATAGCCGCTTTCGACGAGAACCTTCTCGTAGTTGGTCTTGTCGACTGCGACCGGGGTCAGCAGGTAGGACGGAACGACCTTGACACCATTGTCGTAGGTCTTCGTGTCGTTGACTTCAGGCGTCTTGCCTTCCATCAGAGCGTTGACCATGTTGACGGTGACCTTTGCGAGATCACGGGTATCCTTGAAGATCGTGGAGTGCTGCTGGCCGGCAATGATGGACTTGACCGACGGAATTTCGGAGTCCTGACCGGTAACGATCGGCAGCGGCAGGTCGGCGGTGCCATAGCCTACGCCCTTGAGCGAGGAGATGATGCCGATGGAGAGACCGTCATACGGAGACAGAACAGCGTTGACGTGTGCGTCGGTGTAGTTAGCCGAGAGCAGGTTGTCCATACGAGCCTGAGCCGTTGCCGGGTCCCAACGCAGGGTACCGACCTTGTCCATGCCCATCTGACCGGACTTGACGACCAGCTTGCCGCTGTCGATGTACGGCTTCAGGACGGACATTGCGCCGTCATAGAAGAAGAAGGCGTTGTTGTCGTCCGGCGAACCGCCGAAGAGCTCGATGTTGAACGGGCCCTTGCCGTCCTTGAGGCCGAGGCCGTCGACGATCGAGTTAGCCTGGAGAACGCCGACCTTGAAGTTGTCGAAGGTAGCGTAGTAGTCGACGTTACCGCTGTCACGGATCAGGCGGTCATAAGCGATGACCTTGATGCCGGCGTCATGGGCCTTCTGCAGAACGTCGGACAGGGTCGTGCCGTCGATAGCGGCGATTACGAGAACCTTGACGCCCTTGGTGACCATGTTCTCGATCTGCGAGAGCTGGTTCGGAATGTCGTCATCGCCGTACTGCAGGTCGGTGCCGTAACCGGCGGCCTGAAGCTGCTTGACGATGTTGTTGCCGTCGTCGATCCAGCGAGCCGAAGCCTTGGTCGGCATGGCAATACCGACGGTGCCCTTGTCTGCCGCGAAGGCAGGCGCCACCAGAGTAGCGACGCTGAAGGCAGCGGCCGCCATCAATGAGATAATGGATTTCATTACTCTCTCCCTTGTTAATAATGCGGCGGACGAAAAAACGCCCGCCCGAAACTGCGGCAGGTTCCGTAGAAGGAATGGTTACTTCTAATTGTGAGAAACGAAGTAGGTCTCCTCCACGCTCTCACGTGCATGAGCTGCACCCAGCGCACGACCGGCAAACTCGTACGATTTCGTATAACTGTCAAATAGAATAACTGGCACAACATATATCCAGTTTGGTATAATGTTAAAAAATAGTACTTTTTTGCCGATGAATGGGAAATTTGGCCATGATGGAGAAAATATATAGCGATTATCCGAGTGAAAGCATCGAGATTCATTCGGACAGTTTTCGCGACGACACATTGCTCAAGGCCGGTTTGAAGCTCAATCACCTGCGCATGATCGTCACAATCGAGGACCATGGGCAGATTTCGGCCGCCGCTGAGTCGATGAACATCTCACAACCTGCGGCTTCGCGCATGCTGTCAGAAATGGAGTCGATCGTCAAAAGTCCGCTGTACGAACGTGTCGCACGCGGCGTCGTGCTCACACCTTTCGGCTTGGCGCTCGCCAAGCGGGCGCGCAAGATCCTGCTCGAACTGCGTGAGGTGAGTCGCGAGATCGGAGAGCTCAGAACCGGCAAGGGCGGCTCGGTCTTTCTCGGCGCCGTCACCGCGCCTGCGATCAGCCTCGTCGTTCCGGCGATTCAGCGCGTGACGCGCGCCTACCCCGGCATCGAGATCAATATAGAAGTCGAGACCAGCAACGTGCTCGCGCGTGAACTGCTCGCCGCCCGCCACGACTTCATCATCAGCCGCATTCCAGATGAGCTCGATCCGCGCCTGTTCAACGCCCATGAGATCGGCGTAGAAAAGGCCTGCCTCGTGGTCCGCAACGGCCATCCGCTGCTGGAGAAGGGCGTTGCCAGCCTTCAGGACCTGCCGGGTTATGACTGGGTCTTCCAGCCACCGGGCACATTGTTGCGACGCAAGGTGGAAGACATCTTCATCAGGGCCGGCGTCCCCCTGCCGGAAAACATTATCAACACCTCTTCGCTGCTTCTGACGCTTGCTATCGTTTGCAGGACGGATGCCATTACCCCGATCGCGCTCGATATGGCGCAATTCATATGCGGGCAGACATCAAAAGCCGGCGAATCCTGCATCCTGCCCATCGATTTCGATATCGACGTGAAGCCCTACAGCCTGATTACAGCCCGCGAGCGCGCCATGCCGCCAAGCGCCCTGCTGCTGCACGACATGATCCTGCAGGAAAGCAGAAACCCTGATCCGACGATCGGTTTGCAGCCATAAGCTCCACGCCAACTTGCACGTCTATCTAGAACTCTTCTGGAGGCAGGCATGTTGTTCGGGCAATCGCTGTTTCAATCCGTCCTCGATCGTCTCGATGCGGAGGAAGAAAAGTCTGAAAAGAATGAGACGGCGCATCGCATCCGCGGTCTCAATGTGAGCTTTGCCGCAACCGTTTTCGGAGGCGAGCCGGCGGCGGCGTCCCGTCCGGATGATGCCTATGTCGACAATCTCGGCAATGACATCCCTTCCCCCGAACCAATGCCGCCGGAACCTGAACCGAAGGAGCCGGAGCCGCCGGTGATGCCGGACTATCTCGCGCGAACCTCGCGGGAAGAGGTAGCTACCGAACTGGAAATCTCTTCGCAGACCACCCTTCAGTCTCTTCACGAAAAACGCCGCGCCTTCGCCAAGGCCAATCATCCGGACAGCGTCGCTCCGCCCTTTCGCGAGCAGGCGACGATGCGCATGATGATCGCCAATCAATTGATCGACGAGGCGATACGGCGTCTCGCGCGATAGCTATTTCTTTTCGTCCGTCGGCTCCTCGTCTTCCCCCTCGTCGCTCGCAACAGCACTTTCGGGGTGGGACTTGGGCGGCTGCGGATTGAAGCTGAAGAGCAGCATCCACGCGGCGTAAACGCCAAGGGCGCCTGCGAGGACGGCCCAGAAAGGCTGCGGCCCCAGAGCCTCGACGATCGCCCAGCCTAAGCAGACGGCAACGATCAGAACCCGCACCCAAAGCGGCTTGTAGACAGGATGGTTGGGATCGATCAGTTGCATGGGCCTCGTTCGCCTGTTGGAGAGAACTTGTCTTTAGCGCATGATCCGGAAAAGTGCGAAACGGTTTTGAAGGAGATTGTGCCGATCAAATCGGGCGCAGGGCGGCGATTTGAGGAAAAGCCATTCTCCCGACATGAATTTCGGAATTGTGAAATGCTGGCGGCTTGACGTCGCCATCGGAAAATGGAATGAAAATTCCATACGGATCATTATTCGGTTTATTTGTTCCGAATTAGGGAGGTGAAGATGACTGTCAGATTTGGTCTGCTCGGCGCCGGGCGCATCGGTAAAGTGCACGCAAAGGCCGTGAGCGGCGATGCCAACGCTAAACTCGTCGCAGTGGCGGATGCCTTTCCGGCCGCCGCCGAAGCGATTTCCTCCGCCTACGGCTGCGAAGTCCGCACCATCGAAGCGATCGAAGCCGCCAAGGACATCGACGCCGTCGTGATCTGCACGCCGACCGACACGCACGCCGATCTTATCGAGCGCTTTGCCCGGGCCGGCAAGGCAATTTTCTGCGAAAAGCCGATCGACCTCGATGTTGACCGCGTCAGGGCTTGCATCAAGGTGGTCAACGAGGCGAAGGGCAAGCTGATGGTCGGCTTCAACCGTCGCTTCGATCCGCATTTCATGGCGGTCAAGAAGGCCATCGACGACGGTCGCATCGGCACGGTCGAGATGGTGACGATCACCTCGCGCGATCCCGGTGCCCCGCCGGTCGACTATATCAAGCGTTCCGGCGGCATTTTCCGCGACATGACCATCCATGATTTCGACATGGCCCGCTTCCTGCTCGGCGAAGAGCCGGTCGCTGTCACCGCCACTGCCGCAGTCCTCGTCGACAAGGCGATCGGCGAGGCCGGCGATTACGACAGCGTCTCCGTCATCCTGCAGACCGCGTCCGGCAAGCAGGCGATCATCTCCAACTCGCGCCGCGCCACCTACGGCTACGATCAGCGCATCGAAATCCATGGTTCGAAGGGCATGGTCGCAGCCGAAAACCAGCGCCCCTTCTCCATCGAAATTGCCAATGGCGACGGCTATACCCGCCCGCCTCTGCACGACTTCTTCATGACCCGCTACACCGAGGCCTACGCCAACGAGATCGCAAGCTTCATCGCCGCGGTCGAAAAGGGCTCGGCGATCACGCCATCCGGCGCCGACGGCCTCGCCGCACTCAAGCTTGCGGACGCTGCGGTTCAATCCGTCAAGGACGGGAAGCTGGTTAAGGTCGACTAAGCCGTCGCCGTACCCGCAAAAGGATATTGCTCATCTAACAAATCCGTCGCGATTTACTTCGCGGCGGGCTTTTTCTTTGGCTGCTCCGTCGCAGCGCATGATCGTGACTTTTGGCAAGCACTAGAGGGTGTGCCGCCGTCAATCCGAGACTCAATTGACCGAGCTGTCGCGGAAAGCGCTTGCGAATCACATAAGTCCGTGCTTATCTGTTGCTATGATAGAGAACGAGATATTCCGAGCTTTGGCGGACCCTACCCGCCGCGCCATCTTTGAAAAGCTGGCTGCGGGCGGCATGAACGCTAGCGGCCTGCGCGAAGGCATGGAAATCAGCCAGCCGGCGATGTCCCAGCACCTTGCTGTCCTGCGGAGCGCCGGGCTGATCAGAGAGGAACGGCAGGGGCGTTTCGTGAATTACGAAGTCGATCCGGAGGGGCTCGCCCTCATCGCTCAGTGGCTGGCGAAATACCGCGCCTACTGGCCTGCCCGCATCGAAGCTCTCAAGGTCTTGCTGAAGGATATGGACCAATGAACGAACTGGATATTCCCGCACGGAAAAGCAATATCGAACTCGAATACGACCTCAACGAGCCGCCGCAAAAGGTCTGGCGCGCAGTCAGCACCCCTGAATTGCGGGAAAACTGGTTACCCAGCAAAGCCTTGGCCGATCGCGACGCGATTTCCGTCACACCGGGCGAAGAGGTTCGCTACAGGCTGCGGGATGATGAGCCACCATTCCTCGAAAGCACAGTGACGTTCAAGATAACCCCGAACGCAAGCGGCGGCACGAGCCTGCGCATCATCCACGAGCTTGATGATGCGAGGCTTCGAAGGACTGCAAAAGCTGCGGCGAACGATAACGGCTTCTCCGTCATGCGCGCCGCCTGACACGTAAGATCTGTGAACAATTTCAATCACATTGGAGTTCGCCGATGCGCGAAGCGATGCAACTCGTCCCTATGGTCGTAGAACAATCCAGCAGAGGAGAGCGGTCTTTCGACATCTATTCCCGTCTGCTGCGCGAGAGGATCATCTTCCTGAATGGTGAGGTGAACGATGCCGTCTCGGCGCTTGTCTGCGCGCAAATGCTGTTTCTCGAGGCGGAAAACCCGAAAAAGCCGATCAGCCTCTATGTCAATTCGCCGGGAGGGGTCGTAACCAGCGGCTTCGCCATGTACGACACCATGCGCTACATCCGCGCGCCGGTGCACACCCTCTGCATGGGGACTGCCCGCTCGATGGGGTCATTCCTGCTGATGGCAGGCGAACCGGGCCAGCGCGCCGCTTTGCCCAATGCCAGCATCCTGATTCACCAGCCTCTGGGTGGCTTCCAGGGCCAAGCCTCCGACATGCTGATCCACGCTGAGGAAATCAAGCGCACCAAGCACCGCATGACGCGGCTCTATGCCGAGCATTGCGGCCGTTCCTATGATGAATTCGAACGCGCCATGGACCGCGACCACTTCATGACGGCAGAAGAAGCTCTGGAATGGGGATTGATTGACCGCATTCTGCACGTTCGCGCGGAAGACCAGTTTTTGGGCTCAGCCTATTGATTTCAATAGCGGCGCCGACGCCCCTTATGCATGAGGCTGCGTATTTGGTTGAAGGCCGGTTGCCCGGCCTTCTCCTTCATTTCCTACTTTATCACAGGTTGATTGCCCGTCTGTTGCCCAGCGGGTGCCGGCGTCACGATAGCCGGTTGCGCGGCAACCTGATTCGCCTTTGTCGGCGGCGCGAACCAGTATTTGGCGGAGGTCGTGCCCCGCTTGATGACGACGTGCTGGTTGGCGAAGATGCGATAGGGCTGGCTCCACTCCCCGTCTGGCCACTGCACGCGCACCACGGCACGTTCATTGGTTCCAAGGCCGAAATGCGTGAAGCCGACATGGCCTGACGCGTGGCCGCCGCCGACCTGCACGCGCTGTACCTGCGTCTGGGTGCCCGCCCGAACATTGATGGTGGCGCCGATGCCCATATGGTTGATCGGGCCGTTGTCCAGCTCGATTTCGGTCCAATTGCCGAGAGGGCGATAGCCCCAATCGGTCTTTGCGCCGAGATTGCGGAACAGGAAGGCGCGCTGCATGCGGTTGACCACGAGAATGTCGAGCATGCCGTCATTGTTGAAATCCTCGACCACGGCGCCGCGCCCCTTGCCGGGGAGCGCAATGCCGGCCTCGTCTCCCTTCTCGGTGAACTTGCCATCGAAGCCCCCAAGCAGAAGGTTGTCAGGATCGCTGCTGGCAAAATCCGGCATGGCCTCGACATTGCCCTTGGTCACGAAGAGATCCATGTTCGTGTCGTTGTTGATGTCGGAGAACTGCGCATGCCAGGCCGTCGATGGCCGATGGTCCTTGCCGGTATAGGGGCGATAGGCGGCAACGCCCTTCTCATAGGCCGTGTCGCGATAGGTTGGGCTGTTTTCGTCGGCCGCCTCGTCGTCGAGCTCCTGAAGCTTGTTGTCGCCCATCGAGGTGATGAAATATTCCGGCCGGCCATTCGCCTTGGGGTCGGCTTCGGCAATGCCCATGCCCCAGATCTTCAGCGATGCCCAGCCGTCGCTTGGCGTATATTGCCGCGGCGGCCTGCCGGGAGAGATATCCCAGAGCTGCTCCTGTCCCCCCCGATAATATTGCCGGTCATTGGCCACCCGCAGCGAATCCTGGCCCGAATGGTTCCAATCGGTGAACAGCATCGACAGCGTGCAATAGCTCGGCTTCAGCGGCAACGGATTGGAGTAGTCGACCTTGTCATTGCCGATAGGACGATCGAAAACATTGTCGCTGCAGGTGCCGAAGGGCGTTCCCGGCGCATAGCGGTCGACATAATTGCCGAAAGCGAGCGTCGGATATTTATTGCCGGCTTCCCAGGTGGCCGCAAAGGCGACCGTCCAGTCCTTGCCGCCATCGAAGACGAAGGTGCGATTGGCTTTTTCGAAGGTACAGTCCGGCCCACCCTTCAGGATAATATTCTCACCGAGCCGCAACAGCACGACGTCTGTATAGCCGTCATTATCGATATCGATCGGATAGACGCCGAGGACGGAGCGGAGATCCTTGTCGGAAAGATTGACCGGCTTCTCTTTGAATTTCAGAGCACCGCCCGTCTCGCTTTCATTGACATAAAGCGCCAAGGGGCTGGTGCCGCCGGCCATCATGAGGTCAGGCTTGCGGTCGCCGTTGCAATCGAAGCTGGCGACGCCGCCGCCGACGAAATATTCCCAACCGCCGGTATATTGATGATCTACGCCGGCGGCGACCGCCTCTTCCTGGAAATGCGGGACATCCATCAGGAAAGGTGCGGGTGCTGTCGTGTCCTCGGCGAAACTGCCGGGCGCGAACGAGAAGAAAATCAAGCTGGCGACGGCGAGGAGGGCTGCAATCTTCTTCATTTGTCTACGCCTGCCTGTTCGATGACCAGAGTCTTGAGGAAAGCGACGATACGGGCGCGATCGTCATCGGACGCGCCGACATAGGCATCGCGGGCAGTGCGGCCGTCGCCGCCATGGGCACGAATGACGCCGTCGAGCGTCGTGATGTCGTTGCGATGGCCATAGGGCGGCGTCGAAGCCACGCCCCAAAGCTCCGCCGTCATGAAGATCCGCCGTCATGAAGATATTGCGATCGACGAAACGTTGCGCCAGAAGCTCGTTGCCGAGCTGGTCGACCGTATTGTCGGTCATCGTATGACGCTTGAGATCGCCGAACAGCGGCACCAGCACCTGCCCCTTGTCATTGCGCTTCAGCTTCTTGGTCCAGTCGAGCTGTGACAAATCGTAGACGGCCGGGTCTTTCACCTGCGTCGTGCTGAGCGTACCCGACATGTCGTTCGGCCCCGGGTCGGAAAAGGAAAGACTGTCGAGCGGCAGGCTCGTTCTGTGGCAGGCCGTGCAACCCATGCCGTCGAACAGCTTTTCGCCGGCTGCCGCCATATCGCGCCATTGGGCATTGTCCGGCACCTTCTGCACCGGCGCCGGCAAGGTTGCCTGCCAGGCCACCATCGCCGAAACGTCGCCGTCGTTGATCTCGTCGGCATGTCCATCGCCATCGAAATCCCTGGTCCCCGTCCAGCGGCCGCCGAAGCGCTCCACCGGTTCCATGCCATGATGCTGATTTAAGGCATTGACGGTGAATTGCCGAAGCGAGGTCATCACTCCCTTCTGGCTGAACGGCCGGATCACAAGATCCATATCGACGCCGTCGAGCTCCTGCATATCGACAAGGCCATTGGGCTGCGCGGTCAGCCAGCCGAATTTGACGCCCTTGGTCTCGAGCGCAATGCGCTGGGGCTGGCCGGTTTTCGCCGCAAGCGAGATCGCCTCGGCGCGCTGGCGCTGCAGATCGACCGTCATCTCGCGCGCCAGAAGCTCGATCAGACCATCGCCGAACAGGCTGTTGGTGCCGCGCTCATTGGAGAATTGCGGATCGGTCGTGTCGAAATCGGCGCTTTCGAAACCTTCGGACACGAAGACATTGGTAGTGAAGTCGCCGGCGCCACCCGGAAAGGGCATATTGTGGCAGGAGGAACAGGCATTGGCGTCGACACCGGCCGTCCGGCTGAATTCGTTCATCACCGGATGCTTGCGCTTGGTCGGCACGATCGCCTGCGTGGCACCGGGGCGCCCTGCCCCGTCCTCCACCGTGAAGCGTGCCGTAAACAGCGCCTCGCCGATCTTGATGAGAGTCTTGAGCTGTTCGACCGTCTGATGGCCGGAAACCTCAGCGCCGGCCTGGCCCAGCGCCGCGGTCTTCTCCTCCCAAGGCTCGGCCGCGATAGCGGGCAATCCCGTCGCGGCAAGACAGAGGCACAAGAGTGCCATTCGTTTCATAATCCCCTCCTCAACCGGTCTGGCTATTCAACTCCGCGACAACACCCGATCTGACGATGTCCTCATCCATCATCGCCAGCGCGCGGTTGAGATGCCCGTCGAACACCAGCGTCGGTTCGTCCGCCATCACCCGCAGCTCCGGCATGCCCTCCATGCGCACGACATGCGATTCCGCCAGCCCCTCGGAAATCCCCTCCAACAACAGGTCGTAATAGCGCGTGCCCGGGCCGGTGATCGCGATCGGCATGCTTTCGTGCAGGCTGAGCACGCGCGACAGGCCGATGCCGAGCGCCAGCCCCGCCTGGCGGAAGGCGAGGATGTTGCGGCGGCTGCCTTGCCGGGCGCTGGCGGCGATCTTGTCGAGTTCTGCGATCGGCACGAATTTCGCGGGGATGGTATCCAGCGGCACGTCGAAGGCAGCGCGCAGGATGGCGTAGAAACCGGCATAGGCCTCGATGCAGCCGCGCGAGCCGCAACGGCAAAGCCCGCCGCCCGACATATGCAGCATATGGCCGAAATTCGGCGCCGATATCTCGTGCTTCCCCTCTTCGCCGCGGCGCACGATGCCGAGACCAATGCTATGGCCGAGCGAGAGCGCGGCAAGCGCCCGGAAATCGCGGCCCTTCTTATTCTCCTCCTCGCGGCCGACGGCAGCGGCAACGAGCAGCGTCTCGTTGCCGAGGACGACTTTCGCCGACCATTCGTCGCGAAGCACCGCTGCAAAATCGATCTGCTCGCGCCCGAAAATCGGCGACCAGCGCAGCACCGGCTCCGAACTCTCGACAAGGCCCTTGCTGCTGATCGAAATCATCAGGACCTTGTCCCGCTGCAATCGCGAGCGGGCGACGATCCGGTTCAGGGCATCGCGCAGCCCCGTGATGAAAGAGCCGACACCCGAGACGTTCTGCTGCCTCTCCTCGGTGAAGCGGTCGATCAGCCGGCCCGCATAATCCACAAGCCAATATTGCACCGCATCTGACGAAATGATGACGACGATGAGATAACCGCAATCGCGCCGCTGTGAAAACAGCACGCGCGGCCGGCCGCGGCCGCTGGCGGCCTGCTGCTCCGCCTTTTCGATAATCTGCGCCCGCTCCAGATCGGTGGTGATGACCGATATCGTCGCCGACGAAAGCCTGGTGAAATCAGAGAGTTCCGTATGGGCGAGCGGACCGTGGCGGCGCAGCGCCGTCAACACCAGAACACTGTTTTTCTGGCGGACCAATTCGGTGCTCGATTTGGCCAGCATTATCAAGCCTCCCGGTCATTCCACCCTCCTGTCCGCACTCCGGCCGGCTCTTGTTCAGCGTCCGATTAAACCTGGAGATGCGGGTGTTGACAGTTGAAAAAATCTCTGACACTAAATTTCTCGACTGTCGAGAAAAAAATCCGAACCTTTCTCGTCAGCGTTATCGCGGCGGCCGGCGGGAGCACAGGGCACGTGCGGTCGCAATCACTCGGGAGGATAATATGAGAGCTTTTATTAAGCTGGCTGCGGGCGCGGCCATCGTTTTGACCATGCAGACAGCGGCCTTCGCGAAGGATCTCGTCGTCGGCGTTTCCTGGTCGAACTTCCAGGAAGAGCGTTGGAAGACCGACGAAGCTGCCATCAAGAAGGCACTCGCCGCAGTTGGCGCCAAGTACATTTCCGCTGACGCCCAGTCTTCCGCTTCCAAGCAGTTGACCGACGTCGAATCCCTGATTTCTCAGGGCGCCAATGCCCTCATCATTCTCGCTCAGGACTCCGACGCCATCGGCCCGGCCGTTGAAAAGGCTGCCGACGAAGGCATTCCCGTTGTCGGCTATGACCGCCTGATCGAAAATCCGGCTGCCTTCTACATCACCTTCGACAACAAGGAAGTGGGCCGCATGCAGGCTCGCGAAATTCTGAAGGCGAAGCCTGAAGGCAACTACGTCTTCATCAAGGGCTCGTCGTCCGACCCGAACGCCGACTTCCTGTTCTCCGGCCAGATGGAAGTGCTGAAGCCCGCCATCGACGCCGGCAAGATCAAGAACGTCGGTGAAGCCTACACGGACGGCTGGCTGCCGCAGAACGCACAGCGCAACATGGAGCAGTTCCTGACCGCCAACAACAACAAGGTTGACGCGGTCGTCGCCTCCAACGACGGCACCGCCGGCGGCGCCGTTGCCGCTCTCGACGCCCAGGGCCTCGCCGGTTCCGTTCCGGTTTCCGGCCAGGACGCCGACAAGGCGGCTCTGAACCGCATCGCACTCGGCACGCAGACGGTTTCCGTCTGGAAGGACTCGCGCGAACTCGGCAAGCGCGCCGCTGAGATCGCCGTCGACCTCGCCAATGGCAAGACGATGGATCAGATCTCCGGCGTTCAGACCTTCAACGGCGGCCCGAAGCACGTTCCGATGAAGTCGGTCTTCCTGACCCCGATCCCGATCACCAAGGATAACCTCAACGTCGTCATCGACGCCGGCTGGATCACCAAGGCTGAAGCTTGCCAGGGCGTCAAGGCCGGCAGCGTTGCAGCCTGCAAATAAGCTGTCCTTGAACGGTTGACCCGAGCATAATAGCGACGCCGCAGCGGCACTCCGTTGCGGCGTCGAATGCGGATCAGGAGCGGACAACTCTCCCTTGCAGTCGGAGACGGAGCTTCCCGCATCGTCCTGCGCCATCGCATATCCCATTGATCAGCCGGATGGCGGTCATCGGGACCGGAACGAAGACCGGCCACACAGGCGATGACGCATTTTTTGAGATCGGCGCGATATTGCCAGCGATAGCGCAGATGCATCGCAGGCCGCGCCCAACAGTGGGAGAACGGCAAAGCGATGGCCGACATGACACAGTCCACCACATCGAGCGGTCCCCGCAATGCAGAAGCCGGTGCAATCACCCGCTTCCTGCGTGCCACCGAAATCGATACCCGCCTGCTCGGCATGATCGGAGCGCTGCTGATCATCTGGATCGGCTTCGATCTTTATCTCCGGATATTCGACGGCCGGGAATTCCTCACCGCCAGAAACCTTTGGAACCTTTCGGTGCAGACCTGCGAAATCGCGGTGCTGGCCACCGGCATGGTGCTGGTCATCGTTACCCGCAACATCGATCTCTCAGTCGGCTCGCTGCTCGGCTTCGTCGCCATGATCATGGGCGTCATCCAGGCCAAATGGCTGCCGCAATATCTCGGCTTCGACAGCTCCTGGACCTGGGTCATCACGCTGATCTGCGGCCTGGTGATCGGCACGGCCATCGGCGCCTTCCAGGGCGCGATCACCGCCTTCATGAATGTCCCCTCCTTCATCGTCACCCTCGGCGGGCTTCTCGTCTGGCGCGGCCTTGCCTGGTATGTCACCAGCGGCCAGACCGTGGCGCCGATGGACTCCACCTTTGTCATCATGGGCGGCGGCGGCGCCACCGGTTCGATCGGCGCCACCTGGAGCTGGGTGGTGGGTGTCATCTCCTGCCTGCTGATCATCCTCGGCATCGTCGGCTCGCGCCAGCAAAGAAAGCGCTTTCACTTTCCGCGCCGTCCGCTTTGGGCGGAATATTTCCTGGCCAGCCTCGGCTCGCTGATCGTGCTTGGGACGGTCTATCTCTTCAACAGCTACTATTGGCCGATCGGCATCGCCAAGCGCTACGCCACGGACCATAATATTGCCTGGCCGGAGACGGGATTGGACATTCCCTACGGCATCGCCGTTCCCGTGCTCATCGCCGTCTTCATCGGCATCGTGATGACCTTCATCTCTACGCGCCTGCGCTTCGGCCGCTATGTCTTCGCCATCGGCGGCAATCCGGAAGCTGCCGAGCTCGCCGGCATCAAGACCCGCTGGGTCATCGTGAGGATCTTCGCGCTGATGGGCTTCCTCGCCGCCGTCGCGGCCGCCATTTCCACCGCGCGCCTCAACTCGGCCGTCAACTCGCAGGGCACGACCTACGAGCTCTTCACCATCGCCGCGGCGGTCATCGGCGGCACCTCGCTTGCCGGCGGCAGCGGCACGGTCGCCGGCGCCATGATCGGCGCCCTCGTCATGCAATCGCTGCAATCGGGCATGGGTCTCGCCAATGTCGATACGCCAATTCAGAACGTCGTCGTGGGCATTGTCCTGGTGGTCGCCGTCTGGCTCGACATCGTCTACCGCTCGCGCGCCAAGTAAAAGGAATTCGGAACCATGACGGATCAAACCACTCCGCTTGTGGAAATGAAGAACATTTCCATCTCCTTCGGCGGCATTCACGCCGTCGACAACGCCTCGGTCGACCTCTTCCCCGGCGAAGTCGTGGCGCTGCTCGGCCATAACGGCGCCGGCAAGTCGACGCTGATCAAGATTCTCTCCGGCGCCTACAAGCGCGACAGCGGCGAAATTCTGATCAACGGCGAACCGGCCGATATCCGCACACCGCGCGATGCCAAGAAATACGGCATCGAGACGATCTACCAGACGCTCGCCGTCGCCGACAATGTCGACGCCGCCGCCAACCTCTATCTCGGCCGCGAGCTGCAGACCCGCTGGGGCACGCTGGACGACGTCGCCATGGAAGCTTCCGCCCGCAAGGTGATGGGACGGCTCAACCCCAACTTCAAGCGCTTCAAGGAGCCGGTAAAGGCGCTCTCCGGCGGCCAGCGCCAATCGGTGGCGATCGCCCGCGCCATCCTCTTCAATGCTCGCATCCTGATCATGGACGAGCCGACGGCAGCCCTGGGCCCTCAGGAAACCGCGCAGGTGGGCGACCTGATCAAGGAGCTGAAGAAGGACGGCATCGGCATCTTCCTCATCAGCCACGACATCCACGATGTCTTCGACCTCGCCGACCGCGTCTCGGTGATGAAGAACGGCCAGGTCGTCGGCCACGCCCGCACCGAAGACGTCACCAAGGACGAAGTCCTCGGCATGATCATCCTCGGCAAAGTCCCGCCCAAAGCCATCCCCGGCCCCGGCGCGATGAAGAGCTGAGCCCGATATCGCAAGCCAACGAACAGGGCCGCGCTCCCCAGCGATTGCGGCCCTTTTTCATTCAAACAAACCGATATGTGCTTTCCCGCATTTTCCGCATTGAAGCCAAACGCCGTCTAGGCTAAGAACCACCTCATCGGACAGGCGAGTCAGATCGCCAAAGGCATGCACCCGTAGCTCAGCTGGATAGAGTGTTGGATTCCGATTCCAAAGGTCACAGGTTCGAATCCTGTCGGGTGCGCCAACAATTTCAACCACTTACCACCAGCTTGATAGAACAGACATATTCCGCAGGAAGCATATAGGAAGCAAGCGTTTAGTCATAGCGTAGCTACTATTCATGTGTGTGTACGACACACGCGATAGTCATAACCTCTACCGTCTCACACGCAGCAAAGACGTCCTGCACCACAGTACCGAAAATGGCAGGCCCGGAGGGCCTCATAATTCGCAATATAAATAAGGCCACGAATGTATCATATGTGTTCGCGTATTCGCGGCTAACATTGAACAGCAGTTGCTTGCCAGAAGACAGCGCAGCGCGCTGTATGCACAGCACCTAAGCGCAAATAAATAGTTTGTTTCGAAAGTGCCAACACCTTAATCAAACATGAAAGATCTTGACATACATCAAAGCTCAAGGTTGCATCTGGCTGGGTTAAATTCTGGGATTTTATCGTGCTCAATGCTGTCCGCTATAAAAATTTTAAACGATATGATGACACCACGCTCGATCTCTCAAAACGGCTGACAATACTTGTTGGACCTAATAGCTCCGGTAAATCATCGCTGATCAAGGGTATACTTGCATTTAAACAAACCTATGGAGACCCTTCCGACCACGCCGGTTTCGTCGCTCAAGGGCAATATGTGGATATCGGCAATTTTGTCGAATATGCCAAGGATCACGATATTAGCCGGAACACCACATTTGTTTTCTCGATCCGGACGGATGGCGCAGTCCGTCACTCGCTATTGGTAGAAGAAGCTTTCATCGAAATTGAGCATGCGAACGATCCTCAGACGGGACATGGACGAGTAGAATCCTACTCTCTATATCTGCCGGCTCCCAACAGTGGGGTAACAATCGATAACTATGCGGATTGCGAATGCGTAATACAATTCAAAAGGATGAATAAAACGGATGAAAGCTTCAGGGTATCTTTCACTGAAGATTTTTATATCCTTCTTATCAACAAATTTAAGTTTATTGCTCCTGGTACTTCAAAGGTGGATTACCAAAAAATAAGCCAAGCGCTTAAACTGGGCGTGTTTCAAGGAAAGCGCGACAACAAGAATGGAATGAGTATTTCGCCCGAGCGCGAACCGCTGCGCGAGGAATTTTTCAACTTTGTCTTTCCAGCCGAGCGATTTGTTCTGCTACCCCTTCACAATCAACTTTTCGAATCGCTAACTGAAGCGACGTACGCACTGGCTTCCCTTCGTGAAAAGCCAGTCCGGTCAATGACGCTGACAGACGAAAGAAGAGTTGTGGGTCCAACCGGGGCCCACACTGCCGCTGTTTACCATTATATGCGGCAGAGATCAGTTAAAGCCGGCAAACGCCAAGCGCGCATCAAAGATGACTACAACCGCTTGGACATGTGGCTTTCGCGCTTAAAGTTGGGGCGAGATATCGAAATTAATAATTGGCGCGATCTTATCGACCTCAGGATGAAATCAAATGATGCCTCCCTCGCCAGCGACTCGGTTGTGGACGTTGGGGTCGGATTTTCTCAAGCCGCACCAATTCTAGTCCAGTTGGCCGCCATGCCTGACGATACAATGTTGATTGTCGAACAGCCGGAGCTTCACCTCTATCCCTGGTCTCAAACACGTCTCGGCGAAATTCTTTGCGAGGAGGCGCACCGAGGCAGAAAGCGCATTGTGCTTGAAACTCACAGCGAACACTTGATTCACGGAATTCAATTGCACGTCAGCAATGTTCGCGCGGGGAAGATTGAAGGGCTGAGACCAGAAGACGTGCAGATCGTCTACGTTTCCGGAGACTCTTCACTCTCGCAAATCACTCTTAACGAGTACGGCGAATTCGTCTCAGATTGGCCAGACGGATTTTTCGATCAAACGCTTCGTGTATACAGAACACTCATTGAAAATAGAAACAAATGAAGCCCGTAGTAGCGTCGGAAGTAAATTTTGTAAGAAATATTTTGATTGAAGCCGGCGGAGTGCCGACGAATTACTTACGATATATGCTCCTTCCAAATGAATTCGGGGAGATTTTGAATACCGTTACAAATCCCTCATCAACTGAAGGTCAAATACTGTCGGGACTAATCAATGCCAGGGTTATTAACGCGGTAAATTCTTCGGATATGACCAAGAATATTAAAGCAAATTTGGTCGATATTGATCCGAAGTATATCGAGTTATCACTCATGTGCGGAAAGCATTTCGTACATTTCATCGAAATTACTCAGAAAAATGCGAGTGAATTTTTAAAATATGATATAACAACACATCACGCTGATAACATTAATTACACTGATATATTGGGTGAGCACAAAACAAACGTAATAAAATCTTGGAATTTGGTAGACGGAGATACTCAATGTATTTCAGATCATGCGCTAAAATATTTAAATCATATAGCGTCAATTAAAATTTATGATCGATATTTTACGCCTCACGCATTGAAAGCTTTGGAAACATTATTCTCAAAATACGCCGGTATATTCGGAAAATTCCCCGGAAGCCTGAGTATATATTTAGGAGCGGGTCCATCGGGAGGCCTCAGTATCCCAGGCATCACGGGAGTAATGTCATCGTGGGTAGACGCATCGAAGTTACGCATACTAACGTCCAGCCGTGTTGGCAATTTGTTTGTACACGACAGAGTAATGCAGCTTGATAATGATTATACCTTTGAATTCACCGCAGGCTTGAACTGCTATTTTGAGAATGGTGGAAAGAACAGAACAAGCACTGTACATCTTAGAAGCATAGTTGCGGATTATACTGAATTCGAAATCAAAGATCAGTCCGGTAACATTATAAAATTTCGTTTCTGATCAACATTGTATTGCAACTCTCTTGAGACCAAAAGCTGGTGCAACCTAGTCCTTTGTTGACTCGGCTCCAATGCAAAGCAGAAAAGAATGAGTGAAACTATCCGCCACGGGGATATTGTGCGCACAAAGGGAATACGGTTGCGACGGTAAAAGCTGACGGCAGGCACCGTCTATCCAGCCCTCCACTCCCCCACCCCCATCCATGAACAAACCGTAACTTGCCCCTCCGCCCCTTGAGCGCGACACTTCCATCGCGCCGGATAACGGAGATGATAGACATGTCGAATTTGGAAATGCTTGTCAGACGCCGGATCGAAGATGAGCGGGCCAAGGGGACATCCCCGGAGCGGATAACGCAGCTCGTTCAGGAACTCTTCAACAGCATGGACGCCGCGCAGGCAAATGCTTCCCATGCGGTTTCGCGCGATCGGAATTCTTAGAGCGCTTCCCTGACTGATTGAATCGAATTGCTTTTCAAATCACTTGCATTCTGATTCAACCTATCTGCCGATGGAGGTCGGCAGATATGTCGAAAGCCCTTTCCGTTGATCTTCGCATACGTGTGCTTGCCGCCGTCGATGGCGGAGCATCTCATAGGGAGGCAGCCGAGCGTTTTGGTGTGAGCGCAGCCAGCGTGAGCCGTTGGCGTAACCTGCAAATTCGGCATGGAAACGTTCGTCCCGGTCCGCTTGGTGGCGACCGCAGTTCCCATAAGATTGAAGCTCATGCCGATCTGATAATGGCTTGGCTTGCAGAGCACCGGGATGGGACGCTATTTGAGCTTCGTGACGCTCTTGCGGCCCAAGGCATCATCGCGAGCAAGTCGGCCCTGCACCGGTTTCTCGTTCGGCACAACCAGACGCGCAAAAAAAGACTGGCCATGCGGTAGAGCAGAGCCGTCCGGACATCCTGGAAAAGCGGCAAGCCTGGTTCGAGGACCAACTCGATCTCGACCCGGAGCGGCTTGTGTTCATCGACGAGACCTGGACGGCAACCAATATGGCCCGCACTCATGGACGATGCCGCAAGGGTGAGCGGTTGCGAATGGGGTTTCCGCATGGTCACCGCAAGACAACCACACTGGTTGCAGGCCTACGCAGCACGGGAATAGTGGCACCGCTTGTCATCGACGGGCCGATCAACGGTGAGTGGTTCGAAGCCTATGTCGCTCAGGTCCTGCTTCCAACCTTGAAGCCGGGTGATGTCGTCATTCTCGATAATCTATCCAGCCACAAACGACCGGCGGCGCGAGAGATGATCGAAGCGGCAGGTGCGACCATGATGTTCCTTCCGCCCTACAGCCCGGACTTCAATCCCATAGAAAAGGCCTTCTCCAAGCTGAAGGCACTCCTGCGAAAAGCTGCCGAGAGAACCGTAACCGGTCTATGGGATCGCATCGGCAAGCTGATTGGGCGGGTCGACCCACAAGAGGCCCGAAACTACTTCAACTCATGTGGATACGATCCAGCATGAATGGGAAACGCTCTAAGCCGGATTGCGCATCTATCACCTCGCCGGCCCGAAGCTTGATATCTTCGCGCCGGCGCTCTCCTTCGAAGTTGCTTCGGCTCTATCATCCGATCTGACTGCCAACGCGAAAACATTTCCCGCACCGTGTCGGAAATGCAGCCTATCTTCCGTCCTTGGGCGAGAACGGCGATGCCGTAATCTGCATCGCCGAATAGTCGAAAAACGGAGGATATCGACATGGGCAAGACAATCGCAATCTGCATCGCCAGATTGATCTTCGGCGCCGTCTTCGTGATGGCGGCCGCCTTTAAATTCGCCGACATGCAATCGACGGCAGGCTATATAGCCTCGGCCGGTTTCCCGCTTTCCCTATTCCTCGCCTGGATCGCCGCCTTCTTCGAAAGCGCTCTGGCGATCTGCCTGCTGACGGGGGCTTTCTTCTCGGAAGCCGCGCTGCTTGCCGGCATCTACGTCATCTTCCTTGCCTTCAGCTTCCATGGACCAAGCCGCTGGAGCGGCAATCAGGCGGAATTCGGCTTCTTCGTCGATCATTTCACCTTCCTCGCCGGCCTGCTGTTTGCGGCGGTTCACGGCCCCGGAGAAAGACTGGCCGTGCGCATCGGCATGTTGCGATCAGATACCGGCATCTGATCGCAGCCGCTTTCTTCAAGAGTGACGCATCTTTCGCCCTATAGTGTATAGTCGCTGCTGCGATGCTTCCGACGGTTGGCGCGCCTCCTGAAAAGGGTGGCTGCGCCCGCCATCCGGAAATCCGCGTATCGCCTGCCATGACCGTCACCCGCTTGACACGATACATGGGGAGAAAGCGCAATGAGCGATGATCGCGTCTATAATGTTCTGTTCCTCTGCACGGGCAATTCCGCCCGTTCAATCCTGGCTGAATCGATCTTGAACACCGAAGGCAAGGGCCGCTTCCGCGCCTTTTCGGCCGGCAGTTCTCCCAAGGGAAAGATAAACCCCTGGGCCGTCAGGACACTGGATGCCTTCGGCTACCCCTCCTCCGGCTTCGCTTCGAAAAGCTGGGATGTCTTTGCCGAACCGGGCGCGCCGCAGATGGATTTCATCATTACCGTCTGTGACGACGCGGCAGGGGAAGCCTGTCCGGTATGGCCCGGCCATCCTGCTTCTGCGCATTGGGGCATCGAGGACCCCTCCACCGTCGAAGGTTCCGAACTGGACAAAGGCCGCGCCTTTGCGCAGGCAGCTCGTTACCTGAAAAACCGGATCATGCTTTTGGTCAACCTGCCGGTCGCATCGATCGACCGGCTGGCACTGGAAGCGCATCTGCTCGAGATCGGCCAGATAGAAGGCTCGACATCGCTGCGGACCTGAGCGGAACGCCGCGGCTTTGATTTCGGTCAAAGCTCGCGCGCGCCAAACCCTCCATGATCGGAGCATCGAAGCTTGCTCGCGCGGATTGACGCATGGATGACATACCGATTGCAAAGTGGGCCGGCTTACAAATACAGTGATTTCAGAAATTTCTGAAATCACTGATAATGAGGTATAGCCATGAATCTTCCGCCTCTCGTACAATCCTTCGTGCTTCATTTTGGGGAAATGGGTTCGCGCTGGGGCATCAACCGCACGGTTGGGCAGATCTATGCCCTGCTCTTCGTCTCCCCGACACCCGTTTGCGCCGAGGAGATCGTCGAAGCCCTTGGCATTTCCCGCTCGAACGTCTCCATGAGCCTGCGCGAATTGCAGGCCTGGAACCTCGTGCTCCTCAAACACAAGCCGGACGACCGCCGCGACTTCTTCACGACGCCGGATGATGTCTGGCAGATCCTGCGCACGCTCGCCGAAGAGCGTAAGAAGCGCGAGATCGACCCTACCCTTTCGATGCTACGCGAAATCCTGATGCAACAGCCGGCAAGCGACGCCGAACGCCATGCGCAGGCACGGATGGGCGAGATGTACGGCCTGATCGAGCGCCTGACCAACTGGTACGAGGACGTCAAGCAGTTGGAAACCGAGCGGCTTGCGACCCTTCTGCTGCTCGGCTCGAAGGTGACGAAGCTGCTGGAGGCGAAGGACCGCGTCGTCTCGCTCGGCCGCCGCCGCTCCAAGACGGCGCAAGAGGATTGAACAATGACGACGGCTTTCTTTGATCCCGACCTCACGCCGGAAGAAATACAGCCGACCGTGCCCGATGCCGTGCCTGCCGCGAAGCGAAATCGGCCAGGCCGGCCACGAAAGCCGGCGGGGCTTTTGCTGGCCGCGGGCCTGCAGACCGCGGCAGCGCTGATCTGGATTCCGCAAGCAGCCCTCCTCGCCTTCAGCGTCGGCGTCATAAGCGATGGCGGCAATACGATGGACGTGGCGTTTGCAGCGCTGGCGATATTGGCGCTCGGCTTCGTTCGCGCCGCCCTCGATGCCGCCGGCGGACGCGTCGCCTTCCGCACGGCAAGAGGCGAGCTGACATCGCGACGCAATCGCGCCGTTGCTGCACTTGCGGCCCGATCGCCGCTCGATATCGGCAAGCCGGCCTCCGGTCTCGCGGCAAGCGTCGTCGGAGAACAGGCAGAGGCGATCGTCCCCTATCTCGCCCGTTTCCAGCCGGTGCGCATGAAGGCAAGCGCGGTGCCGCTCGTCACCCTCGCCTGCGTCCTTACGATTTCCTGGGTTGCGGGTCTTATCCTGCTTGTCTCGGCACCACTTATCCCGATTTTCATGGCTTTGATCGGCTGGCGCGCCAAGGCTGCCAGCGAAAAGCAACTGGCCGAAACCGGCGGCCTCAACGCTTTTCTGCTCGACCGCCTGCGCGGGCTTGCGACGATCCGGGCGCTCGGCGCCGTCGATGTCACGGCCATACGATTGCGCGCCGATGCGGATTCCCTGCGACGGCGTACGATGGCGGTATTGAAGATCGCCTTTCTATCCTCTGCCGTTCTCGAGCTTTTCGCTGCCCTGGGCGTTGCGGCAACCGCCGTCTACATCGGCTTCAGCCTGTTGGGGTCGATCGATATCGGCATGTGGCACGGCCGGCTGACGCTGACGCAGGGGCTTTTCATCCTCCTGCTCGCGCCGGCCTTTTTCGAACCCTTGCGCGAATTCTCAGCCGTTTGGCACGATCGCGCCAATGGCGAAGCGGCGCTTGCGGCACTCGACGCTCTCTCCTCGCAAGGATCTGCGATTCTCGATGGCGATGAACAAGATGTCAGCGACAGCCGGATGGTGCCTGCTGCTCCCTCCGTAGAGATCGACGGGCTTGTTTTCCGCTACACACCGGATCGTCCGGCCGCGATCGGCAACCTCTGTCTCGATGTTGCCGCCGGAGAACATGTTGCGCTTTGGGGCGCCAGCGGCTCCGGCAAGACCACTATCCTCTCTCTGATCGCAGGGCTCGCGCCACGGGAGGCTGGTATGATCAGGATCGGCGGCATCCCGCTGGCGGATAATAATGCCGCCTCCCTTCGCCGTCGCATGGCCTGGATCGGACAACGGCCGCATATTTTCTCTGGCAGCCTGAAGCGAAATGTCAGCCTCGGCCGCGCGGATATCGACGACAGCGCCATCGAAGACGCACTTCGTACCGTGCGGCTGGACAGCGTGATTGCTGCGAACGAGATCGCCGCGGTCGGCGAAAGCGGTTTAGGCCTTTCCGGCGGCGAAGCGCTGCGGCTGGCGCTGGCCCGCGTGGCCGCCAACCACGAGGCCGGCATCATCCTCGCCGACGAGCCGACCGCCCACCTCGACGCCGTCACAGCCGCCGAGGTGACCGAAGCTTTGCTGGCGCTGGCAAAGGGCCGGACACTGATCGTCGCAACACACGATCCGCTGCTTGCATCACGCCTCAACCGCACCATCCGGCTTGAAACACAGCACAAGGAGATTGCCGCATGAGACGGAGCCTCTCGACGCTTCTCCCAATCATCCGCCTGTTCCATGCCGAGCGCGGACGTGGTCTCTGCCTCGGCGCGGCGCTATCGGCTATGGCCGTGCTGGCCGGAGCTGGATTGCTCGGTCTCTCCGGCTGGTTCATTACCGCGACGGCGCTCGCCGGTGCCTCGGCCACGACCGCCATCGTCTTCGACGTCTTCGCGCCATCGGCCGGCATCCGCCTGCTCGCCATCGGCCGCACGGCAGCGCGTTATGGCGAGCGGCTGGTGACCCATGACGTGACGCTCCGCGTTCTCGCCGCCTTGCGCGAAAGGCTCTTTCGCGGCTGGGCAACACCGGGCAGCGCCGCAGCCATGCTGCGTCGCCCGGCCAAGCTGCTATTCCGGCTCACAGCCGATATCGATGCGCTGGATTCGCTTTATCTGCGGGTGCTGCTGCCTGCTGGCGTCGCCCTGCTGTCGGCGCTTGCTATCAGCGTTGCGCTCGGCCTGATGCAGCCGCTCTTCGGGATTTTGGTCGGCCTCTGGCTCGTCACCACAGGCCTCGGCATACCCTTGATCGCCGGCCGGATGGCAATGAAGCCCGGACGCGGCCGTGCCCACGCGATGGAAGCGCTGCGTGCGCGTATCATCGATCTGGTCGCCGGCCAAACGGATCTCGCCATGACCGGCCGCCTGCAGGCGCAACGCGTCGCCATCGGCGATGCCGACAGACGGCTCGCGGAGGCGGACCATGCGTTGAACAGGATCGAGAATGCCGTGGGCATCGGCTTCTCGCTCGCCTCCACACTTCTGTTGACGGCGACGCTTCTGACGGTCGCGGCGCTTGAGAAACGCGGCATGATCGGCGCTCCCGCAGCCGCTTTCGGCTTGCTGATCGCCGTTGCCGCTACGGAACCTTTCGCAGCACTTCGTCGTGGCGCGTTGGAGCTCGGCCGTACGCTGCTGGCCGCCAAGCGTATTGTACCACGCCTGGCCACCCAAAACGTAGCCTACGAGATCGCACGGCCGCGTGAAGGCTATGCTTTCCAGTTGGAAGCCGTCAGCGCCCGTTACGAGAGCGCCCGGCATCCGGCGATCGGGACCCTTACGCTATCACTGCTTGCTGGCGAGCGACTTGCCCTTGTCGGTGCCAGCGGCGTCGGAAAATCCACGATATTGGCTCTGCTTGCCGGCGAAATCGCCCCCGCATCCGGCACGGTCGCCTGCCTCGAAACAACGACGCTGACGCAACGCACCCAGCTCTTCGACGATACGATCCGCGGCAACCTGCTGCTCGCCGATCCGCGTGCAAGCGACGAACAGCTCTATGAAGCTCTTAAGGCCGCAGGCCTGCTTGCCGACATCAAGGCATTGCCGAAAGGCCTTTCGGCTCGACTCGGCGAAAGCGGAATCGGCCTGTCAGGTGGTCAATCGCGCCGGCTGGCGCTGGCCCGGCTTTTCCTGCGCGACACGCCCCTCTGGCTGCTCGACGAACCGACGGAAGGGCTCGACGCCGAAACTGCGCGCGCGGTGTTGCGAGAGATCGCCGCCAACGCTACCGGCCGCAGCCTCGTCATCGCCACGCACATACGCCGCGAAGCCGCGATCGCCGATCGCATCGTCATGCTCGAACACGGCCGGATCACGGCAACGGCCCGACGCGGGGAACAGGAATTCGACGCCATCCTGAACCGGTTGCGGCCGGACTGAGACGGCAAACTGAAATTAAAAAATACGGCGCTCCAAGTAACGCCGCACCGACCAAATCCCGTTGGACTGTGGGAGAAGACTATGGAACTCGACATCGTGGCGCTGTCGCGCCTGCAGTTTGCCATGACGGCGCTTTATCACTTCCTGTTCGTGCCGCTGACGCTCGGCCTTTCCGTGTTGCTCGCCATCATGGAGACGACCTATGTGATGACGGGGCGGCAGATCTGGCGCCAGATGACCAAATTCTGGGGCACGCTATTCGGCATCAACTTCGTGCTTGGCGTCGCCACCGGCATCGTCATGGAATTCCAGTTCGGCATGAACTGGAGCTATTACAGCTATTACGTCGGCGATATCTTCGGTGCTCCGCTGGCGATCGAAGGGCTGATGGCCTTCTTCCTCGAGGCGACCTTCGTCGGCCTGTTCTTCTTCGGTTGGGACAAGCTCTCCAAGGTCGGGCATCTCATTGCCACCTGGGCGGTCGCGCTCGGCTCCAACTTCTCGGCACTCTGGATCCTCATCGCCAATGGCTGGATGCAAAATCCCGTCGGCTCGGCACTCAATCCGCAGACCATGCGCATGGAGATCACCAGCTTTTTCGACGTGGTCTTCAACCCCGTCGCCCAGGCAAAGTTCGTTCACACGGTATCGGCCGGCTATGTCTGCGCCTCCATCTTCGTGCTCGGCGTTTCGGCCTGGTACATGCTGAAGGGCCGCCACATCGAGATCGCCAAGCGCTCGATGACGGTCGCCGCCTCCTTCGGCCTGGCTTCGGCCCTGTCGGTCGTCGTCCTCGGCGACGAAAGTGGCTATCTATCCACTGAACACCAGAAAATGAAGCTCGCGGCGATCGAGGCCATGTGGGAGACCGAGCCGGCGCCCGCGGCCTTTACCGCCTTCGGCTTTCCGGATCAGAAAGCGCGCGAAACCCATTATGCCGTGCATATACCGTGGGTCATGGGCTTGATCGGCACGCGCTCGCTCACCACCGAAATCCCCGGCATCACCCAGCTTGAGGAGCAGGCGAAGACCCACATCCGCGACGGCATCAAGGCCTATGACGCGCTGATGAATATCCGCGCTGCCCAACCGGCCGCCGCCGGTGCCGCGGCTCAGGATACGTCCACTCAGCAGGCGCGCGCATCCTTCGAAGATATTGGCCATGAGCTCGGTTATGCCCTGCTTCTGAAGCGCTACGTTGACGATCCCCGCCAGGCGACCGACGCCCAGATCGATCAGGCCGCCCGCGATACCATCCCGAACGTGCCGACCCTCTTCTGGACCTTCCGCGTCATGGTCGGCCTGGGCGTGTTCTTCATTCTGCTGACGGCGACCTTCTTCTGGCTTTCGGCCCGCCGCCACCTCGACCGTTATCCCCTATTGCTGAGGATCGCCGTGTTTGCCATCCCGCTTCCCTGGGTTGCCATCGAGTTCGGCTGGGTCGTCGCTGAATTCGGCCGCCAGCCCTGGGTTATCGAAGGCGTGCTGCCGACCGCCGCCGCCGTCTCCAATCTCGGAGCCGGTAACGTGCTTCTCACTCTGCTCGGCTTCGCCGCGATCTACACCGCGCTGATCGTCATCGAAATGAACCTGATGATAAGAGCCATTCGCAAAGGCCCGGAACCGGACGACGAGCCGGAAGCCGACCTTGTGTCCGAAACCCTCGTTCCTGCTAGGGAGTAATCATCATGATCCTGCATCAACTGATCGACTATGAGACTTTGCGCATCATCTGGTGGTTGCTGCTCGGCGTCTTGCTGATCGCCTTTGCGGTGACAGACGGCTTCGACCTGGGTATCGGCACCCTCCTGCCCTTCGTCGCGAGGACGGATACCGAGCGGCGCATCGCCATCAATTCGATCGGCGCGACCTGGGAAGGCAATCAGGTCTGGCTGATCCTCGGCGGCGGCGCCATCTTCGCCGCTTGGCCGCCGCTTTACGCGGTTTCCTTCTCCGGCTTCTATCTGGCGATGTTCGCGATCCTCTTTGCGCTGATCCTCAGGCCGGTGGCCTTCAAATATCGCTCCAAGCGCGAGAGCGCTCGCTGGAAGACCGGCTGGGACTGGGCACTGTTCATCGGCGGCTTCGTCCCTTCGCTGATCTTCGGTGTCGCTGTCGGCAACGTGCTGCAAGGTGTACCGTTCCGCTTCGCCGATGACATGCGGATTTATTACGAGGGCTCGTTCCTTGAACTGCTCAATCCTTACGCCCTGCTTTGCGGCCTGCTCTCCGTCGCCATGCTCACCATGCATGGCGCGGCATGGCTGCAGTTGAAGACGGACGGCGGCGTCGCCGAACGGGCCCGCAGTTTTGGCAGCCTGGCAGCGCTCGCCACGATCGCGCTCTTCGCTCTCGGCGGCCTCGCCCTCTGGTACGGCATCGATGGCTATCACATCACCAGCGAGATCAACCCGATCGGCCCGTCCAATCCGCTGTGGAAGACCGTCGATCACGCGCCCGGCGCCTGGTTTGTCAATTATGGCAGCCATCCCTGGATGATGATCGCTCCGATCTTCGGCCTCCTCGGCGCGATCGCCGCCCTGCTGTCGATGCTTGCCCGTCGTCAAGTGGCACCGTTGCTCTTCAGCAAGCTTGCCATCTTCGGCATCATTTCGACGGTCGGCCTCTCGATGTTCCCCTTCATCCTGCCTTCCTCGCTCGACCCGCGCTCCAGTCTCACGGTCTGGGATGCATCTTCCAGTCATATGACTCTGTTCGTCATGCTGGTCGCGACGCTGATCTTCCTGCCCATCATCTTTCTCTATACGGCCTGGGTCTACCGGGTGCTCTGGGGCAAGATCGACGCCAAGACGATCAGCGACAAAAGCGGCCACGCCTACTGATCTCATAAAGGAGAAAGAACATGTGGTATTTCGCCTGGCTCCTCGGCTTCCCCCTCGCCGCCGCCTTCGCCGTACTTAATGCAATGTGGTATGAAATCGTCGACGACAACGCAAAGAGGCAGGGATTGCCGAAGAAGGCCCCCTAAGCTCGAGCTTTCGGAATTCGCCAGGCGCGGCCCTTTCGTCGCGCCGGGCGGTTCGGTTCGATGGAACAAACAGCAGTCGAACTGTCTTTTGCTGCCGTGAATCCTGCAGTTTGACAGCGCTCCAATCTTCGCTTTGCGCGTAGCCGTAAGTTTGCGTCCCTTACTCTCTCGACGAGGCCGGCCCCATGACGAACGGAAACCTGCTTCTGACTTTCAATGCCGGATCCTCGACGGTCAAAATCGGCGTGTTTGAGGTCCAGGCAGACAAGGCCCGCCGCATCGGCAAAGGGTTGATCGACTTTCGTCGCCGACCCCTCGCCTTCCATTTGACGGAGGGTCCCGCGGACTTCGATCGCTCTCTAAAAACGGATGCGGGCGAGCAGTTGCACGAGGTCGTGGACGAAACTTTCGGCATTCTCGGCGAGCATTTCGACATGTTAGGGGTAAACGCGGTCGGCCATCGCGTGGTCCACGGTGGCGATATCTTCACCGGTCCCGTGCGCATAAACGATGACCGTATCCGCGATATCGAAGGCCTGACTGTGCTCGCGCCGCTGCACCAGCCGCAGGCGCTGCGCCTGATCCACGCCGTCAGGCATTTGCGACCGGCGCTCGCACAGATGGCTTCCTTCGACACTGCCTTCCACACGACCCAGAGCAATCTCGTTCGCCGCTTCGCTCTCCCGCGCGCGCTGTATGATCAAGGGATCAAGCGCTACGGCTTTCACGGCCTTTCCTATGCCTTCATCACCGCCGAGCTGCGGCGGAGGGCACCCCAGGCCGCTTCCGGCAAGGTCATCATCGCCCACCTTGGCAGCGGGGCCAGTCTCTGCGCCATAGACAACGGCGAAAGCCGGGATTGCAGCATGGGGTTTTCAACGCTGGACGGCATTCCCATGGCGACGCGTTGCGGCGATCTCGATCCCGGCGTGCTGCTGCATCTTCTCGGGCCGCAAGACCGTACCCTGAAAGATGTTGAAGACATGCTCTACCACCAATCCGGCCTGCTTGGTGCCTCCGGCATCAGCGCCGACACGCGCGACCTCTTGAAGAACGAGAAGCCGGAGGCACGGGAGGCGATCGATCTGTTTTGTCTGCGCATCGCCGGCGAAGTCGGGCGAATGGCTGTAACGCTCGGCGGGTTGGACAGCATCGTCTTCACCGCCGGCATCGGCGAGCATCAGCCGGAAATTCGCGCTGATATCTGCGACCGCCTGCGGTGGCTACGCCTTGATATCGACAGCCAAGCGAACTTGGTCAATGCGCCTATCATTAGCACATCATCAAGTTCTGTTGCCGCTTTCGTCATTCCGACGGATGAAGAGCAGATCATTGCCGATGAGGCCCTGTCGATTTTTGCGGGTGCGTGATCCAGATCATAAGCGCCCCGCTCTATCGGCGATAGTTTCGTATTCAACCCCATTGAATTGGAGCAATCACATGAAAGAGCAGGTAACCGCACCCTCCGCCACCGTGCTTGACACCGCCGAACTCGACCTTATCGACCGCTATTGGCGCGCCGCCAACTACCTTTCTGTCGGCCAGATCTATCTTCTCGACAATCCGCTGCTGCGCGAGCCGCTGAAGGCCGAGCATATCAAGCCCCGGCTGCTCGGCCACTGGGGCACGACACCCGGCCTAAATTTCATCTATGCTCACCTCAATCGCGTGATCCGCAATCGCGATCTCGATATCATCTATATCTGCGGGCCCGGCCATGGCGGTCCCGGTATGGTTGCCAATACCTATCTCGAGGGCACCTACAGCGAAATTTATCCGGATATATCCGCGGATGCGGACGGCATGCGCAAATTGTTCCGGCAATTTTCCTTTCCCGGTGGCATTCCGAGCCACGCAGCACCGGAGACGCCCGGCTCGATCCATGAGGGTGGCGAACTCGGTTATGCCCTCGTCCACGCCTATGGCGCCGTGTTCGATAATCCCGATCTGATCGCCGCCTGCGTCGTCGGCGACGGCGAGGCCGAAACCGGCCCGCTAGCGGCAAGCTGGCATTCCAACAAGTTCCTCAATCCGGCCCGTGATGGCGCCGTGCTGCCGATCCTGCATCTGAACGGCTACAAGATCGCCAACCCCACCCTTCTCGGCCGCGCCAGCGACGACGACCTCCGCCAACTCTTCACCGGCTACGGCTATGAGCCATTCTTTGTCGAAGGTTCTGACCCCCGCCAGATGCATCAGGACATGGCCGCAACTTTCGAACAGACCTTTGATTGCATCCGCGCCATACAGCAGAAGGCCCGCAACGGCGCGGCCGGCGACCTCTGCCCGCGCTGGCCGATGATCGTATTCAGAAGCCCGAAGGGCTGGACAGGTCCCAAGGAGGTTGATGGCAAGAAGGTCGAAGGTTTCTGGCGAGCGCATCAGGTGCCGGTCTCCAATTGCCGCGAGGATGCCGGCCATCGGAAGATCCTCGAAGATTGGATGCGAAGCTACGATCCGCAGGATCTCTTCGGCGCCGAAGGATGTCTGAAGGATGAGTTGCGTGCGCTCGCACCGGCAGGCAAACGGCGCATGGGCGCCAATCCCCATGCCAATGGCGGCCTCCTGCGCCGCGAACTCATAACACCCGCGATCGGCGATTACGCGGTTGCCGTCAAAGAGCGCGGCAGAACAGTGGCGCAATCGACGGAAATCCTCGGCCGTTATCTGCGCGATATTCTGACGCTCAACGCAGACAACGCCAATTTCCGCATCTTCGGCCCCGACGAAACGGAATCCAATCGTCTCGGCAGCGTCTTCGAAGTGACCAACCGTGTCTGGATGGAAGAAATCAAGCCCTATGATGTCGGTCTGGCCCATGACGGCCGGGTGATGGAGGTCTTAAGCGAACACCTATGCCAAGGCTGGCTGGAAGGATATCTGCTGACCGGTCGGCATGGCCTGTTTTCTTGCTACGAAGCTTTCATCCATATCGTCGATTCAATGTTCAACCAGCATGCCAAGTGGCTGAAAGTGTCGCGCGAACTGCCGTGGCGCGAACCGGTTTCTTCGCTGAACTACCTGCTGACATCGCATGTCTGGCGACAGGATCATAACGGCTTCAGCCATCAGGACCCTGGCTTCGTCGATCTTGTCGCCAACAAAAAGGCCGACATCGTGCGCATCTATCTGCCGCCGGACGCCAATACGCTGTTATGCACAGGCGACCATTGCCTGAAGACCTATGATCGCATCAACGTCATCGTCGCCGGCAAGCAGCCGGAACTGCAGTGGCTGCCGATGGATGAAGCCGTCAAGCATTGCGAGGCGGGCATCGGTATCTGGCATTGGGCAAGCAACGAACAGAACGCCGTGGAGCCTGATGTCGTCATGGCCTGCGCCGGCGATGTGCCGACCATGGAGACGCTTGCCGCGGCCGATCTTCTCCGCCAGAACATTCCGGAACTGTCGATCCGTGTCGTCAACATTGTCGACCTGATGGCGCTCCAATCCAATGAGCAGCATCCGCACGGCCTGACCGATGCGGTCTTTGACAAGCTATTCACGCCGGATCGGCCTGTCATCTTCGCCTATCACGGCTATCCCTACCTGATCCATCGCCTCACCTACCGGCGAACCAACCACGACAACATCCATGTCCGCGGCTTCATCGAGGAAGGGACGACGACCACCCCGTTCGACATGACCGTTCTCAACGAACTGGACCGCTACCATCTCGCCATCGAGGCGATCGAGCGCGTGCCGGGACTGAAGGAAAAGGCGGCCGATGCGATCAAGCTTTTCCGCGACAAACTCGAAGAGCATCATCACTACGTCCGTCAGCATGGCGAGGACATGCCGGAAATCAGCAGATGGAAGTGGCCCTATGACAGTAATGGAACACGTCTTACCTGAGCGGATCGGCAAAAAAGCAAGATATGAGAGTCTTGATAGGCAGCTCTCCCCTGCGGCTCGGCATGGTGGAAGACGACCGCCGCAGCTCGCTCCTTGAATTTTATCGGATACCGATCAAAGTCTAGCAAGTTTGTTGATAGGATAGGTGCGGAATCTTACATTGCGTTGCACAACCCACACTGTCGGCAGAGGACGTGCCGGTAACAGGACCAAGAGAGCTAGCCCCGGATACGCTTCCATCTGCCGGTTGAATTGTAGCCTCAGTCACCATCCGCATTCGAGCCGTGCGCCGATTGGGATTGGGCGATCTCGCCATTCTTGAGGTCGCCTATTTACCCGAATTGCGCCAGGCTGTCAGAATTTTCCTTATTTTTCAATACCTAACGCCTCTAGCTCAGACAGCGGTGGATATTGTTGCGCGACTGCAATCAAGCCCTTCAAGCCGCCGACAGTGGAGGTAATGGCACCTGCAAAAGGTCTTACGAGCGTCCCCGTTTAAATTAAGGGGTTCGCATAATAGCGTCTCAGGGTTGTGATTAGAGGATGCTTACAGGACGTCACATTGAGTCGCGGGGGGATTAATCCCCATTTTATCATGACATGACACAACAGGCGGTATAATATTCGCCCCGAGATGGAACGCATTTATCCTTGGGGGGCGACACGTGTCCATCAGTTCACGAACGAAACGCCGGATCGGACGCAACGCGCCGACAGTCATCATTATAGATCATCATACACTTGCCCGTACGACCATCGTGAAACTTCTTGAGCACGAACTCGCCGGCTGGGAATTTGTTGATATGGTCTCTACTGAGAGTCTTGATAGGGCTCTCGGAATGGATGTGCGTCTGATTGCTTTGGGTTTGGAGGGCAGGAGCGTAGAGAGCGCCGGTCTGCTTGATGATCTCGCGGCGATCACCGAACGCTTTTCCGAAGCGCCGATAGCACTGCTGTCGAGTACGGACGATGCCTCGATTGCCTCTCAGGCGCTGAAAATGGGCATTCGTGGCTTTTTCACCACCTCCATTCCCATAGAGATCGCCCTTGCCGGGCTGCGGCTCGTTCTTGCAGGCGGCATATTCTGTCCGCAGCCGCTGGATACGCTGACGAACGGCTTAACCAGGCACGTAGACTCTCATGACGATGATCACAAGATGATAGAGGCGCGGGCGCATAGTCCCGATCTTGCCGACTTCACACCGCGCGAAGCGGATGTGCTTGCCGAGCTGCAGCGCGGCTGTTCGAATAAGGTCATCGCGGGAAAGCTCAACCTGTCTGGCCATACGGTGAAAATGCATGTGCAGCACATCATGCGAAAGTTGCAGGTCCAGAACCGGACCGAAGTCGTTGCCCGTTTAGGATATAGACTGGCCAACGGACATGATGCGGCGGCGTCCTAAGCAAGAGCAATTCCAGGAATAAGTGCGAAGCGGTTTCCGTCCGGAAGGCGTAGAAACAATGGGATAGAGCGGGAAAGCGATTCTGTGGAACGCTGAACCGCTCTAAGCGCTTTCCTTGGATGTCTTTTCAAGCATTTCGCTTAACGTTGCCGCTGCCAGCATGGTTTCCGCCAGCAGCTTCTTGAGCTTCCGGTTCTCCTCCTCCAGAGCCTTCAGCCTTTTCACGTCGAAGCCGACATTCTTGAGCTGCAGGGATTGCCACCGATAGAACGTCGGTTCGCTGATCCCGTATTTGCTGCACACGTCCGTCACGGTCATGCCACCCTGATGCTCCTTCAGAATGTCCATGATCCTGTCATCATTGAATTTTCTCTTACCCATCACTGCGTCCCTTCGACGGCGACATGCTAGAAATTCAGAGGCGCCAGGAAGGAATGGTGGGAGTACCAATCCATATTCGCGTCGCATTTCCGAGTCTTCGGCTCCGGAGCTCACTTCAATCCTCACGAAACGCTCTGTTGAAGCTATCCAGAAGCGGTCTGATTGCGTAAAATGCGACACTGCTCTTGCCCGTTTCGATCAATGCTTGGGCGGGCATGCCCGGGACCATCGCAACATCGTGCATCTTCGCCAGTCGTTCGTCTGTAATGCGGATCGTCGCTGCATAGTAGGCCTGACCGGTCTGCTTATCGACAAGGCGATCCGCAGAGACATAGTCCACGATACCTTTCAGCAGCGGAACCCGCCGCTGATTATAAGGTAGAAGATGAACTTGTGCTTCCAACCCCGAGTGCACCAAATTAATATCTTCCGGCCGCACATGTGCCGATATCACGAGACGCGCTTGGCGCGGCACCAGATCGACAAGCGGTTCGCCCGCGCCGACCACGCCGCCTGGCGTGTGAAAGCGCAGGTCCATGATCACCCCGTCCTCGGGCGCCCGGATTTCGGTTCTGGCAAGCTGATCGTCGATCGCACGCAAGCGTTCGCTCAATTGCAGGATCTGACCTTCCGTATCGCGCAGCCCCTGAGCGACTTCGTTCAACCGATCGCTTTGCAGCTTCACCAGGTTGGCCTGTGCCTCGCTGATTACTTGATAGGCGCGCGATATCTGGGCATCCACCTCGCCGGCTTGACCGTCAATGTCGGCCTTCTCGCGCCCAAGATTGAAAATCCTGCTCTTTTTCTCTGCCCCTTTGGAGACGAGGCTGCTGGCCGACTCCATCTCCTGCCGCGAGATTTCGGCCCTGTCGGCGAGCGAAGTTTTCTGCGCGCCAAGCCCGATGATCTCCTGCTGGACTTGCCGCATCTTCTCCTGTGTGATCCCTATCTCGGACTGCATCACCTGGCGGCGCGTCTCGAATATCCTTTGCTGCCCAACCATGATGGCTCTGACAGACGGCGTGTCGTTCATCAGCGCTACGAGATCCGATGGAAAGGTGATCTGGTCGGTACCGTTCTGTTCGGCAACAAGGCGAGCGTGCATGCCCTCGGCATCCCAGAGCTGCCCTTGAATGCTGTCGCGCTCGGAGCGCGACTTCGTATCGTCGAGTTCGATGAGCACCTGCCCCGAAGTGACGGCGTCGCCGTTCTTGACCAGAATCTGTCGTATGATTCCGCCCTCCAGATGCTGGATGGTCTTGCGGCTGAACTCCGGTTCCACGACACCGGATGCCACCGCCGCGCTCTTGAGTGGAGCCAGGAGCGACCATATCCCGAAACCCAGGATGAACACGCAGATCAGCAGGTTGCCCGTCCGCTTCACCGACCGCAGTACCGGCATCGGCGACGGCGGTGCCAGCCTCGTGAAATCCGCATCCAGGACCGGCGCATAGCTGAGGAACTTCTTGGCGGCCTCCAATCTCTGCGCAGACCGGCTGCTCGGGTTTGACGCGCTGATGAATTTGGCTGACGTGCCGGAAGGGAGGATGGTGGTCATGGCGCAGCCTTTCCTTCCAATGTCTGCGCCGGCGATGGTGGGCGAAGGTAGGTGTCGTATATATGCTCGCTCTCTCCGAACGCATTGACCATGCCATTGCGCACAATCGCGATCTTGTTGGTGACGGGCAGAACTCCCATCCGGTGGGTAATTATGACGACGATCATTCGTCTCGATCTCATGCGCTCGATCGCGTTGAACAGGATGCGTTCGCCTTCATAGTCCAGACTGGAATTCGGATCGTCGAGCACTACGAGCGACGGATTTCCATAGACTGCGCGCGCCAATCCAAGCTGCTGCCGCTGAGCGCGCAGCAACAAGTTTCCACCCTCGCCGATGTCGGTCTCGTAGCCCTGCGGCAGCCGCATGATCGTTTCGTGCAGTCCGACGAGCTTTGCCGCTTCGATGACCCTTGTGGGGTCCGCACCGTCCAGGCGCCCGATGACATCCTTGATGGCTCCTCCGAAAAGTTCGATATCCTGTGGCAAATAGCCGACATGACGCGTGCTGCCGCACAGGCGTAGCGCGGAAATGTCGACGCCTCCCAGAAGCGTGCATCCGCTCGTCGGGTGCAGGACACCGGCCATGATGCGCCCAAGCGTCGACTTGCCGGATCCGGATGGGCCGATGAGCGCAACGCAATCACCAGGCACCAGGCGTAACGTGACGCCTTTCAATATGGGCCGATCGGCAAATGGCAGGGCGTAACCGACATTGTCCAGGATGAGGCCGCTGGGTTCGGGAGTGGGTATCGTCCGGGCATCGTCCTGCGAAGAAACAAGGATCAGCATCTTGTTGAGACGATTGAAGGAATTGCGGGCAAACGCAAATGAGCGCCACGCGCCGATCGCGCCCTCGACCGGCGCAAGACCGCGGCCGAGCAACAGGCTCGCGACAAAGATGATGCCGGGGCTGCTGTTATCCGCGAGCACCAGCCAGGTGGCCGCTCCCATGACCAGAATCTGGGTTAAAGTCCTGATGGATTTCGAGAACCCCAGAATGATCTCAGTCCGATGCATGGCGGTGTCCTGCGCTCTTCTGGCCGCCTCGGCATCGCGGTAGACGATCTGCGCTGCACCGTCCTGCATTCCCATGGCCCGGATCACCTGGATATATCGAAGGGCGGTCGCAAGCCGCATGTAGCTCCGCGACAGCGCAAGATTCGCCTGTGCGATCGGCTGCTGCGTCGCCAGTTCCGTCAGGAGGGCGAGCGACAGGAGAGCGACTGCGCTCAGAAGGCCGATCACGCCCAGCAGGGGATGAACGAGAAAGAGCAGCAGCAGGAATACCGGTGCCCAGGGAATATCGAAGAGAAGCGCACTTGCCGGTGAATCGAGGAACTGGCGCAACGTGGCAAGGTCGCGGTAACAATCGGCCGCAACACTGGTATCGGCACGGGACGCATATTCGAATGAAGCGTTCAGGACGTCCGGACGCAAACGATGGTCCAGCCAACTGCCGATGCGCGAAAGCGCTGCTCTACGCACGATATCAAGGGTGGAGCCGACCACCACCGCAACGGCGACGATGAGCGTCAGCATCAACAGCGTATCGACGCTGCGGCTCGACATGACCCGGTCGTATATTTGCAAAAGATAAATGGAAGGGGCGAGAAGAAAGAGATTGTAGCCGCTGCTATAGAGAAAGACCAAGCCGAAGGCCCCGGCGCAGGCCCGAAGTGCCATGACCAGTTGAGTTTGCTGGCGCTGGGGTTGTGCAAGATTTGTTGGCGTCATCAGATCTCGCAGCTCCGGATTCCGACAAGACAAATGCTTGATCGGAGCCTCATAAATACGAGGATCGCTGGCCGGAACCTGCGATCCTCAGGACCCGAATTATCGGGCCGGTTGGCATAAGTCGATCACGTACCGAGGTGGTGCACGTCGATAGTGCCAAAAGAGTTGTCGAAATGATCGAAAGCATTCGATACGGCCGTGCTGAGCGTGTCCGTATGAACCAATGCAGTCGAGATGCTGCCGCCCTCGGCCAGGTTGCCGTTACCGCCGTTACCACCGGCGCCGGACACGATAGTGGCATGCTGGTCGATCAACGACGTAGCGTTTTGCGTGGCTGTCGTGGCTGCCGAAACAGCAGCTACGTCGCCGCCGCTCACAGAGCCTTGGCTACCGTTCGAAGTGGCGCTCCCGCCAGCTCCACCGGTGCTGGTGATTCCGGAAAACGCGTTGTTTAAAGCTTGAGCCAATCCGCCAGCTCCGCCGCCGCCGGCATCCCAGTCAGCCGTCTGGTGAACGTGATCGCCATTATGGAGATCAGTTGAGGCGCCATCGACATACTGGTAGTTATTGACATAGGCACTGGGATCATAATGGATATTACCATTGCCGTATCCATCGCCGCCATTGCCGGCATTTGCATTGCCTGCAGACGGATCGGTGAGATTGATCGTATCAGTTATCTGTGGAATAGGCATAGTGTAGCTCCTCTCCTATTCGGTCCGAAAGTCTCCCACGGCCCGATGCCGGTACGTCGTTACCAGGCAAAAAAACCGCTTGCAGACAGTGCTCGCAATTCAACCGGTGAACCAGCCGGATATTCGGAGATGTCCCTTTGGGTGGGGTATGGCCGGGAAAGAGGATGTATCCCAAATGGTTACGCCGAAATAACAGCAGGCACAGGGCTCGACAGAAGGGGGCGATGCTCTCTACGAACACTTTCGTTGAAGTTGGAACGCGGAACTGAAATGATCTGCGCGTGTTCCTGCGAACACGCGCTTTTGACGCAATTTCGACAAAAGTGCTGAGCGGCTTTTCCGTCCGCGACTGCGAAAAAACAAAAGATAAAGCAGTCTCTGAAAAGCTAAGCCGATCTAGGTATGCATGAAATTGAGAATGTCGTCGACGAGGGCCGAATGGGCGTCCGTCAGATTGCCTTCGCCGCCATGGCCGCCAATGCCCGCCAGTTGCAGCGTATGCTGATCAGTGAGGATATGGTCGATCTGCTGGGCATCGGCCGTGCCGCCGGCAGGAACAGCGATGTTGATCGGATGGAAATACCCGAGGCTGACATCGACGAAACTGCCTGTCGAAGAACCCGATCCGCCGCCGCCACCCACGCTATTTCCGGTGAAGATCGTATCAGACGACAAGTTGAAACTGCCGCCGTTGCCGCCGATACCCGCCATCTGGATACCGCCTTGGTCGAAAATCACATCGTTCGTCTGATGGGCTTCCGCCGAGCCGCCAGCAGCGCCGACCGCGATGTTGATTGGCGAAAAGATGGCGACGTTCACATCGATCATACTGCCGATGAAATGGCCGTCGCCGCCGTGGCCGGCATAGTTGTCGCCGGCGAGAATGAGCGTATTTCCAGAGTTTGAACCGGCACTCTCCGACCCGCCACCAGCGGCCAGATTATGGTCGCCGCCCGAGCCGCCGACGCCGCCGATCTGGGTTGCGCCTTGCAGAAACGCCGCGTTGTTCGTCTGTTCCGAATGCGCCACTGATCCCTCACCCCCGGCGACGGCGGTATTCACCGGAGCGAAGACGGCAACATCCGAACTGACGATACCGCCGAAAAACAGGCCATTGCCGCCAGTTCCGGCATGGTTGACGGAGGTGCTGCCGATACCGCCGAGCGCGATATTGCCGCTGCCGCCATCGCCGCCTATGCCGGCCATTTCGGTGGAGTGTTGGTTGAAAAGCGCACCACTGCCCTGAAAGGCGTCCGCTGTCGAATGAGGGCCGGCTATCGCCGTATTGGATGGGGTGAAGATAGCGAGGGGATTGCTGCTGATAATGCCGGTCGCGATTCCGTCGCCGCCGCTTCCCGCGGAATTGACGTTCGAGTTGGGCGCAAGATCCAACGGCATCCATGTGGGAACCAGCGCCAGATGTCCTGCACCGGAACCGGAGAGCACGTTTTGATTCGTGCTCGCGTTGGACGCGTCTTCCCCTGTCAGACGAGTTTCCGTCATCGCGGTCTCCCCCTTGCACTCTCGCGCGTGGCGCGGATTGTCGAGCCCCATTGTGGAATGGGACGAGCAAAAAGAAGAGCCTGCAATTCGTCTACGCCCATATGGGCGGGGATAACAGCCATTTGGCCGTCATACCATTTGGCTGTAGGCGGTGAGCACAAAGAGATTGGTCGGCGCGCCGCGCAGCATGACTTCACGCTCGAAGGCGAAGCCGCATTTTTCCAGGACACGCCTGGAAGCGACGTTGGCCGAGCGGGCGAGGCCGATGACCCGTTCTGCATGTAAGTCATTGAACGAAAAGACCAACGCCTCCTTCACCAGTTCGGTCGCATAGCCGTGTCCCCAGCTATCCGGATGCAGGTGATAGGACAGGTTGAGACCATCGAATTCCTGCGACACCGTCACGCCACCGAACCCAATCAGCCTGCCATCTGCCTCGACAGCCCAGCGGCCGAAACCGTGGTTATGCCAATGATCGATGTCACGATCGAGACGTCGGGCACTTGCTTCCGGTGTATCCGGCGTCGGATCGGGCCGGTGCGCGACGAGCTCCGGCCGTACAAAGAGAGCCGTCACAAAATCGAGATCCGCCTCCGCGGGCATGCGCAACAGCAAGCGTTTCGTGCGCCGATCCAATGGTGATGGCATAGAACCACTCTCTCGAAGCCTCATACCGCCTCTGCCAAAGGAACCTGGTCGAAGCAGCAGGCAGCCGTGGAAACGCCCACAAGGCATCCGGATGCCTCCAATGACTCTGCCACGATTTCCACGAATAGCCGGCGAAACCACACCGCCCGGCTGTCCGTCCGGTCGACGCGACGGTAGAGCATCGTCACCGGCTCGGCCGGCAGCTCGAGCGGCGGCTTCGAAATGGCCAGGCCATGAAGCTGGGCCATGCAACAGGCGATCGATTCCGGGATCGTGGCGATGGCCGGCATTGCACGCAAAATCGTCGGTAAGGCCGAAAAGCGAGGCACGGTGGCCACCACCTGCCGGCGATGACCGGTGCGGGCCAGAGCGACATCGACATTGCTCGACGTATTGCCTTCAAAGGACACGGTGACATGAGCGGCGGCGGCAAAATCCTTGAAGTCGAGCGGTGTCGTGAGCCTTGTCTGGTGAGGGTCATAGATGCAGACCGACGCTTGCTCGAACAATGGCGCGCGGATATGCCAGGATGCCGGCTCGTCATGCACCGAGACACTGAAATCATAGGCGCCCTCGTCCAGCAAACGTCCGGCGTCGCGCTTGTCGAAAGCCACCCCGATCAAGCGCGCCCCTGGCGCCAGCAGCCGCAACCGAGCCACCAGCGGGCCGAAGAAAGCGGATTCGAGATTGTCGCACATACCGACGCGGAACTCGCCCTGCCAGCTTGCCGGATCGAAGGCTGTCGGCGGGCGGATGGCGCGCTCGATGCCCGAAAGCGCATCCTCGATGGCGGGGGCAATGGAAAGAGCACGCGGCGTCGGCTGTAAACCGCGACCGACGCGCACGAACAATTCGTCATCGAGTGTCTCACGCAACCGGCGCAGCGCAGCGGACAGGCCCGGCTGGCCGAGCAATAGGCGCTCGGCGGCGCGGCTCACATTCCTTTCCTGCATGAGCACGGAAAAGGCGAGCAACAGATTGAGGTCGATTTTTCGAAGCGTGGCATCATTCATCATCGCCAGTAATACCTGACATGGTTACTATCAATTTGCAAGAGGGTTAGAAGCTGTACATTTTCTCGTTCCCTGCCGCCCGCCAACCTCCCGAGAGGCGGCAGCATACGAAGGAACGATTCCGATGACTTATTCCAAATCAAGAAGTGGGGCCGGGCTGGCGTTGCTGCTGCTTTGCGCCGCGAACTTCCTGGATGCTATGGATGTCTCCACCATCGGCGTGGCGCTGCCAGCAATCCAGACCGAACTCGGCATTCAGGCGACATCGCTGCAATGGGCCGTCAGCGCCTATGTGCTCGGCTATGGCGGCTTTCTGCTGCTCGGCGGCCGCGTCGCCGATCTTTTCGGCCATCGCCGCGTCTTCCTCTGGTCGCTCGGCGTCTTCGCCGCCGCCAGCATCGCCGGCGGTTTCGTCGACAGTGCGCCAACCTTGATCGCCGCACGCCTGATCAAAGGCATAGCCGCAGCCTTCACGGCACCGGCAGCACTCGCCCTCCTTCTGTCCGTATTCGGCGAAGGAAACGCCCGCGCCAAGGCGCTCGGCGTGTTCTCCTCCACCGGCGCAGCCGGCTTTGTGCTCGGCATGGTGCTTGGCGGAGCCGCGACCATCATTAGCTGGCGGGCGACGCTGGTCATGGGAGCACCCGTTGCCATCCTCGCACTGATGCTCGCGCCCTTTGTCCTGCCTGCCGATCATCGGCGAACCGGGCCGCGGCCTCACTTCGACTGGGCCGGCGCGCTGACGATCACGCCTGGATTGCTGCTGTTCGTCTTTGGCATAACCAACGCCGCAGCCGCCGGCTGGCAGGCATTTCCCACCTGGGGAGCATTGGTCGCGGCCCTGGTCCTCATTCTGCTCTTCCTGCTGGTCGAAGCTCGGCACAGGGAGCCAATGGTGCCGCTTGCCATCTTCCGGCGGGCGAAGCTCAGCCATGCCAATGCTCTCGCCGCTTTGTTCCAGGGGGTCTATGTCGGCTTCCAGTTCATCGCGACGCTCTATTACCAGAATGTCGTCGGCTGGTCGGCCTTCGCTACTGGTTTCGCCTTCGCCCTCGGCGGTGTCTGCGTCATGTTCCTCGCTCCCCGCTTCGCCACGATCGGGCAGAACCGCGGCACGACCTTGCTGATGACGCTGGGCGCGGGGCTGCAGGCCATCAGCTATATCTTCTGGGTTCTCTCGGTCGGCAACATCAACCCGATCCTGCTCGTCGCCGTCTCTCAGCTATTGCTCGGTGTCGGCTATGCCATGACCTATCCGTCAGTGCAGGTGGCGGCATTGTCCGATGTAGAAGATGACAAATCGGGCCTCGCCTCCGGGCTGTTGTTCGCCTCGTTCCAGATCGGCGGCGGCATCGTACTGGCAGCCGCATCCGCCATCTTCGGAGCGGCCCCAAGCTTCGGCTGGAATCCCTATATTGCCGGCACCGCCTTCGTCGCGATACTGGCCGCCACGGTGACATTGCTGGCCGCGGTCGGTCCGAGAACGTCGACATCGCGTTCGAATGCATACCAGGCGGCAGAATAGTTGATGTCGCGAATACCCGCGTCGTTTGGCGCGGGTATTCGCAATCAGACGGTTTCGATCGTCCTGAAGCTGATTGCAGGAAGCTGCCATTATCCGGCGAATACCATTATGACGATAGCGATGCCGCTTCGGCGGCACGTCGCAACAGCAAGTCACGCTCCCGCTGGTTTCCGGCAAGTGCGGCGGCCGCTTCGAAAGCGGCTCTCGCCTCTTCGTGGCGAGCGAGCTTCTGAAGCAGGTCGCCGCGAACGCTCGGCAGTAGGTGATATCCGCTGAGCGCAGGCTCGTCTGCAAGCTGATCGACGATCGCCAGCCCCGCCTCCGGCCCCTTCGCCATACCCACCGCGACCGCACGATTGAGTTCGATGATCGGCGACGGCACAACCGCCGCCAACTCCCCATAAAGCCCGGCAATGCGCGACCAATCGGTCGCCTCAGCCGTTCGAGCTTCCGCATGGCAGGCGACGATGGCCGCCTGCAGCGCGTAAGCACCGCCCGCACCGCCGAGATCCCGCGCCCGTGCAAGTGCCCGCAGTCCCCGCCGGATCTGTAGCAGATCCCAAAGGGCGCGGTTCTGTTCCAGCAGAAGGATCGGCTCGCCGGCTGCGTCCGTACGCGCCGCGGTGCGTGAGGCATTCAGTTCCATCAGCGCGAGCAGCGCATGCGCTTCGGGTTCGTTCGGCGCGACGGAGGTGAGAATACGGCCCATGCGCAATGCTTCGTTGCAGAGCTGCGGCCGCAACCAGTCCTCGCCGCGTGCCGCCGTATAACCCTCGTTGAAAATCAGATAGACGACCTCCAATACGGAGGCGAGCCGCTGCGCGAGTTCGTCGCCGCAGGGTGTCTCATAGGCCAGCCCCGATTCCGAAAGAGTTCGTTTGGCGCGGACGATGCGCTGGGCGATCGTCGCCTCCGATAGCAGGAACGCTCTGGCGATCTCCTCCGTCGTCAAGCCGCAAATCATCCGCAACGCCAGTGCGACGCGGGCTTCCCGCGATATCAGCGGATGGCAGGCGGTGAAGACGAGACGGAGCAATTCGTCGCCAATGTCGTCATCGAGGGCAGCGTCTGGATCGGGCATGGCCTGCTGCTCCTCATCCATATCCAGAGCGATCATCTCATGCTTGCGCTCGATCATCGGGCGGCGGCGCAGATGATCCAGCGCCCGCCGCTTGGCGGTCGCCATCAGCCATGCACCCGGTCTTTCCGGAACGCCGGTCTCGGGCCACCGCTCCAGCGCGGCCAACAGCGCCTCTTGCGTCAGGTCTTCGGCCAAAGGGACGTCGCGTAGCATCCTTGCCAGGCTGGTGATCAGCCTGGGCTGCTCGATCCGCCAGACGGCCAGGATCGTGCGATGGGCGTTGGCGGCCGTCATGGCCGCCTATCCCCTCTTTCGGCTGCTAGCTTCAAGCGACCTCAACCGTGACCGAGTGTGTGCTGCATGGGTTCATATCCGGCGGGAAGAACGGACGAACCTCGCACGTGCCTTCCCAGCCCGGCATGTGATCTATGTGGAGCTGCATGAATTCGACCGTCAGCGCCAAAGCCTCCTCCTTGTTCTGAAATTCGAAGATCGCATAGCCACCGACCACTTCCTTGGCTTCCACGAACGGGCCGTCGACGATGACGAGCTTTCCATCCTTGATGCTGACCCGGGCTCCGGTTTCCATCGGCATAAGTCCGGCGGTATCGATCATGCGGCCAGCCTTGATCTCGCGATCGGCGAGCTTACCGATGGCTTCCATGAGTTCCGGCGTCGGCATGCCGACCTGAGCGGAAGTGATGATAGACATGAAACGCATTTGACCATTCCTTTCGAGCCGAGCCGCTGGCGCCATTGCCGCGGAATTGTCTCGCTCAATATGACGACGAAGCAACCCTTCGGAAATCGACAAGCGATTTAAAAAAATACGCATTCGAGACGCCAATTCGATTCGAGGGTGATGCAGATCGATCTAATGTCCCGCAACGACTGCAATTCCTCCGGGGCATCGAGAGCAGTCCACCCGATCAATTCAGCACATGCAGGCAACCTGCCCCATGCTGGAATTCGGAGGCTTCCTGTTCAAAGTCGCCAATAGGCGCCCGACACTCTTCCCCGACACTCTTCATTGACTTCGAAAGGGCGTTGCAAGATGGTTGGCATCAACGCCGAAGCCATTGGATTTCGAAAGGGTAACGTACCCTCAGCCTTGGCAGGCATCAAACCGCGGAGTGGACAACCGGAGCCTGCATCTATGTTCGATCATATCTCGATTGGTGTAAAAAGCCTGGAAAGAGCACGGCAATTCTATGATGCGACGCTAGCGCCGCTCGGCTATGAGCGACTGTCGAATTTCGACGGCACGATCGGATATGGCGCGGAGCGGGCGCAGTTCTGGGTCATGGAGGTCGAGCGCCCCGTTCCGGCAGATCGCGGCTCCGGCCTGCATTTCTGCTTCGTCGCGCCGAGCAAGGAGGCTGTCGACGCCTTCTATGCCGCAGGCCTTGCCAATGGCGGCTTAGACAACGGAAAGCCCGGTATTCGGCCCGACTACAGTCAATTCTATTACGCAGCCTTCATCATCGACCCTGACGGCTATCGTCTCGAAGCCTATTTCCAGACCGGCGAGTAACGGAGGTGCAAAGCAGAACAACAATACCGCCGTCGAGGAGACAAACCGCATTTCCCAAGCGGTTGATGTTTCAGGCTGCTGTCAGGCTTCTACCGTAGGGAACACTGGGCGAAGATCGTCAGCGCGTTTCGCGAGAGTCGAACCCTTGCCCCGTTCCATATGCGATGACGGAAGAAGACGGCCTTTTCCCGATGTATGATGATTATGCTGTTTACCCCAAACGTGCTGCGCCGTTCGGCAATCCGCTTGCCTCCTTCCTGGCACTGTCTGCACTTTGGTGTTTGCTCCTTATTCTCTTCAACAGATTTCCTGAGATCGATCTTTCCGTCGCCCGCAGCGTCTTTACGAACGCGCCTTGCCCATGGTCCGATCCGGCAGACGATGTCTGCGGCATGTTTGCCTACGACAAGGATCGGCTTTTCGTTATCCTGCGCTCCATCACACTCGCTTTACCCTATGTCGCGATTGCCGTGCTGCTCGCAGTTCTCTTCCTGTCTTGGAGGAAACTCGGATCCAACTGGCGCACGCCGAAAATCGATCGGTGCATAGCAGCGCTGCTGTCGCTTGCGCTTGGCTGCGGCCTCATTGTCAATCTGATCCTGAAAGCTTTCTCCGGCCGACCGCGTCCCCGCGATACCGATCTTTTCGGCGGCGCGTTCGATTTCGTTCAGGCAGGCTCGTTTGCCGGCAAGTGCCTCAGGAATTGCTCTTTCGTCTCCGGAGAGTCGTCATCGGCCGGATGGCTTCTCTGTCTTGCCCTGCTGCTACCGCCGCGCTGGCGCCTCCCGCTCGGAGTACCGCTCGCCGTGATATCGGTTATGATGCCGACGATGCGTGTTCTGACCGGCGCCCACTATCTGTCCGACGCAGTCCTGGGTTGGCTTTTGTCGCTGGTCATGTTCGCAGCCATGCTGACCATTTTCGAGATCTTCAGCCCCAGATCGCAGCAGCCTTGATAACAGCATCGCGGCTGCGCCCTTCAGCCGGCTTTCGGAAGAATGTGCGAGCGGCAATTTCCCGATTGTCCGGCGCCTGAAGGCGTCGTTGCTTTGCGGATGCGAGCAGTGAGTTCGCTAAGCCCGAACGGCTTTATGAGATAATCGACCGCACCAATGCTCATTCCGGCCATCTGGTCCGATAGCTGATCATAAGCGGACATGATGATCACCGGCATCGAGGAGACCTTCGGCCCCATATATCTCAGCAGTTCCAGGCCGCTTCCGTCCGGCAGGCGAAGGTCGAGGAGGACCACGTCATAAGCTTCGCCAGCGACCGCCGTCATCGCCGTCCGAAGGTTCATCGACCAATCGACTGCCCAGCCCTCGGCAAGCAAATGATCCTGTACCGCATTGCCGATAGTGGCATTGTCTTCGACCAGCAAAATCCGCACGACTTCTCCCTTGTTCGAGAAAAGAAGCTATGATCGGGATTTCTGACGGCGACCTGAAATTGACGTGCCCTCGGGCCGAAAAGAGTAGATAAGGGGCGGCGATCAACAATCAGTAGTGCACAAACGAATATCGTTCAGGTAAATGTCAGCAATGGCGGGCAGGTTCCCGCGCTTTAAAATGGTCGAAGTCGCGCCCTATGCGCTGCGGTTTACGGTTTCCGACCGCTCTGCGGGAAACGCTTTGGAGAAAAACATTGAACGATAAAAACACGCAGCCTGGCCGACAAAGCGTCCGGCCAGCAATCGGCAGCGTCACTCTTTGCCTTTTAACCACGATTTATATCCTTCTTGTGACGAACCAGACGTTTTGGACCAAGGCTTATGGCTATTTCGTCGCGGAACCGACCGCCTTTGCCGCCTTCGCCATTGGCATCTCCGCGGCCATCATGGCGCTCTTTACGTTTTTCTCCGCCAAATACGTCACCAAGCCGGTCCTGATTTTCTTTGTTCTCGTGGCGGCGGTGTCCTCCTGGTTCAACGATCAGTTCGGGGTCATCATCGACAAGGAGATGATCCGCAATGCGGCGGTATCGACGGGTGCGGAGGCCGGTCACCTGATTACGCTGCGTTTCGCAACGCATGTGCTGCTGACGGGCGTTCTACCCTCTCTGGTGATTGCATGGGTGCGCATTGCACATCGTCCGATCCTCAAGAAGCTTGCCTATAATACCGCCGTCATCCTCTCCTGCCTCGCCGTCTTCGTGGTTGCAGGCACCAGCTTCTACAAGACGTTCGCCGGTGTCGGCCGCGCGCACCCCGATCTCGTGGACACGCTCAATCCGGTCATGCCGATCACCAGCGCCGTGCGTTACGCCATCAACTCGCGAAAGGATTCAAGCATCGTCGCACAGCCCCTGGGCACGGATGCTCACAAGGTTGGCACGACCGACAATGGCAAGCCGCGCGTGACCATCATCGTCGCCGGTGAAACCGCGCGAGCTCAAAACTTTTCGCTCGGCGGCTATGGCAAGATGACCAATCCGGAGCTGGCGAAACAGAATGTAGTCTATTTCCCCAAGACCAGCAGTTGCGGGACGGCGACGGCAACTTCGATCCCTTGCCTGTTCTCCGTTTATACACGGGAGCAATATACCCACCTGAAGGGCCTCGAAACGCAGAACCTGCTTGACGTGCTGACCCATGCCAAAGTCGATGTCACTTGGCTCGATAATGATACCGGCAGCTATCACGTCACCGACCGCGTCCCCTACACCTATCTGCCGACATCGGCTGATCCCCGCTTCTGCAAGGATGGCGAATGCCTGGATGCGATCCTAGTGGACAAGGTCGATAATTGGCTGGACCATATCAAAGGCGATAGCGTTCTCGTGCTGCACCAGCTCGGCAGTCACGGCCCTGCCTACTACCAGCGCTATCCCGATGAGTTCCGCCGCTTCACGCCCGATTGCCGCGCCAATGATTTCGGCAGTTGCACCCCGGAAGAAATCACCAACGCCTATGACAATACGATCCTCTATACGGACCATATCGTTTCGGCGGTGATCGATAAATTGAAGCAGCGCTCAAACTCGCTGTCCGGCGCAGTCGTGTATTTCTCCGATCATGGCGAGTCGCTTGGCGAGAACGGGATCTACCTGCATGGTACGCCCTATCTCATCGCCCCGTCGGAACAGACCCATGTGCCGTTCCTGGTCTGGCTGGCCGACGATCTGGCGAGGACGGGCGGCTATGACATGACCTGCTTGGCAAAGCATGCCGCTGACGGCACCTATTCTCACGACAATATCTTCCACAGCGTCCTCGGTCTGATGGATGTTGCGACGAAGGTTTATGACCCCAGCCTGGATGTGTTCGCCGGATGCCGCCGTCCGCCGAACAAGCTGGCTCAATTGAATTGATGGCTGTCAGCCTCGAACTCGATCTGCGATCTCGCCAAGCGGAGACCGCAGATCGTCCCACACCGTTCAAAGCCGCGCCGGCTGACGCACCGCCGCCATTCTCCTCGCGCAGCTTCATGCGAAGCGTGCCTTTGATTACGAGAAACAATTCGTCTTCTTCTTCGTGATGATGCCAATGAAAGGCGCCTTCGAGTTTGATCTGAAAGTCGTTGATGTCGCCGCCAATGTGCGGGATCCAGGGCTCGCTGAAACCCGCAAAAGCTTTCGTGAGATTGACCTTCTTCAGCTCTGACATGCGCTTCCTCCTTCTTCCTCCAGCGATCGGATGCACACCCAAGCGCAAAGTCCCGGCAATTTAGGGGCACGACCACAGCCATATCGAATTCTTCGAAGGAAACCTCCGAAACTTTGCGGGTGGTTCACCTGCGGGAACGCGGGTAAATGCCCACGACGCAATCGCGATAGGCGACGGAAACATCATGATGGCAAATACTGTCGAATTCGGGCTCGATACGTTCGGCGACGTGACCCAAGACGAAAACGGGACTCCGGAATCTCACGCACAGGTCATCCGCAATGTGATCGACGAAGGCGTGCTTGCGGACCAGCTTGGGATCGACTTCTTCGGCATCGGCGAGCATCATCGTGAGGATTTCGCCGTCTCATCGCCGGAAACAGTGCTTGCCGCCATTGCCGGCCGCACGTCGCGCATCCACCTCGGCTCGGCGGTGACGGTCCTGAGTTCCGATGATCCCATCCGCGTCTTCCAGCGCTTTTCCAGCCTGGACGCCGCCTCGAGCGGACGCGCCGAAGTGATCCTCGGCCGCGGTTCCTTCACAGAATCTTTCCCGCTCTTCGGCTTCGAGCTGTCGCAATATGAAAAGCTGTTCGAGGAAAAGCTCGATCTCTTCGCGGCCCTACTTTCCAACGAGCCGGTCACCTGGAAGGGAACGACCCGCCCGCCGCTCAGCAATCAGCGCGTCTTCCCGACGATCGAGAAGGGTCATCTGAAAACATGGATCGGCGTTGGCGGCAGTCCGGCTTCAGTCGTCCGCGCCGCGCAATATGATCTGCCGCTGATGTTGGCAATCATCGGCGGCAGCCCCTATCGCTTTCAGCCCTATATCGATCTCTATCACAGGGCATTCGCGCAATTGGGCCGCCCTGTTCAGCCGATCGGCATCCATTCTCCAGGCTATATGGCCGATACCGACGATCAGGCTCGCGAAGAACTCTGGCCGAGCTACAAGGCGATGCGCGACCGTATCGGCCGCGAGCGCGGCTGGCCACCGATGACGCGCGACGAATTCGAAAGCGAGATCGAAAGCGGCTCACTCTATGTCGGCTCTCCCGAAACGGTCGCCGCCAAGCTCGCGCCGGTCATCAGGACGCTGGGCATCAGCCGCTTTCAATTGAAATACAGCGCCGGCACGCTCAGCCATGGCAAATTGATGCACTGCATCGAGCTTTACGGCAAGAAGGTGATCCCCGCAGTACGGGCGGCGATAAACGGCAACGCCTGAGAGCCAGCTTTTCAGTCAAAGGGCTCCGCTTTCGGCGATCAAGCCGAAATCGCATGGAATGTCATGGCGATGCCATTCATGCAGTAGCGCAGACCTGTCGGCTTTGGCCCGTCGGGAAAGACATGGCCGAGATGGCCGCCGCAGCGGCTGCAATGCACCGCGGTACGCATCGTGCCGAAGGAATGATCCTCTGTCGTGCCGACCGCACCGTTGATCGGCGCCCAAAAGCTAGGCCAGCCGGTGCCGCTGTCAAACTTCGTGCTCGAAGAGAAAATATCCTGCTGGCAGCCGGCACAGGCGAAGTTGCCCTTGCGCTCTTCGTGCAGCAACGGGCTGGAAAACGGATATTCCGTCCCCTCTTCGCGCAGTACGGAATATTGCTCCGGCGTCAGCAGCTCGCGCCATTCTTCGTCGGTATGGGTAACGGGGAATTTCCCGGCTGCAATGGCCGGGCCCGATGCCGAACCAAATCGGGCCGCAACCGCCCCGAGGCCGGCAGCGATGAGGAGAAGTCGTCTGGTCAACATTCCTGGAACCTCCCATGAAAGGGACGATCACCGTCCCGTAAATATACGGCTTTGACGCGGATTTTGTTACATATCTGAGCGGGAAGCACCGAAACGTGATTATGAATCCGGCTTTCGGCCGATCTTACCTGAAAAATTCGAGTGGCTTTCGGATAAGATCATGCAAAATCAATAGCTATCCGTTACCCAGGATTCATTGCATGAACGGTCTCACACCCATCCTTTCCACCATAACGGCGTCCTTCCTCGGTTCCTTCGTTGAAGTCGTGGAAGCCTTCACCATCGTCCTTGCCGTCGGCATCACGCGGAGTTGGCGTCCGGCGCTGACGGGTGGCGCCCTCGCGCTTGCGGTGCTTGCTGCCCTCGTTCTGATCTTCGGGCCGCTGCTGGCGCTGGTGCCGATCGCTACACTGCAATTCGTCGTCGGCGTTCTCCTGATCCTTTTCGGCATGCGCTGGCTGCGAAAGGCCATTCTCCGTTCGCTCGGCGTCATAGCCCTGCACGACGAGGAAGCGGCCTTCTCCAAGGAAACCGCGGTGCTTCGGCAGCAGTCCGGAAACCGGCGCGCCGACTATCTCGCCGGCCTCGCCTCCTTCAAAGCGGTACTATTGGAAGGCGTCGAGGTGGTCTTCATCGTCATCGCTGTTGGCGGCGCCCATGGCCTGATGCTCTATGCCGGTCTCGGCGCCCTCGCCGCCTTCATCCTGGTCATGCTGATCGGCCTGCTGGTGCATCGCCCGCTTGCCATGGTGCCGGAAAATACGCTCAAATTCGTAGTCGGGCTGATGTTGACCAGCTTCGGCATCTTCTGGACCGGCGAAGGCATCGGCGCGGATTGGCCCGGCGCCGATCTTGCGCTTATCGCCATCTTCGCAATCGTTGCCCTGGCGTCCTTCGCCATCATCCGTAGCCTGCGCGACTCCGTCGGCAAATCCACAGCAAAGGCAGCCCAATGAACGTTATTCGTATCCTTATATCCGAGCTCATCGGTATGTTTATCGACGACGGCAGTCTAGCGGCTTTTTCGCTGATACTGGTGATCGCCGTCGCCGGCGCAGTCAAGCTTCTTGCCCTGCCGCCGCTGATCGGCGGTCTTCTTCTGCTGCTCGGCTGCCTTGCTATTCTGGTGCATAGCGTCCGCCGCGCTGTCAAACGATGAGTTGAATACCCTCCCGAAGCGCCGACATACTCCCTCGACAGAGCATCTCGCGGATGCGAAGAATTGCGGGAGCTTCAGCGCGATCGAGAGGCGTTCAGATGAGCAGCGCGTATCCGGAAATCTACCTGGTTCGGCACGGACAGACGGAATGGAGCCTGTCCGGCCGGCATACGGGGCGAACCGACATCCCCCTCACCGCCGCCGGTGAAGAGGCCGCCCGCAAAGTCGCAGGCCGCCTGCCCGCCATGGATTTCGCCGCCGTCTGGTCGAGCCCGTCCCAGCGAGCCAAAACCACCAGCACACTGGCAGGCTTCGGCGAGGCGCGTGTCGTCAAGGACGATCTGGCGGAGTGGAATTATGGCGCCTATGAAGGCGTCACCACCAAGGAAATCCTGGATCAGCGTCCCAGCTGGCAACTCTTTCGCGACGGCTGCCCTGGTGGCGAGACCGCAACCGATGTCGGCGCGAGAGCCGACCGGATCATCAGCGAGCTTCGGGAGGTGAACGGCAATGTGCTGATCTTCTCCAGCGCGCATTTCTTGAGGGTCTTCGCCGCCCGCTGGCTCGGCCTCCCGCCGCAAAGCGGAGCGCATTTCGTGCTCGACACCACCAGCATCAGTATTCTCGGTTATGAACACGATTTGAGCGAACCGGTCATCCGCCACTGGAACCAGGTTTGATCAGCCTCGCGATCTTTGCCGCCGCAGCGTCCGCCGCCTCAGGCGCCATGCGTGCTATGCCGAACAGCAGCCCGGGCCGCGGAGGGCCAAGATGCAGTGCGGACATGGGGCGAAGCGCGAAGCCCTGAGCATTGATCCGCTGGACGGCCGCTCGATCATCGGCGCCAGCCTCCCGAAACCAGGTGGCCAGTTGCAGCCCGCCGGTGCCCTCGCCGATCTCGAGCCGATCTCCGCAATGACGGCGCAATGCGGAAACGGCCGCCGCCATCCGCGCAGCATAGACGGCATTCATGTGTCTCAGATGCGCACGAAAACGGCCTTCGCGGATGAAATCGGCGAGCGCCGCCTGGATGTGGATCGGCACGACAGCCCCTCTCAGCCGCTGCGCAGCCGCGGCCTCGGAGACAAGCCAGGACGGCACGACTGCGTATGCGACGCGCAGGCCGGGGGCGAGCGTCTTCGAGAAAGTGCCGAGGTAAGCAACCACTTCGCCGCGATCGATGCCCTGCAGCGCGGCGATCGGGCGGGAAGCATACTGGAACTCGCTGTCATAATCGTCTTCCAGCACCACCGATCCATTGGCGCGGGCGAATTCCAGCAGTGCCAGACGGCGCGGCAGGCTCATCGTCACGCCGGTCGGATATTGATGCGAGGGCGTGACATAGATCAGCCGTGGCGTCGGACCGGCGGCTCTGCCGACATCGATGCCCGCCTGATCGCACGGCACCGGCACGAGATCCGCACGCGCCATCCGCAGCAATGCCTGCGCCGTTGCATAACCCGGCTCTTCCATCCAGGCGACCTTCCCATCCGGGCGGTCGGGCCGCAACAGGACACGCGCCAGCAGATCGATGGCGGCTGCGGTAGAGGGAACGATGAGAACTTGTTCCGGGCGAGCGATCACGCCGCGCGTGGCAGAAATATGGTCGAGTATGGCCTCACGCAGCTCGCGAATGCCGCTGTGAGCGCCATAGCCGAGATCGTGGACCCGCAGCGAACGGCCGCGGGCGCCGAGACATCGCGCCCAGGCAGCGTGCGGAAAGGTAGCGACATCCGGCACGCCCGGCTCGAACAGACCGCCCGCGGCACCCTCGACCACCGGCATCGGACTGAGCGGCGTGGATGCAGCTTGCCCCTGCAGAGGCGGTGTCGTGAATGCGGCGACGCGGGTCGCAGCACCCGTCGTCGATTGCAGATAGCCCTCCGCTTTCAGCCGCTCATAGGCATTGACCACAGTGGAGCGCGCGACGCCGAGCGAAATTGCCAGCATTCGCGTCGACGGCAGTCGTTGTCCCGGCGGCATTTGCCCCTGGAGAATGCGATCGCGCATCACGCGATACACTTGGCCCTCCAAGTCGCCTGCCACCCGATCGAGCGCCGGCCATTGTGCAACGGGTGCCATGATATCTCCAATTGGTCTGCAAGAAATAGAAAAACTGGCCGTTTATAACCTACCTCTTTGGCGGCATAGATCAATTGATACCGATGAGGAAACCATGGCCGATCTTTACCCGCCACAGACAGACGACTATCCGACCACCGAACGCTCGCGCGTACGGCGCTCACCCAACCGCGGCAGTCATGCTCGCGCCGATGTCCATGCCATTCTGGACGCATCGCCCCTCTGCCATGTCGGCTATGTCATCAACGGCGCGCCCTATGTGACGCCGACGCTGCATTGGCGCGAAGGCGACTATGTCTATTGGCACGGTTCGGCGGCGAGCCGCTTTCTGCGTGCGGCTGAGGATATGCCTGTCTGCCTCACCTGCAGCCTCATGGATGGTTATGTTCTTGCCCGTTCCGCCTTCAACCATTCGGTCAACTATCGCTCTGCCATGGTTTTTGGCACGGCCCGCCTTGTGGAAGATGTCGAGGAAAAGGCCGATGCACTCCGCCGCTTCATCGAAAATCTATTTCCCGACCGCTGGGACAGCCTGCGGCCGATGACCCGCCAGGAGGTGAAAGCGACATCGGTCCTGAGGATGGAAATCGACGAGGCGACGGCCAAGGTCCGCAACGGCCCGCCGGGCGATAGCGACGAGGCGGATTTTCCCGTCTGGGCAGGCGTCCTGCCGGTGCGAAGCCATCTGGCCCCGGCGGAAGCAGCGCCCGGATTGCCGGATGGGATAGAGCTACCCGAACCGCTCGCGGCACTGATACAATCGGGCCGGATTCGATAGATTATTTGAGACCAAAGGACTTCGACATGGACCTCGCGAATTGGAATGGCGTGCCGCGCCCGGAACGGATCACCCTGGAAGGCCGCTACGTCCGGCTGGAGCCGCTCGACGCGGCACTCCATGGCGCCGATCTCTATGCTTCGGCGCAAGCGCCCGGAGCCGATGATCGCTTCCGCTATCTGTTCGAGGATGCACCGGCCAATCTCGCCGCCTTCACGCCCTGGCTCGAAAAGGCCGCCGCCAGCGCCGATCCGCTGTTCTTTGCCACGATCGACAAACGGACCGGCAAGGCCGAAGGCCGCCAAGCGCTGATGCGCATCGATCCCGTGCATGGCGTCATCGAGATCGGCAGCATCCTCTGGGGACCGGCGATCGCCCGCACCCGCGTTACCACCGAAACACTCTATCTCTTCGCCTCCTACGTCTTCGATACGCTCGGCTATCGCCGTTTCGAGTGGAAATGCCACAATCTCAACGAGCCGTCGAAGCGCGCTGCAGAACGTTTCGGCTTCACCTTCGAAGGCATTTTCCGCCAGCACATGGTCGCCAAAGGCAGGAATCGCGATACCGCCTGGTTCGCCATGATCGATGCCGACTGGCCGCGCCTGAAGGCCGGTTACGAGCGCTGGCTGTCCCCCGAGAATTTCGACGAGGCCGGACAGCAGAAAAGCAAGCTGACGTTCGCGTAGAAACGAGGCTTATCGACCTTGCATAGGGGACACAACCATGTGTTCCCACCAAACCATTCGGAATGCGCCTCGTTTCGTCTCGACGACCTCCGCAATCGGCGGCCCGTGCCATCGCCCATAACACGGCGAAATACAAAGCGCTTCGACTTCGGATAAAAATTTCTCTTTCTCGCCCACAATCATCGCGGTACATATCGCGCATATTTTACGCGCCAACCCACCTGATTGATTAGAATCCGAGGATAATGGCATGACATTTCAAAACAGTTCGCGTCTCTACGCTGCTGTTTCATCCTTCTTGTGGCCGGTGATCTTTTGTGCCGGACTGACGGGTGCCTATTTTGCGTTTCAGTCTCATATGCAGCTCCTTTGGTTCAACGTCGTCTATCTCTCCATCGTGGCGACGATTGCGCTTTTCGAGCGGCTTATGCCCTACGAGGAGGCCTGGCTGGAGCGTGACGGCGAGACGTTTAGCGATGTCGCACACACGCTTTTGAGCAAAGGCAGCGTGCAGATCGCGGCAGCCATCGGCACGTCGTTTCCGATGGCGGTGGCGACCGTGGCGCAACCTTTTCTAAGCCACCAGGCACATATCTGGCCGGAACAATGGCCGATGGCTTTGCAGGTCGTGCTGGGGTTGATCATCGCCGAATTCGGCCTCTATGTCGCCCATCGCCTCGCGCATGAGTACCTGTCGCTTTGGCGTTTCCATGCCCTGCATCACAGCGTCGAGCGGCTGTGGGTCATCAATACCGGGCGTTTCCACATCATCGATTCGCTGTTCAAGATCGCGCTCGGCCAGATCCCGCTCTATCTCCTCGGCGCACCGCTGCCGGTTTTCCTGTGGATTGGCGCGGTGACGGCGTTTATCGGTCTCCTGACCCATTGCAACATTGACGTGCGCACCGGCCCGCTCGACTGGATCCTCTCGACACCGCGCCTGCACCGCTGGCATCACTCTAAGCTGCTTTCCGAGGGCAATACCAATTACGGCGAGAACCTCGTGATCTGGGACCAGATCCTGGGCACTTACTATAACCCCCCGCGTCCCTCCTCCACCGACATCGGCATCAGCGGCAAGGTCGCCAAAGGTTTCCTTGCCCAGCTCGCGCAGCCCTTCTCCACCACGGGGCGCAGGCAAATCATTGGGAAAAAGCCGAAAGAGTTGCTGGCAAAGGAGGCGCTGGCAGCTAGGAAGGCCTCTCTTCGCGACGAAACCGAAGAGCCGATCCGCAAACGAGCTGAGGGATGACGAACAGCATCCGCTGGTTGGCATCGCGCGTGTGCCACGGCGAATAGTGCCAGGATGCATGGATTTTTTATCGAAGCCGGCGCCGCCAAAATCGAAGATGCAACCAATGCTCGGAAACCTATTTCAAACCGAGAAGATATTGTCATTTAACGTGTATTGAAAAAGATACCCCACGGGGTTACCTATCCGACGCAAATTGATGGTCATGACAGATTAGGAAAATCATTGAAATGGAAGGGAGATTTACCCCAGATCATCTCAAGCAACTTCATAGAATATTTTTCGCATCTCGTGAAATAGACCGGCTTGAACGAGAATTCATCAAGCAAGGCATAGCACATTTTCACGTTTCTGGTGCCGGACATGAGTCGACGGCGCTGCTCAACGAATTCCTCCATGAAGACGACTGGTTGCATCTGCATTATCGCGACAAGGCCTTGATGCTGGCGCGCGGCATGCCCATTCGTGAGTTTTTCTCCAGTCTTCTCGCCACAGCCAATTCCCATTCCGCCGGAAGGCAGATGAGCGCGCATCTTTCCTCCCGCGCTCTCAACATTACCTCGATCGTCGGCCCCGTCGGCAACAACGCGCTGCATGCTGTCGGCGTCGGCGCCGCGCTGAAACACAAGTCCGGCATGCCGATCGCCATTTGCTGCCTCGGTGACGGCACCACGCAGCAGGGCGAATTCGTCGAAGCCGTGGCCGAGGCCGTGCGCAGCCAATATCCTGTCGTCTTCGTCGTCGAAGACAATAGTTTCTCGATCTCGACGCGGACCACCAAGCAAACCTTCTTCGATCTGCCGACCGGACCCGCGTCGTCCTTCTACGGCCTCGATATCATCCGTGCCGATGGTGCCGATCTGCAGGCGTCGCGCGAAGCGTTCCGCAAAGCTGTCCGCCACAGCCGCAACAACCGCACGCCAAGCCTCGTGGTTCTCAATGTCGAGCGCCTGTCCGACCATACCAATGCCGACGATCAGAAAACCTATCGCACTCTGGAAGAGATCGAGACCGGCTCCGTCCGCGATCCGCTCGTCAATTTGCGCGCTGCCCTGCTGGAAGCAGGTGTCGACGCTGCCGCGCTGGAACAGATCGAGAGGGAACTGACCGCCGAGGTGCAAGCGGAAGCAGCTCTTGCCCGCAAGGAAGATGCGCCGCATGTCGAGCCGGAAGCGAAAGCGCCCTACCCGGCTTCTTTCGACAAGGCCACGGAATATCGCGGCGGCAAGAGCGCGACCACGCTGACCATGCGCGAGGCGCTGAACGGCGTACTCGACAAGCAGCTTGCCGACAATCCCGATGTCGTCCTTTTCGGCCAGGACATCGAAGACCCCAAGGGCGATGTCTTCGGCGTCACCCGCGGCCTCAGCACGAAATATCCCGAACGGGTGCACAATGCGGCGCTCAGCGAATCCACCATTGTCGGCACCGCCGTTGGTCGGGCGCTTGCCGGCCAGCGTCCGGTCGCCTTCCTGCAATTCGCCGACTTCCTGCCGCTCGCCTATAACCAGATCGTCTCGGAGATGGGCAGCATGTTCTGGCGCACTCAAGGCGCCTGGGAATCACCCGTCATCCTCATGGTGAGCTGCGGCGGCTATAAGCCGGGCCTCGGGCCGTTCCACGCGCAGAGCTTCGAGAGCATGCTGGCGCACACGCCCGGTATCGACGTCGTCATGCCCTCCAGCGCCGGCGATGCCGCTGGCCTGCTCAATGCGGCCTTCGAGTCACACCGTCCGACCGTCTTCCTCTACCCCAAGGCCGTGCTCAACAATTCCGACGGCCGCACATCCACCGATCTCGACAGGCATTTCGTCCGACCCGGCCTCTCGCGCTACGTCGCTCGCGGCCGCGACCTGACGCTGGTCACCTATGGCAATACCGTTTCGCTCTGCGCTAAGGCGGCAAGCGCCTTCGAAGCCCAGGGATTTTCGGTTGAAGTCATCGACCTTCGCTCGATCTCGCCCTGGGACGAAAAGGAAGTGCTTGCGAGCGCCAAGCGCACCAGGCGCCTGATCGTCGTGCATGAAGACAATCGCACGGTCGGCATGGGCGCCGAAATCGTCGCGACCGTGACCGAAAAGACCGACGTACCTGTCATCGTCCGCCGGCTCGCCCGCTCGGATGCGCATGTTCCCTTCAATTTCCGCAATCAGTTGGAAACACTGCCCTCCTACAGCAAGCTGGTCGATCTGATGGCCGAGGTTCTCGAATGCGAGGTCACCTGGCATGAAGAGGACAAGACAGGTCCGACCGCAGCCATCAAGGCCATCGGCTCCGGCCCTGCCGATGAAAGCGTGCTGGTGACCGATATGCTGGTCAAGCCTGGAGATACGATCGAAGTCGGCCAGCTCGTCGCCGTGGTGGAGGCGACCAAAGCCTCGGTCGAAATCTGCGCCAATATCGGCGGCGTCGTTCAGGAGGTTTTCGCCAAGATCGGCGATCAGATCGCCACTGACAGCGCGCTTTTGACCGTCGATGCCGACCGTGACCTCAGCGAACGCAATTTCGCACTCGCCTCGGAAGCCCATAACAAATTCGTGCTGCGCCGGCTGAAATCCCATTCGATCCCTGCGCTACGCCGTCATTCCGGCAACTTCTCCGAAATCGCCGTCAGTGGCATGGGTTTTGCGACCGGCGCCCGCCGCGTCAGCAATGAAGACATCATCCACAATTGGCCGAACCGGCGTGCCGAGGAAATCTTTGCGCTGACAGGCATCAAGAGCCGCTTCTGGATCGGCCCCGACGAAGGCACGTTGAGCCTCGCGACCAAGGCTGTCCGCGATCTCCTGCGCCAGACCAATATGACGATCCACGATATGGACCTCGTCATCGCCGCCACCGGCACGCCCGATATCGCCACTCCGTCGCTGGCAAGCCGTGTTGCTGTTGCCGTTGCCGAAGACGGCGTGCGGCCATCGCTTGCCGCCTATGACATGGGAGCCGCCTGCTCTGGCTATCTCTATGCCCTGCAGCAGGCCTACGACTTCATCGCTCAACAGAACGACGCCAAGGTGCTGATCGTCACCTCCGAAGTGCTGTCGCCACTGCTCGACATGAGCGATTTCTCGACGGCCATCCTGTTCGGCGATGCCGCAACGGCCTGTCTGGTGACCAGCCGCGACATGGCGCGCAATCCGCTGTTTGCGGCGAGTCGTCCCGTCATCAGCGGCCGTCCGGAGCCGGGCGACCTCCTCTACGTGCCGCTGCCCGAAGAAGGCGTGATTTCAATGAACGGCCGCTCGGTCTTCACCGAAGCCGTGCATTCTATGTCGCGCTCGATCGAGGACGCTTGCGTCGATGCCGGACTAGAGCTCGCCAATCTCGATCTCCTGGTGCCGCATCAGGCCAACCAGCGCATCATCGACACCATTGCCAAGCGCAGCGGCAGGCCGGCGCTCAGCGTCATCGAGACCTATGGCAACACCAGTTCCTCAAGCATCCCGCTCGCTATGATGCACGTCGCCAATGAACATCCCGAGCCGCTCAACCTCGGCCTCGTCGCCTTCGGCGGCGGCATGACGTCGGGCGCAGCCATCGTGCGCACGATCAAATAGCTGTAGAGGGCTTCCAACAGGCCAAAACAAAACCCCGGAATCCGCAGAGGATTCCGGGGTTTTTCCTAAGATCCACAGGCTGATATGCCTTATGCCTTTGGACGATTTCTCAGCGCTTCGGCTTCGGCATAAAACTTCTTTTCCCATTCCTTGTGATTGTCGAGGCCTTCGCGGATGAAGGGCGTGAAGATCGCCAGGTTCATCAGCGCCCAATTGACCAGGCGGGCCGGGAATTTCAGCGGCTTGACGAAATCGACGAAAAGCACGACGCGGGTCTTGTCGGTGTGGTTCCAGGCCTCATGCTCATAGGCATCGTCGAAAATCAGCGCCTTGCCTTCCTGCCAGTGGCAGACCTGCCTGTCGACGCGGATGGCAAGCTGATCGTTCGGCTCCGGCACGATAAGGCCCACATGCAGTCGCAGCACGCCGTTATAGGGGCCACGATGAGCCGGAAGGTGCTTGCCTGGCTCGAAGATCGAGAACATCGCCGTTTTCAGGCCAGGAATTTTCTGCACGGCCGCCCAGGTGTTCGGGCAGGCTTTGATGTTCTGTTCCGACTTCACGCCGAAGCCGAGAAGGAAGAAGGTCTTCCAGCGGCTATCCGTCGAAATCGTCTTCACATCGGTGGAGATATCCTGGAAGGTCGGCAGCTCGCTCTGCCGCAGCAACACCTTTTCCAGTTCGGCGCGGATCGTGGGATAGTCCTTCTCGATCTCGGCCGCCCAGGGAAAGGTTGCATTGTCGTAGACCGGCGGATTGCCGAGCTTGGCATATTTCAGATTGAGACCTTCGGCCCAGGCGACGATACCCATGAAAAAGCGCGTCATAGCGCTGGGGCGATCCATCGGCGCGATGCCGGTCGTGCCGAAGGTTTGTTCCGGAGCACGCTGTCCGGTGGTTGTGGGAGCTGGTGCGCTCAAAATGCTCTCCGTCATGTCTGTCTGATAAGGGCTGTATTGGGGGAGGAAATCTTGTCTTAGGAGAAATTGCGTGGAAATCTTGGAGGGCGACAGTTCGGCAATTCGGGTGCTTGCCTGGCCCATCCCCTGATCGGCGCGCGACTCCTCTGTTATGCAATGATCATAATAGGCGATTATATGAGTTCGTTGGTCGAATTTCGCAAGGGGAACCGTTCATGAGAGCGGCGCCTCGTCGTGCGATGAAATCCCAACGAATTTCCCGAAATGCTGCGCCGCGGAATCGGCAAAAATACGGCCGGCAACAATGCTTTTTGCCGCAGGCAGCTTCACATTTTCGATAGCCGCGCGTCATCGACAGCATGCAGAGCCGATAGCTATGCCAATTGGTTTTGTCCGAGCAGCCGGATGATCATGAGCCCGGCGACCAATGCGCCCAATGACAAAAAGACGGAAAGCGCGACATAGATCAATGAGGTCGCCCATTGGCCCCGCTCCCAGAGAGCGATGGTATCCAATGAGAAGGTCGAGAATGTCGTAAAGCCGCCAAGAACGCCTGTAGTCAGAAACAGCCGCAGTTCCTGCGACAGACCACTGCGGAGCACGAAATATTCCGTTAACAGACCCATGACCAATGAGCCGACGATATTGACTGCGACCGTCCCAAAGGGAAAGCCGAGTCCAAACAAACGCAGCGCGGCCTGATTGACACCGAGACGAAAGGCGCCGCCCAATCCAGCGCCAAGGAAGACGATTAGATAATTCATAAAACTCCCCGGGTAAAAATTAGACACGATATCTGTTTTTTGGAACCGCGATCGACATCATCGCCCCATCACGATGATCCGTTTGAGGATGCTGCGAAGTTGCTGAAAACGATGGAAAAACAAGGATGCGGACATCAATTCGCCTCTCCCGGAAGACCAGCGGCGAATCTTTCGAGGAAAATGATCGTTGAACAAGAAAGGGGTAACAACAGAATTGCAGACATGGCTCTACTCCTTCGCCCCATCGGGCGTATCGAGTAGGAGTCATTAGCGTCCCTGGAAATTCAGAGCAGCGGTTCGGCCACCATGGCCCGGCAGAATCCATTGCCGTTGGATTTTCCATATAGACAGGCGAACGCCCCTGTCAATCCGGACACAGCAGGCTTGGCTTTCATCACTCGGCCTTGGCAACCATTTCGATCGGTGCAACCAGCCCGCTTCCGACTGCCGTGCTGATATTGCCCATCCGCTCCGCCGCTCTCGGCCCCATCAGCGCGCCGAGACTCAGTCCCTGCCAGCTGTTTGCCGCACTTGCACGCATTTCCTGCGCCATCCGGATTGCCAGGGCGCTACGGTCCTGCTCGAACTCCACCGTGAAGCCTGCCTTTTTGAGCAGCTGGCGATAGGTCATTGGGCTGCACACGAAACTTGTCTCCGGCGTCATTGCCCACGGCATCGGATAGGGCAAAGCGCCGTCGCGGACCTGCATGATCTCGTAGAGACCGAACCGGCCGCCACGCTTCAGCACCCGCCGTACTTCGGCAAACAATCTCGCCTTGTCCTCGATGTTCATGCCGACATGGATCAACGTGGCGCGGTCGAAGCTTTCATCTGCCACAGGCAGCGCCAGCGCACTTCCTTGATGGAAGGACACTTGCATGGCCATGCCGCAGCGCGCCGTCAGGTCATTGGCGACATTGACGAACTCGTCAGTCAGATCGACACCGGTGACGATACAGCCATAGGCGCTGGCGATATAGCGCGCGGAGCCGCCAAGCCCCGATCCGATGTCGATGAGCCGCATGCCGTCGAGCAGATCGAGATCTTTTGCAAACTCCACCGTGGCCTCGCGCCGTCCGAGATGGAACTCATCGACACCGGCGAGATCGTCGGTGCTGAGATGACCTATATCCTTGCCGTTGGCCGTGAGCGCGCCAAGGATCGTCGCCCCCAGCGATCCATGCGTATAGTGGCTAGCAACCTTTTCTTCGGTGGACATGACCCCTTCTCCTATGACCTCGCATTCACACGATCATGGAAGAATGCTGCTCCCCTGCCCCCGCTCCGTCAAGCGGTTGCAATAACGGAGTATGAGAGCACATCACTGCGCAGTCCCAGTGCCGTCTCAGGCCATCCTAATCCCTGCCAGCAGCAGGGAGAGTTCGGGTTGCCGGTTCGTGTCGGTCTTGCGATAGATCGACTTCAGATGGGCGCGGGCCGTCTGATAGCTGACGGTACGCTGAGCGGCGATGTCGTGCAGGGTCATGCCCTGGGCGAGCAGCAGGGCGATTTCCGCCTCGGCGCGGGTCAATCCAAAAAGCTTGGTCAGCGTTGCCGGGCGCTGGCGGACTTTTTCCTCCGGATCCTCGATGGTCGCAAAGGCGCAGGAATGGCAGAAGATATCCTGCATGTCGCTATCGAGACGCTGCATGCGAACGATCAGCGGCCGCCTGCCTTTGCGGCTGAGCAGCAGGATGTCGGGCTCCCCTGTCGTCAGCAGATTTTCCTCGCCCAATATGGCCTTGAGCTGCCGGTCGAAAGCGTTTGCGTCCTCCTTGCGGACCGGCCGCATTTGCCCCTGGCTGATTTGCAGATCGGGGCCGAGCAATCGGCGCATCTTCTCGTTGACGGTGGTCACAAGACCCATCCGATCGAAAAACACGCAGGCGACATTGGCCATCTCGAAGGCGGTCGCCATGCCCTTCACTTCACTTGCGGATATGTCGCGCATAATTCTCGCCGTGATCATAAGTTTCTGACGTATGCGGTGCAAATGTCTTGCTTCGTCTCGGCTATAGGGACCGTCCTCGATCCGCCTTTGCAAGGCAAATCCCAGGAGGTCGTCGTCGGACGAAAAACCTATTATTGCCGACCAACGCAGGCCAAAACGTTCTTGTGCGCGGTAGAAATCGAGTGTCTTGAACTCGTCTTCACCCGCAAAATCCTGCTCGAGCATCACGCCCGCTTGCCGCATCATCGGTACGTGACGCCTGCGAAAATCCTGCCTGTACCATTCTTCCGCGAAATAATTCTCCATCGCGGGAGCAAGGCTTTCCGTGACGATGAAGGTGTCAAGCAACCGACCCGCGATCGGCGCGATGTTAGCGCCGTAGGATCCGGTTGCCACCGCGACCTTCTCCAGCACGATCGGCCACAGCGCCGGATCCAGCGCAGCGCCGAAAAATCCGTCCGTTGCCCGGTCGAGCGCATGGAGATCGAACCGCATAGTCCCCTCACCTCGGCCTCATCGGCCGATCCAAGCACTTCGCATAATACCCAAAAGTATTCTGCGCGAATCAGTTTATTGATACGAATTTTAAATAATACAAGAAACATTTTTGGTATTAGCGATATTTTATAGAATATGTTAAATATACACAGTATCTAATATATATGAAATCTTCAACGATATCATCGCGTTACCAAAAGTAGCAAAATATGCGTACAAATTCTACTGTTTCCAAAAGAAACGGCCACCTGAAGGCGGCCGCGTCAATGTCGGAGACAATGCAAAGGCGCCATCAAACCTTCAGTTCGCGTCTCTCCACTTCCGTGACCATCGCAAGATCGAGCACCCGCTGCAGGTTGGCGGCATGGCGGAAGGTCGGGTCCTGGTGGCTGCCGGTCATGACGGCCTCAGCAAAGCGCTGATAGTTGGTCGGCACAGGCGGAACTTCGAGAACCTTCCATGTCGCCGTTTCCGTATCGTCGCCGAGGCAAGCCCGCAGTTCGGAGCCAGCCGGACTGTGGGAAATCTCCAGCCCACCGCGCTCGCCATAGATACGCAGCTTCAGCTCGTTAAGATGACCCGTGGCCCAGCGGCTCGCATGCACGACACCGAGCGCGCCGTTGGCGAAATCGACCGTCATCGAGAAGCTGTCGTTGGCATCGAGCGTATATTCGCCGATGCGCTCGTCCGGCGCCTTGTTGAAGGTCTTCAGCCGGGCGAAGACATGGTCGATATCCGTCGCCGCGCCATAGGCGGCGAAATCGAGGATATGGATGCCGATATCGCCGAGCACGCCGTTCGAACCGTGACCGGTCGATAGCCGCCACAACCACTTGGATTCGCTGCGCCAATCGCCCCAGGCCCTTGAGACGAGCCAGCTCTGCAGGTAGGACGCCTCCACATGTTTCACTGTGCCGATCTCACCCGATATCACCATTTCGCGTGCCTTCTGCAGCGGCGCGACATTGCGATAGGTCAGGTTGACCATGTTGACGACGCCGGCGCGTTCGGCTGCCTCCGTCATTTCCAGCGCCTTGTCGTAATTCTCCGCAAGCGGCTTCTCGCAGAGCACGTGCTTGCCGGCGGCAAGCAGCGGCAAGGTGGTCGGATGGTGCGCCAGGTCCGGCGTAACATTCGTCGCCGCGTCGAACTCGCCCCAAGCGAGCGCTTCATCCAGCGACGAAAAGCGTTTCTTGATATCGAACATATCGGTGAAGGCCGTGAGCCTTGTCGCATCCGTATCCACGGCGCCCACGACCTCGACACCTGGAATACGGGCGAAATGCTCCACATGGTTCTTTGCCATGCCGCCCGTGCCAACAACTATGAGACGCATATTGTACCTCAGCGATAACCGGCTTCGCCGGCCTGGTGGAGTTTCGGGCCGCGCTCGACGATCGGCTCTAGCGCCTTTTCGACTGGGACATTCGGCGCATCGTGGATACTTGCTTGCGTGCCGAGCGGATTGTGCGCCCACTTGACGGCGTTGATCAGCACCTTCTGCACGGTCTCATTGTGATAGGTCGGATAGGTTTCGTGGCCGGGGCGGAAATAGAAGATATTGCCCGCACCGCGGCGCCATGTCATGCCCGAGCGGAAAACTTCGCCGCCCTGGAACCAGGAAATGAACACCGTTTCCAGCGGCTCGGGAACGGAGAACTGCTCGCCATACATTTCCTCGTTTTCCAGCTCGAAATGCTCGCCAAGACCGGCGGCGATCGGATGGCGGGGATTGATGACCCAAAGGCGCTCACGTTCGCCCGCCTCGCGCCACTTCAACGCGCAGGGCGTGCCCATCAGCCGCTTGAAGATTTTCGAGAAATGGCCGGAATGCAGCACGAGCAGGCCCATGCCTTCCCAGACGCGCTTGGCGACGCGCTCGACGATTTCGTCCTTAACCGCGCCGTGGTCCTTATGACCCCACCAAACCAGGACATCCGTGTCCTTCAGCCGTGCCTCGCTCAGGCCATGCTCGGGCTCCTGCAGCGTCGCCGTCGTCGCCTCTATGCCGGCATCGGCGTTCAGCGCTTTGGCAATCGTCGTGTGCATCCCTTCGGGGTAGATTTCGGCGACGACCCTGTTGATTTGCTCATGAATATTCTCCCCCCAAACGACTGTGCGAATGGTCATTCCCGTGCTCCTCTAAAACACATTTGAGTGAATGGTTTGCCGATCCAAAGCGCTTTGAGAAATAGCCGCTCACGTCTCCTGTCGGCCTCCTGAGCAAGACATAGCCGCTCGTTGGCGATTTGACAAAGCCAAAATCGCCGCAACCGAAAACGTTTTCGGTCACATGTTATAAACCGTGAATGTCAGGTGTGTAGCGCGGCTCTAATGCGACACGGATTTCGAAAAAAGGTTGACCACGAGCACGCCGGCGATGATCAACAGCAGCCCGATGACGGCCGCGAGATCCAGCTTCTGCCGAAAAAACACCAAGCCGACGGCGGAGATCAGCACGATGCCGAGCGCGCTCCAGATGGCATAGGCGATGCCGACGGGGATGACACGCAGCGTCAGCGACAGGAAATAGAAGGCGGCGACGTAGCAGAGCACAAGCACGATCGAGGGACCGAGGCGGGTAAACTGCTGTGACATCTGCAAAGCCGTCGTGCCGATCACCTCCAGCACAATCGCCACCAGCAGCATCGCGTAGACAGATGCATTCGCCATTTACGGTCTTCCCTTGATTTCAAAAACAGTTCAGCGTTTCACGGAATCGCTGAACCGTTCTATCCTTTTGTTTTTACGCATTCCGGACGGAAAACCGCTGCGCAATTTTCCTGGAAGTGCTCTAAAGCTGTGTGAGTTCGATCAGCCGGTCGACCAGCTTCTCGCGGGCGCTCTCGTCCATCTCATGGCTGCCAAGCAGGTCGGCAAGCCAGATCCCGTCGGTCGCCAAGCGCACGATCGCGGCATCCGCCGACGAGTCCGTGCCGACATATTCTTCGCTGCGCTCGCGCACCCAATCGCGCCAGCGTTGCCGCAACTGCGGTTCGCTGAGCAGCACCATCGTCACCTGCGCCCAATCCCTCGTTTCCTGCGGCTGATCGCGAAGCGCGAGGCAGGCACGAAGATAGCCGCGCGTAAAACGCCCGTGCGGCATAGGATCGGCGCGCATCGCCTCTTCGATTGCCCCGTCCAGGCGTTCGAGCAGACTGTCGAACAACGCCTCCAGAAGCGTATTCTTGTTGGGAAAATGGTGCAGCAGCCCGCCCTTGCTGACCCCGGAAGCGCCGGAAACGGCATCCAGCGTCACCGCGGTCATCCCCTTTTCCGAGGCCAGCCGTGCTGCAACCTCCAGCAACTGCTGGCGGACGAGCAAAGGCTGCTTCTTTCTGTGGTGTGCATCGGACATATCGACATAACATACCAATTAGACGGTTTCGTCAATGGCAGGTTTGACGCCCCGCGCCGGCCGCAGCGATTATTTTCGGTTCCTAGTGCGTTCCTTCGATCGCGGAGTGATGGGCCACGTCGTTCTGGTCGAAGATCGTCAGCTTGGCGCTGTTGACGGTAAAGGCGATCGGCGCCCCCGTGGCGACGGCGGTCATGCCCGGATCGGTCCCGATGATCTTCGAGCCGTCCTTTAGCCTGACATGGACGAGCGAGCGGTCGCCCAATCTCTCCACCGTCTCGACGGTGCCGGCAATGTCGCCCTTCTCCGCCGTCGTGACCACCAGATATTCCGGCCGGATGCCGAGCGTCAGTTCGGACCGCGTGATACCATTCAGCGGAACAGACGTCTTAATGATCGATCCATCGGGCAAGGTCGCCGCCGCAAAGCCGCCGGCTTCGCCCACATCGGCGACATTGACGAAGTTCATGCCAGGAGAGCCGATGAACTGGGCGACATAGCGCGTTGCCGGACGCGTATATATCTCCACTGGTGTCGCCACCTGTTCGATCTTCTTGTTGTTCAGCAATACGATCCGGTCGGCAAGCGTCATCGCCTCCACCTGGTCGTGGGTGACGAAGACCATCGTTGCGCCAAGTCGTTCATGCAATTGAGCGAGCTCGACACGGGTGCGGGTGCGCAGACCGGCATCGAGATTGGACAGCGGCTCGTCGAACAGGAAAACCTCGGGTTCGCGCACGATGGCGCGCCCGATGGCGACACGTTGGCGCTGGCCGCCGGAGAGTTCGGAAGGCCGGCGGTCGAGCAGATGCGGCATTTCCAGTATCTTGGCGGCGGCATCGATGCGCTTGGCGATCTCAGCCTTCGGCGTCTTGATGTTCCTGAGGCCGAACGACATGTTGTCACGAACCGTCATGTGCGGATAAAGCGCATAGGACTGGAACACCATCGACACGCCGCGCTCGCCAGGCGGAAGCTGGTCGACGCGCTTGCCCCCGATCCAAATCTCGCCGCTCGTAATCGACTCGAGCCCGGCAATCATCCGCAGCAAAGTGGACTTGCCGCAGCCGGACCCGCCGAGGAACACGACAAACTCTCCACGCTCAATCGTCAGGTCTATGTCGTTGAGAACCTGCACCGCACCGAAATGCTTGGTGAGGGATTTGATGTTGATACCTGCCACTTTTTCCTCCTCCGGGAGAATTGAACTTCGTCAGACCTGCCTTTTCCCTCGGTCTATTTGACGGCACCAACGGCCACGCCACGCGTCAACGTGCGCTGGAAAATCAGGAAGAAGATCACCGTCGGCGTGACGCCGAGCAACGACGCCGCCGCAATCGCGGTCGGGTCCTGCGTATTGGCGCCCGACAATACGCCCATGGCGACGGAGACCGTCTGGTTATTGTTGGAGACCAGGAAAACCAGGGGAATCAGGAATTCGTTCCAGGTCCAGATGAAGAAGAAGGTTGCGAGCACCGCGAGCGTCGGCCGCAGCACCGGCACGATCACCTTCCAAAGAATTTGCCATCGGCTCGCATTGTCGAGCTGCGCCGCCTCGATGATCTCGCGCGGGAACGTCGTCAGGACCGATGACAGAAGATAAGTGCCGAACGCGGTGTGCAAGACGCCGAAGATCAGGATGACGGCGAGCATAGAGTCGAACAGGCCCACCTGCTTCGCCATATAGTAGAGCGGATAAACCAAAGCCTCCTGCGGGGCCATGATGGAAATCAGCAAGATCACCAGCAATGCTTTTCCGCCGCGGACGCGCCCGATGCCGATCGCATAGGCATTGAGCAGACTGAGGACCACGGCCAAGATAGCCGTGCATCCGCTGATCAGAATGCTATTGAAGAGCTTGCGGGTGAAATCGACAGTCGCCCAGAAGTTCTTGAGTGCCGTCAGGTCGAAACTATGCGGCAAGGCAAGCGGACCATTGGCCCCATAGTCTACCGGCGTCTTGATGGCGTTCAAAGCCGCCAGCAAGAACGGAAAGAGCGTGGCGGCGAGAAGCACGAGCAGGATAGTCAGGACGATCCAGCGGGCAAAGCCCTTCTTCTGGCCATGATGCACATGCATGTCCGATGCAACTTCAGTCGAAAGCGAAGCCGTGGTCGTCATGTCAGCGCCCTCCCTCTTGTTTCGACTGCATGCGCAGGAAGACGATGCCGAGCACGATCGTCATCGCTGTCTGCAAGGTCGCGATCGCCGCTGCGTAACCGACGCGGTTTGTCGTGAAGAAATGATAGTAGGACAGATAGGACGGCACCGTCGTCGCATTGTCGGGGCCGCCGGACGTCAGAACGTAGATGGGCGCGAAGACCTTGAGGGCCGCAATCAGCGTCGTCAGCGCGACAACAAAAATCTCCGGCATGAGCATGGGGATGGTAATGTAGCGGAAACGCCCGAACCAGCTCGCATTGTCGAGTTCTGCTGCCTCATAGAGCGAAGGATCGACGCGCGCCAATCCGGACATGAATACGACGAGGCAATAGCCGACCTGCACCCAGACGATAACGGCAGAAACGGCCAAGAGCGCAAAGCTTGCGTCCCCCAGCCAGTTCTTCGCCAGGAAATCGAGGCCAATTCCTTTCAGCACCGCGTTGATGATACCCACCGGGTTGAGGATCCAGGCCCAGAGAACACCGGCGGCTGTCAATGGCAAAATTTGCGGCAGATAGAAGCCAGCGCGAAAGAAACTCGACCACATTTCGCTGAACTGCGCACTGATATAGTCGAACAGAACCGCCGCCAGAACCAATCCAAGCAGAATGGGCACGATCGTCATCGAAATGATGAACAGAACCGTGTGCTGGATCGAGCTCCAGAATACCGTATCGGCGAGCAGCCTCTGGTAGTTCTCAAGTCCGACATAGCGCGGTGCAATGTTTCCGCCTTTCCAGGTGGTAAAACTGATCGCGAAGTTGGCGATCAATGGAACGAGCACCACCAGGATAAATCCCAGCATGCCTGGGACTATATAAAGATAGTACCCTGCTCTCCCGGCGTTCTGCGACTTCTCCATCGAATTCCTCCAGTTCGATACGGCGAGGCGGCCTTGAAGCCGTCCCGCCGCCGTGAATTGCCGCCGATGGTGTTATTGAGCCGCCTGCACGTCGTCGTAGGCCTTCTTCAGGCGCGCGACGAACTGATCGGGCGTCGTGGAGCCGTTCACCAGACCGGTGGTCGCCTGGATGAGAAGCTCGTAGTAGCCCGGCACCGGCCAATCCGGATAGAAGCCGAGGCCGCCCTTGCCGGAGATCTGGTTGAAAAGCTCGACGTTGCGCTTGCCGACTTCGTCGGTGACCGTGGCCGGATCGGCGGCGATGGCAACGCCACCGAGATTGGCCTGCAGGTTCTGGTTTTCCTTGCTCAAGACGAGATCAATGAACTCGTAGGAGAGATCCTTGTTCTTGGAGCCCTTGGGCACCATGAACAGGTTGCCGGTCGAACCCGTGCTGTACTTCGGGGTCGGGAAGATGAACTGGCTCCACTTGAAGTTCTTGATCGAACTCGCGAAGTTACCATTGTTCCAGGTACCGCTGACGAACATCGGAGCCTTGCCCGACGAGAAGAGATTGTCGGCGCCGCCGGTGCCCTTCAGGCCCGTCGAGTCCTTCGAAATGTAGCCCTTGCTCACCCAGTCAGCGATTTTCTGCGCGGCGAACAGGAAGGGTTTGGTATCAAGCGGCGCCTTGAGTCCCTGATAATTCTTGACCCAGGTGTCGTCAGCCTGCGTCAGCGCCAGCGTATAGAGCAGGTGCTGTGCGTTGGAATCGACCGTACCGTAGGCTAGCGGCGTAATGCCCTTCTTCTTGAAAGTGTCCAGCGCAGCTTCGAACTCGTCCAGCGTGGTCGGCACTTTCACGCCGTTGGCCTGGAACATGTCGATATTATAGAAAACCGAAACGAATTCGCCATAAACGGGAATACCAATAATCGGACCGGAACCATAGATGCCGTTTGCATCGTATTTGCTGAGCTGGGTATTGGTTTCATTAAGAATCTTGTCCCAGCCCCGCGCCTTGAATTGATCATCGAGCGACGTCAACAGGCCTTGCGAGGCGACGAGACCCGCCGTGGCATTGCCCTTATTATATTCCAGGACATCGGGCGCCTGATCCGAATTGAGGATGAGGCTGCCTGCCTTCTGCAATTGCTCGAATGTCTTCTGTTCGAAATTGATCGTGACGTCCGGATGCTTGGCTTTCAGTTCTTCGAGCGCCTTGGTCCATGCCTTGGCCTGTGAAGTATCCGGCAGTTCGAACCACCAGACGTTAAATGTCTTGCTCTGGGCTTGCGCCACGCCGGCAGCCAACAGGAGCGACATGCCGGCCGAGATAGCCAGCTTCGAAAACATGTTCATATATTCTCCTCCACTTTGCGAACCGTGACGGTACCCGCCCGACGGCATGGCTCGCGATGCCTATCGGCGTTTCCTCTTGGCTTTATGTCTGTCCGCCATCCTGAGCCCGGCAAACAGTCTTTTGACTTCGCTACGCTCCTCCGTTTCGACGCCCGGGCTGGGCTGGAGCGTTATAGAGAGCCGCTCCAGCTTCCCGAATGAGCGCACAACCCCTCCCCTAAATCGATCCAGATTCAGGCTGCTGCGCGCTACTCGACGAATTCGCCGCCGCGACTCTTCTTGAGATAGTTCAGGCCATGGATCTGGCCAGTCATTTCCAGCTCATCGCGATAGACCGGATCATGCCAGCCTTCGATGTCGATCGAGCCGGACCAGCCGGCAAGACGCAATTCGGAGATGATATCAGTCCAATTGCTGTCGCCGAAGCCTGGCGTGCGCATGAAGACGAACTTCTCCTTGCCGAAAATGCCGTGTTCCCTGATGACATCCCAGCGGATAGTCGCATCCTTACCATGGACGTGGAAGATCTTCTTCGCCCATTTGCGGATCTGCGGCAGCGGCTCGATCAGATAGACCATCTGATGGCACGGCTCCCATTCCAGGCCGAGATTGTCGTCCGGGGTCTCGTTGAACATCAGCTCCCAGGCATCGGGGTTATGCGCGATGTTCCAGTCGCCGGTCGCCCAGTTGCCGTCCATGGCGCAATTCTCGAAAGCAATCTTAATGCCCTTGTCGGCGGCGCGCTTGGCAAGCTCGCTCCAGACCTGCTTGTAGCGCGGCAGGCTGTCGGTGAGCGGCTTGTTGCGGACGCGGCCGGTAAAGCCGGCAACGCAGGTTGCGCCGAAATGATGGGCGTTGTCGATGCAATCCTTCCAGCCCTGCAGCGTCTGCTGATCGAGATCCGTGCTTTCGAGCGGATTGCCGAACATGCCGAGTGTCGAGATCGTAATATCGCGATTGCCGATGGCATCGAGGCAGCGTTTGCCGAGTTCGGCAAGGTTCTGCCCGTTGGTCGTCTGCCAGAAGAAGGGTTCGAAGCTTTCGAAGCCGAGATCGGCGATCTTGGCAATGCCCGCGGCGGCATCTTCGTTGGTCGCCCTGATCATCGTGCCGATGCGGATGGCCTTTACCGGATTTGTCATGATCTCACTGTCCTTATGCTGAAATGTCTATACGTCGGCCCGATTTGGCGCTTTCGATCGCACCGAGGACCATGGCGAGGCTATGGATGTTGTCGCGGCTTTCGGTTTCCGGCCGCTTGCCCGTCTTCACCGCCTCGATGAAGGACGCGATGACGCTGGCATGCCCATGCGTCTCCTCATCATGCTCGGGACCGGGAACTTCGATTGGGGTAAAACCGTGCAGCAGGCCGGGTTCATGCCCCGCAACGGAAGCTTCGAAATGCTCTTCGCCGTCCCAGGTCAGCATGCCCTTGCTGCCGGTGAGCCGCCATTGGCTCTCCCAGCTCGTGCGCTTGCCTTCGGCACACCAGGAGCCGCGATAGCTGAAGACGACATCGTCGGAAAATTCGAACAGTGCATGCGCGGACGCACCGTGCTTGTACCATGAGCCAGCGGGATTCTTCTCGACGCAATAGACGGCAATTGGCGTCTTGCCGGCAACGAACCGGGCAGCGTCGAAGGTGTGAATCGCCATGTCGAGGAGAAGCACGTTGTCCATCTCCTCCCGGAATCCACCAAAATGTGGCGCCAGAAAGAAATCGCAATGGATGCCGGTAAGCTCGCCGATCGCCCCCTCCTCTACGAGCCGGCGCATGCGGCGCACGCCCGAGATAAAGCGGCGGTTCTGGATGATGGCGTGCACCTTGCCGGTTTCAGTGGCGAGATCGATAAGGGCCGCACCCTCGGCCAGTGAGGTTGCCATCGGCTTTTCGCTCAGGACATGGCAGCCGGCCTTCAGCGCGGTCGACACGATGCCGAAACGGGCAGCGGGAATGACGACGTCGAACACCAGATCGGCCTTCGTCGCGGCAATGACCTCGGCGAGGTCCGAGCCGATGACGGCATTTTCGAGAGAAAACTCCCTCGCAAGGCTTTCAGCGGTCGCTCGATTGAGATCGACCAGGCCGACGATCTCGATGGATTCGGCAAGCGCGGGCGTCGAGGCGATGGCTTTGAGCCAGCCCTTGGACATAGCTCCGCACCCGCACAGAATGGCGTTAAATTTCACGATTTCCTCCAGCGAACGGCGCCAAACTCCTCGTGACACACGTCCCGTAAACGTTTACGATCCTATGCGAAAAGATTTTACTGTGTCAATAGAGGGAGACCGGAAATTGCCGCAGCAAGGAAAATCGCAGTCTATGAAGGGAATCCGTCAGCTTGCCGAACATCTCGATATCTCGATCGGCACGGTATCGCGGGCGCTGAACGGCAAACCGGATGTCAACGAAGAGACCCGCAAGCGCGTGCTCGCCGCCGCAGAACAGCTTGGCTATGTGGCGAACCAATCAGGCCGCAGCCTGCGGCAGGGCACGACGAACGTCATTGGCCTCATGATCCAATCCAGCCGGGAAACCGTTGAAAACAGCGACAATTTTTTCCTGACTGTGACGGGCGGACTGCAGAGCGTGTTCTCGCGCCACAAACTCGATCTGATCATGTTGCCCTGCCCGCATGACGAAGATCCCTATGAATATCTGAAACGGATGGTGGCAAGACGCATCGTCGATGCGCTGATCATTTCGGAGACGCAACGCGTCGACAAGCGTTTCGACTTGCTCGCCAAGACGAAAATCCCTTTTGTGGCTCTTGGCCGCAGCCTTTCGGACGGCAACGCCTCCTGGATCGATTTGGATTTCGATGGTGTCGTCAACAGCGCCGTCGACCGCCTCGTGGCGCATGGGCATCGCCGCATCGCAATTAGCGCCCCTTCCAGCGACATCAATCTCGGTTTCATTTTCGTGGAAGGCTATCGCCGGGCGCTGGAGCGGCATGGCATCGCCTATGACCCGGCCCTGGTCATTCGCGCCAAATCGAGCGAACAGGGCGGCTATCAGGTTGCGGATGAGCTTTTGCGCCTCGAAGACAGGCCAACGGCCGTGATCCTGATCTACGAATTGATGGCCATTGGCTTCTATCAGCGCGTGATGGAATCCGGCATCGTTCCGGGGCGCGACATCGCCGTCGTAGGCTTTCGCGAGGCGCCGCGTGCCAAATTCCTGCAGCCGCCGCTGACCTGCTTTCGCACCTCGCTGCATGATCTCGGCGTCGAACTGGCCGAGATTCTGCTTTCCGGCATGCCCGCCTACAGTCAGGAATATCCCGGGAAAACGCGTCAGACGGTCTGGCCGCTCGAGCTCATCCCTGGGGAAAGCGACGCTTTCGAGCTGACGACCAACAAATAAAGCAGCGCCGAAACGCCGCACCGGCCGCTTCGATGGTTGCGGCATAGCCTGTCAGTTGCCATGTAGGACATCGCAAAGAGGGGCCGGCATTTGAGCGAAGAGACCATCACACTTTACCAGGCAATTGGCGGCGATCGGACCGTACGGACACTGACGGCGCGTTTCTATGAACTGATGGATACGCTACCGGAGGCAGCGAACTGCCGCGCCGTGCATCCGCCAAGCCTCGAAGGCTCCAGCAAGAAACTCTATGAATATCTGACCGGCTATCTCGGCGGACCGCAGCTCTATATCGAAAAACGCGGCCATCCGCGCCTGCGCAGCCGCCATTTCGTTGCCGCCATCGGCCCGAAAGAGCGCGACGAATGGCTCCTCTGCTTCCGCCGCGCCATGGACGAAACCATCGAAAACGAGAAGCTTCGAGCCATCATCTGGGAGCCAATCGAGCGCCTTGCCTTTCATATGCAGAACCGGGAATGAGAAGAGACATGAGCTTCAATGCCATAATCCGTCCACTCACCCTGTTTGTCGCCGGCATTCTCGGCGGCGCGGGTGTCGCGCTCGCGGCCGCGGCATCCCATGGCGGCGATACGCATTTTCTCGGCTCTGCTTCGACTATGTGCCTTGCACATGCCCCTGCCCTGCTTGCCCTCTATGCCGGATACGACCGTATCCGCACCGCGCCGGCGGCAGCGGTGCTGCTTGGGTTGGGAACACTGATCTTTGCCGGCGATCTCGTCAGCCGCCATTTCGGCGGCAATTCGCTTTTCCCGTTGGCCGCACCAACAGGAGGGCTCGGTATGATAGCGGGTTGGGCTGTGGTAGCTCTGGGAGCGTTCTTTAAAAGAGCAGTGACGGAAGCTTGAAGAACCGGCGACTTATCTCGCCTGACTGATATGTAACGACGCCGTCAAACCCCGGCCACCACATTGAATCCCTCGAAGCGAGGCGGTCCCCAGTAGAGGGCCTTGTTGTCTCCGGCATTGCGGTGCGCCATGCGGAAATTCTCGGATTTCGTCCATTTCAGGAAATCCTCTTCACTGCGCCAGATCGTATGCGAGGAAAACAGCGTAAAGCCCTCCTCCACATTCGTACCGCCCCGCAGCAGACGGAACTCTACGAAACCCGGAACCTCATCCAACCGTGAATCGCGGCCTTTCCAAATGTCCTCGAAAGCGCCTTCCGAACCGATGATGACCTTGAAGCGGTTCATCGCAATGTACATGGCTGGATCTCCCGACGGTCAAACCTTCTTGCGGCGCTCGGCAGTTTTGCCCGGTCGTGGAGCAAAGGCAATGACATTCGTGCCGTCATGTGCAGAAATGCCGAGCGGCGCATCCGGTGCTTTACCTGGAAGCCGCGCCTTCCAAAAGGGGAAAGCCGTCACATTTCGAGCCTGTCGCTGCTCTTCCGCGCGGCGTATCAACAGCTCATAGAGTTCCGGTACCAGGCCGTCGCCATTCTGCGAGGCCAGCTTGTGCAGGCCGATCATCGTGAACCCGTCAGGGCCTTTGTCAGTCATCGGGAATTGTCTCGTTCGTTCATAGTCTGCAGCGCCCGCTCGAGGCTCGATTTGCTGCCATTGCGCAAAGGTATGAAAGCCTTGCCGAATTTCTTGCAGCCGGTCTTCACCCGCAGGCAAGCGTCGTGGCTGATACAGTCGATGGGGCAAAAGACGCAATCGACGGAAGGCAGCACGGTATCGATGCGCGACACCGCTTCGCGCAAACCGCCGTCGTGATGGATCAGCTCGGCGCCGAAGCTGCTGGCGATCTGGCGAAGATGCGCGACCTGGCAATCCCGGCCGCCGACATAAAGGAAGCTGCGCCCGTCGAGACCGGTTCTTGCCGATTCCTGCGCCGGCGTTTGCGTCTGGCGGTTATCGCGGCCAGAATCCCTTTTCCCCTTACGCGCCATGCATCACCTGTTTGCCTGCTGGTTGCTCTTTTGTGCTCGATTCCATCGAGCGCGAGGCGACCATATTAAAGTTGAGTTTTGCAGTAAAGAATAAAGTTGATAATTGCGGTCATATTTTATTGCGACCTATCGTCCGGTCACCTGAACCTCTTGCGTGAAGGACCAGCTGGGCTTGCCCCATTCTGGAGGCAGAGGCGGAAACGGCGCAGCGCGTCGAACACCATCCGTCACGGCATCATCCAGTTCAGGAATGCCGGAACTCCGCGCTACGGAAAGCGAACTGAGCTCACCGCCCGCACCGATCGTCAGACGGATACGAACCATCATGCCCTTTTCGTATTTCGAGGACAGACGGACGGCGCGGCGAATGCGGGACTGCACTTTGCCTGGGTAGTTGGCAACTGCCGCACTGCCCGAACCGCTGCGCTGGCCATCGGCCTGCGAATTCGCGTTCGACTGCGCCGTTTCCGTCCCTTCGGCAGCGCCCTTCTTCGAATCCTGCTCGCTCTCACCACCGGAGCCGGCCTTCTTCGCCACCTTCGGCGGCTGCTTCTTGACGACATTCTTTGGTTTTTCGACCGGTTTGGCTGGCTTGACCGGTTTCTCGACCGGGGTCGTCACCACTTCGCTGGGCGGCACGGCTGCTTGTGTGATTTCCGTCGGCTGCACGTCGACCGGTTCCGCCTCGGCGGGCCGAATTTCGGCAGGCTCAGCATCTGTCGGCTGCACAGACGTCATCGATTGAACCACTGTCGTCTCAGCCGGCGCCTGCGTCGCCAGCACCTCCGGCTCCGGGCTGACGACCGTTTCCGGAGACACCTGCTGCAGCGGTTGCGACGGCTGCGCGGCCTCCACGGTCTCGGTCACCGGCTGAACAGCTTCCATTTCAGCGGGCTTTACATCGGCCGGCTGCACCGTCTCCGGCTGCACGGCGTCTGCCGTTATCTCTTCCGGCTGCGGCTCCTTGCTTTCCTCACCTGCCGACATCTGGTCCAGATCGGAGCTGCCGAGCATGATGACGCTGACAGTATCGCCCGCCTCTTCCACAGCATCTTCGGGCGCCGTGACCATCGTCACCAACAAAGCAGCAACAATGACGGCGTGAAAGAGGAACGAGCCGAGGCAGGCGAAGGTGACTGTTTTCTTGCTCGTGGAAAGGCCGCGACTTGGCCCGTCCGCCGGCAACTCCATGGTGGGCGGCTCGGACGCATCGGGCACAGGTTCGGCGGGATGGGCGGGAAAAGAGCCAATATGAGCAAAACGGCTGTAGTGAACTACCGCCTCGGCGGCTGGCGGCCTCGGCACGTCGTCAAGGCCGGTCAGCTCGTGCCCCGGAAGAACGCTCGGATGATTGTCATTCATGTCACCGACAGCGCGGTGACGCTCGATGGAAACCTTGGCCGAGCGGGAGGCCATGATCTCAGCCTTCGAAAGAAACGGAGAGCTGTAAACGTGTGGTGAGCGCGGCCTTACACTCCCCCGCCGCCGGGCCTTCACACACCGGCGTATCGTTGATGATGATACGGCTGACGCTCTCGCACTTCACTCCAGGCATATCGAATTGCCGCACCCGCTTTTTGCCGACCGGCAGGTCGCGAAAATCCAATATGGTCACGCGATCGACCGCATTCTTATCGTTGAAGAAGGCGAGCTCGAAGGAGATCTTGCCGATCGGCGCCGCCAGATCGTTTTCCGCAACGAAGGTCATCATGCAGCCCTTCTGAGACGGCACGAGCGCGTTGAGTTCGACATTGAGCTTCTGCGCATTCGTTGAGGCAGTCGCATCCTGGGCTAAGGCCTGGAGGCAGTAGGCAATGGTGAACAGCCCGCCGGCGGCCACCGCCAAAATCGTCTTCGTCGGCATCGGCAATCTCCCCTGAATATCTGCTGGCAGCGCGGATCAATGCCGCGTGTCCATCGCCTGAAATTAAAACTTGACTCTTTAAGTCTCCTATTGTGTCTTTAGGAAACCTTGAGTATGTTAGTCAAGATAAATCTGGCGGGAACAGAGCCCGGCTTCCTATGAATTTTCAGGCAAAACCAAGCAGGATGATTGCTGAGAAAACACCAATACAGCCGGTGCCGCCGATGGCCGCACCGCACATTAGAATTGTCGAGAGCACGGATATTTTTCGTGGACAGACTGAAATCATGATCAGGCACGAGGGCAGCATCTACCGGATGAAAATCACGCGCCAAGGCAAACTCATTCTCAACAAATAGGCATTGCAGATGACTGAGACGACCAAAGAAACGACCCGATTGGCCCCAGCCGATATCCGCGCCTTTCGGGCTGAAAATTCGAAAATGCGCGAGCGCGATATCGCGGCTCGATTGGGTGTTTCCGAAGCAGCGCTGGTTGCCGCCGAAGTCGGCATTTCCGCCATTCGCATCGATGCCGATGCCCATCGGTTCCTTGCCCACGTCGCTTCCCTCGACGAAGTCCTGGCGCTGTCACGCAACGAAAGTGCCGTGCATGAGAAAATCGGGGTCTACGAAAACATCAAATCAGGCGTGCAGGCGGCCATCGTGCTTGGCGAAAACATCGATCTGCGCATCTTCCCGAAGCGCTGGGCGCATGCCTTCGCCGTCACCAAGACCGATGGCGACCAGCAGCGGCTCAGCCTGCAATTCTTCGATAAGGCCGGTGATGCCGTTCATAAGGTGCACCTGCGCCCCGCCTCGAATGTCGAGGCTTATCACGCCATGGTCGCCGAGCTGCGGCTCGAAGATCAGTCGCAGGATTTTGTCGAGGATCACTCCGGCTACGAGAATAGCGAGATCGACGGCGATGTCAGCCGGGACGAGCTGCGAGACCACTGGAGCCGCATGACGGATACGCACGAGTTCTTCGGCATGCTGAAAAAGCTGAAGATCGGCCGCCAGGCGGCGATCCGTACCGTGGGCGACGACTATGCCTGGAGGCTGGAGACGAGCGCTGTCGCCGAGATGATGCATGCTTCCGTTCGCGAAGGTCTGCCGATCATGTGCTTCGTCGCCAATGACGGTATCGTGCAGATTCATTCCGGTCCGATCTTAAATGTGCAGACGATGGGTCCCTGGATCAACGTCATGGACCCCACCTTTCATCTGCATCTGCGCCAGGATCACATTGCCGAAGCCTGGGCCGTGCGCAAACCGACAAAGGACGGTCACGTCACCTCGCTCGAAGCCTACAACGCCAAAGGCGAGATGATCATCCAGTTCTTCGGCAAGCGGAAGGAAGGCTTCGACGAGCGTCCGGACTGGCGCGCCATCATCGAAAATCTGCCGAAGGCCGACGCCAGCGTCGCCGCATAGGGATCGAGCCATGACGATGTTGAAGAACCTCAAGCGCATAAAGCCTTGGGAAATCGCGCTAACCGCGCTGGTGATGGCTCTGCCGCTTATTCCAGCGAGCCCGGTCAAGGGTGGCTATGGTCTGATCGAACGCGCCCATGCCGCGGAAGCGCCAAAAATCGATACATCCCGCCTCGTTTCGGTCGGCGGCGACGTCACCGAAATCATCTACGCGCTCGGCGAGGAAAGCAGGCTGATCGCCCGCGACTCCACCAGCACGTATCCAGAGGCCGCAGCCAAGCTGCCCGATGTCGGCTATATGCGAGCGCTGTCGCCGGAAGGTATCCTCGCCGTCAATCCGACCGCCATTATCGCAGCGGACGGTTCCGGTCCGCCGGAGGCTTTGGCCGTGCTGCGCAATGCCAGCATACCCTTCGAGACCGTGCCGCAGACCTATGACCGTGACGGCATCCTGAAGAAGATCAATGTCGTCGGCTCGCTGCTCGGCGTGCCGGACAAGACGAAGACGCTGGAGGACAAAGTTGCCGCCGATCTCGATGCGGCAATTGCCGACTCCGAGAAGCGCCCGCAGGCCGAACGCAAACGCGTGCTTTTCATCCTCAGCAACCAGAACGGCAAGATCCTCGCCTCCGGCAGCAACACCGCCGCTGAGGGCATCATCAAGCTGGCAGGCGCCATCAATGCCGTCGGCAATTTCTCAGGCTACAAGCCGCTGACCGATGAAGCGATCATAGAGGCCAAGCCCGACGTGATCCTCATCATGGACCGCGAGGGTCCGCTGTCGATGAAAGACGACGACCTCTTGCAACAGCCGGCGATCTCGCTGACACCCGCGGCCAGCCACAAGGCGATCGTCCGCATGGACGGCCTGCATCTGCTCGGCTTCGGGCCGCGTACCGCCAGCGCCGTGCGCGAGCTAAATGCCGCGATCTACGGGGGCTGAGGTGGCGCTCAACGAGGTCATGCCGGGACTGAAGCGCATGTCGCACCGAAGGGACCGCCGCCGCCGCGAAGGCGACCGCACTGCGCTCTCCCTTTTCGTGTTGATGGGCCTCGTCATCGCCGCTCTCATTGCTTTCGTCTTTTCAATCACGACAGGCGCATCCGATGCCTCGATCGTCGACGTCATCGGCAGTATGGTGAGCGGCGGCACCGACAATGCGCTGAGCAGCCGCGACCGCATCATCATCTTCGACATCCGCCTGCCCCGCGCCATTCTCGGTTTTCTGATCGGCGGCGGGCTCGCGGTTTCCGGCGCGGTCATGCAGGGCCTGTTCCGCAATCCGCTGGCCGATCCCGGCCTGATCGGCATTTCGGCCGGCTCGAGTCTCGGCGCTGTGGGGATGATCGTCCTCGGCGGCGGCATCCTCGCGCCGGTCGCACATGCCTTCGGCATTTTCTCCCTGCCGATATCAGCCTTCATCGGCGGCCTCGTCACCACCATACTTCTCTACAGAGTGGCGACGCGACACGGATTGACATCCATAGCGACCATGTTGCTGGCCGGTATTGCGCTCGGCGCGCTGGCGCTGGCGGCCACCGGCTTGCTGATCTACATGGCCGACGACCGGCAGTTACGTGATCTCACCTTCTGGAGCATGGGATCGCTTGCCGGTGCCACATGGTCCAAGATCGCGGCCACCGGACCAATCATCATTCTCTCCATGCTGCCCCTGCCCTTCATGGCGCGCGGTCTCAATGCGTTGACTCTCGGCGAAGCAGCCGCCTTCCACATGGGCGTCGCCGTGCAGCGGCTGAAGAATATAGCCATCGTCAGCGTTGCGGCCGCGGTCGGCGCCTCCGTCGCGGTCAGCGGCGGGGTCGGCTTCGTCGGCATCATCGTGCCGCATATCCTGCGCATGGCCATCGGCCCGGACCACCGCTTCCTGCTGCCGGCTTCCGCCCTTCTCGGCGGCTCACTGCTCATCATCGCCGACGTGCTGGCTCGCACTATCGTCTCGCCGGCCGAACTGCCGATCGGCATCATTACCGCCGGTGTCGGCGGGCCTTTCTTCCTGTGGATGCTGCTTCGGCAGCGCTCGCGCCTCAGCCTGTGAGTTTTCGATGATTGATGTCTCGAATCTTTCCGTCCGGCTCTCCGGCAAGACAGTCGTGCAGGACGTTTGCTTTACCGCTAAGGCCGGCGCACTCACGGCGATTTGTGGGCCGAATGGCTCGGGCAAGACGACGATAATAAAAGCCATTTCCGGAGAGCTTGCCTATCAGGGTTCGGTACGTCTCGGCGCATCGGAGATCGGCAGCCTTCAAGCCTGGCAACTGGCTGAAATGCGCGGCGTGCTGCCCCAGGCGAGCGCCCTCTCCTTTCCCTTCACCGTTCGGGAGATCGTCCGTATGGGACTGACCAGCGGGCGCAACGGCCATCCCGAACAGCCCGATCGCATCGCCGCCGAGGCGCTCTCCTCCGTCGATCTCGCCGGCTTCGAGGGGCGCTTCTATCAGGAGCTTTCCGGCGGCGAGCAACAACGTGTGCAACTCGCCCGCGTGCTTTGCCAGATCTCCGAGCCTGTCGTCGACGGCAAGCCGTGCTGGCTGCTTCTCGACGAGCCCGTCTCCAGCCTCGACATCAGTCATCAACTGACCATCATGACGCTTGCCCGGCAATTCTGTCGATGCGGCGGCGGCGTCATCGCCGTCATGCATGATCTCAACCTCACTGCCCTCTTCGCCGACCAAATGGTCTTGCTCAAGAATGGGCGGTTGCGGGCGGCAGGTCCGGTTCGGGACGTTCTGACCGACCGACATTTGCAGGATGTCTTCAGTAGCGCACTAAAGGTCAATCGTATCCCCATCGACGGCGTGCCCTTCGTTCTCGCCCACAGCGCACTGACGGACTGACCTTCCTTTCGCCAAATCTGGAACTTTTCGTTGCATCGCCGCGTTGATGATCGGTGATCCAGATCAATGTTCTGCGCGATCGACAGCGCAATATGTCTGGCAGCATTCGCTTATTGCAAAAGCCGGCGCAGCTTTGCAGCGCCAGGCCAAAGACGCTAACGACGCAAGGGAGAAAGACCATGGCAACATCCATCCTCCATTCGGCGCGAGCTAAGCGTAATGGCGGCAGCCTGCACGACCTCGAAGCCAGCATCGAGGAGCAGATCGAACATCTGCGCAACGAAATTGCCGCTTTCGCCAAGATCGTCGGTGAAAACAGTGCTGTCCAGAGCAAGGCGATGCGCGCGCGCGCCGAGACCGGGTTTGAGGATTTGGCGGCTCGTGGAGAAGACTTGCTGCGTGAATTGCAGCACGGTTATGCCAGGGGCACGCGCGAAATGCGCAGAACCGTGCGCCAACATCCCATCGCCACTATCGGGGCTGCTGCAGCTTTCGGATTGGCGTTTGCCCTGCTTCTGTCACGCCGTTAAGGAGCTGCAATGCTGGCTCCACTCCTCGGCCTGCTTCTCTCGGGCACATTGAGCCGCACCGTTGCGCGTACAAAGCGCGACGGTGTTTTCATTGGCATCGCCACTATCCTCCTTCTAACGGCCTATTCTTTTGCCCTCATAGCTGCCGCTATCTGGTTGGCAACGATCTATGGCCTAGCCGTTTCGGCGCTGCTGATTGCCGCCGGCGCTCTGCTGCTCGCGCTGATCGTTCTCGTCATCATGATCATCATCGATAAGCGGGAAGAACGCCGTGCCCGCGAACGCCGCGCCGCCTTGGAATCGATGGCTGTCGCGGCGCTCGGCCTTGCAAAATCGCAACCGCTGCTAACCGCCGCCATCGCCACCGCCCTGGTGTTCGGCAACTTGCTTGGAACGAAGACGCGGGACGATTGAGAGCGGACTTGATACAGATTGGCTTTATCTAAAAAGCAAATGCCTTGGACGTCAAAGGTGCTGAGGTGGCATCCGGGCCGAAGTCCGCTTCTCCGGAAATCTGCAGCAATTCCTGCAGCCGCTGGCGGGCGCGATTGACCCGGCTCTTGATGGTGCCGACAGCGCAGCCGCAGATTTCGGCGGCTTCTTCATAGGAAAAGCCGGACGCGCCGACCAGGATGATGGCTTCACGCTGATCGGGCGGCAATTGATCCAGCGCCTTGCGGAAATCCTGCAGGTCGAGCGCTCCGTATTGCGAGGGATGCGTCGCCATCGATTCCGTGAACAGCCCGTCGCTATCCTGCACCTCTCGGCCGCTCTTGCGCATCTGGCTGTAGAGTTCGTTGCGCAGGATGGTGAAGAGCCAGGCCTTCATATTTGTGCCCATCTCGAAATGGTCCTGCTTGGCCCAAGCCTTCATGATGGTGTCCTGCACGAGATCATCGGCACGGTCATGGCGGCCGGTCAACGAGATCGCAAAGGCACGCAGGCTCGGCAGGGCGGCCAGGAGTTCGCGCTTGAAGCTCGGTTGCGGTTCCATGACGCTTCCTCCTTAATCGGAGACTTTTGCGGAAGCCAAACGTTCGGCCTGATCCAGCTTCTCGAGTAGGTCGAGCAAGCGATCCGGAATGGCCTCATCCTGCACCGCGGCATAGAAGGAGCGCAGCCGGTTGCCGATTTGATTGTTGGGATCGAGGATATCGACCGCACGCACGTCAGGCCCTTTGCGGTCCGCATCCTCTTGATTTTGGGTGGTCATTTAGCCTGCTCGCTTCCGCATTTCTTGCGTTCATGGATTCAGGGTGTACCTCTATGCACCCCGGTGTGGAAGGCCACTGCCCCCCTCACATCCGCCTTGGCCCGAATTCGGAGAGGTTGAAGCCTACTGTTCGTCGGCAGGGGTAATGTCCTTCCTCAAAAAAAGTTCCGATGCCGAGGAACTTTTTTACCGAATTTGCGTTTGTTTGTCATTGCAGTCTTGGAGGCTGTGTTTCAATTAGGAATTGATAAAGGGCGGGAGCCATTGATGACACTTTCCACACGCATTGCGCCGCATCTTCCTTATTTGCGCCGCTATTCCCGTGCGCTGACGGGGACACAGACGTCGGGTGACGCCTATGTCGCGGCGGTTCTGGAAGCGATCATTGCCGATCTTTCCATCTTCCCGGACACGCCCAACGACCGCGTTGCACTCTATAAACTCTTCACACAACTCTTCGGTTCCACGGCGATCCAGATCCCGGAACCGACCTCGCCCTATGCTTGGGAGCAGCGCGCCTCGGTCAATCTTGCCAAGGTTTCTCCAGTCGCCCGCCAGGCCTTCCTACTCGCCTCCGTCGAAAACTTCCGTCTCGGTGAAATCGCCGACATTCTCGACGTGACTGAAACCGAGGCCATGAATCTGCTCGACAAGGCATCACAGGAAATTTCACGCCAGGTCGCGACCGACATCATGATCATCGAGGACGAACCGCTGATCGCGATGGACATCGAGCAGATGGTGGAAAGCCTCGGACATCGCGTCACCGGCATCGCCCGCACCCATGCGGAGGCGGTTGCCCTGCATGATGCCACCAATCCCAGCATGGTGCTCGCCGACATCCAGCTTGCCGACGGCAGCTCCGGCATCGACGCCGTCAATGACATCCTCAAGACATCGAGCATTCCGGTCATTTTCATCACCGCTTTCCCCGAGCGGTTACTGACCGGCGAGCGGCCGGAGCCGACCTTCCTCGTGACCAAGCCATTCAATCCCGACATGGTGAAAGCTCTGATCAGCCAGGCGCTTTTCTTCAACGAAACCACAAAGGTGGCCGCCTGACCCGAATCGACATTTTGTCGCGGAACAAAAAAAGCAACGGGACGTTCCGGCAGCTTAGGGACGCTTTACCGACTGTTATAGCGAGTGACCGTACAAACCGGATTAAGTTCTTCCGGCTGAGAATACCCTGTCGGCAGGGTTCTCGAAATTGGAGTGAAAGGCAAGCCGGTGAACACGACTGAACCATTATCCGGCGCGCCTTTAAGTTTTGAAGGCAAGACCGCTATGATGGAGCGGGCGCTGGGCAGTGCCGGCATCTCGATCCTCTTTCAAGACCCAAGCCTTGCGATCCGCTATGCGGAAAACCTGCCAGATCATCTGAAATCGTCCCTCATCATCGGCGGCACGGACATCCATCTCTTCGGCCAGAAAGATGGCGAACATCTGTCTCACCTGAAACGCGGGGTGCTTCAAAGCGGCAAGCCTGTCAGCGCGGAAGTGGAGTTTGTGACCGGCGACGGCGTGCGCATTTACGAGCTGAAAATCGAGCGCCTCGGCGGGCGCAAGCCGCAGGGACTTCTCTCCGTCATCACCGAGGTGACGGAGAGCCGCCACCGCGAAAAAGTATTGAAATCGCTGCTGCGAGAGCTGTCGCATCGCTCCAAGAATCTTCTGGCGATCATCCAGGGCATCGCGACGCAGACGGCGCGTCACACGCTGTCGCTCGACAACTTCCTGATCAAGTTCCGCGGACGCCTGCAATCGCTCTCGAATTCACAGGACCTGATCACCGATTCAAGCTGGCGTGGCGCCTATCTGTTCGAACTCGCCGAAAAGCAATTCGCCCCCTATTGGCCCGATGCCGGAGTGCCGATGCCGATCTATGGGATCAATGCGCATCTCACGCCGAATGCCGCCGTCCATCTTGGGCTTGCCCTGCACGAGTTGATCGTCAATTCCGCCTCGCACGGCGCCATCTCCGCCGGCGCCACCAGCATCACGCTGAATTGCAAGGAGGCCGAACTCGATGGCAAGAAGGCGATCGAGGTGGCCTGGTCGGAGCGCTTCTATTTTCCAGCCGATCATGAGTTCGAGGACAACAGCTTCAGCCGTACCGTGCTGGAGCGGGTCGTGCCGACGTCCATGAACGGACGCGCCCAGTTCGCGATCGATGATGACAGCATCGGCTATCGCCTGACGATACCCGAAACCGAATATGAAATCCTGAAACGCCAATTCTAGAGCACTTCCAGGAAACGTGCGAAGCGGTTTTCCGTCCGGAATGCTTGGAAATTAAGGGATAGAGCGGGAAAGCGATTCTGTGAAACGCTGAACCGCTCTACGCAGACCACAAAAGAAAACAGCCAGTGCGAGGGCGGCGCACTGGCTGCTTTTCACTCATCGGGAGGGGACCGTGAGTAGATGTCCGGTGATGAGTTTTGGGGGCGTGCATCGGTTGATGCGATCATCACCAAGACACCTCCTAAACGATGGCCTCGAACCTTGGTTCCATCTTTCTAAAAAAAATTTGGATTTTTTCTCCAGCGTCTATCGCTAATGTCAACAATGGTCACCAACGGGCATTTCAGCCAGCGCTGAACCTGGGAGCCTATAGTTTTGCGCTCCGGTCAACCGGCAAGTGTTCCTCGAAAATAAAACCAAACCATATGCTTGGAAGAAATCCCGCGGCTGCATGCAGCGCTGTGCAGCCGCGACCGCAATGCCTGCGCTCGCAATGGCGGAACGCTCCAAAATTTTACCGTTTGATAAATTTTTTATCCTGAGTTACCGTTCGTACCACTAGCCGTTTACTATAAGAGGGAACTTCAATGGGACGACTGGAAACTGGGATTCATAAAGGCAGGCTGACGCCTGCCGAATATGATGCGAATTTTTCCGATCTGCATCCGCGCCTTGACCGTCACGAGGCTTTGGTCGCTGCCGACCGCTGTTATTTTTGCTATGACGCGCCGTGCATGACGGCCTGTCCGACCTCGATCGACATTCCGATGTTCATTCGCCAGATCTCGACCGGCAATCCGATCGGCTCGGCCAAGACGATCTTCGACCAGAATATCCTCGGCGGCATGTGCGCCCGCGTCTGTCCCACCGAACAGCTCTGCGAGCAGGCCTGCGTGCGCAATACCGCTGAAGAGCGCCCCGTAGAAATCGGCCGCCTGCAGCGCTATGCCACGGACACGGCGATGGCTGAAAACAAGCAGTTCTATGTCCGTGCCGCTTCAACCGGCAAGAAGATCGCCGTTGTCGGCGCCGGTCCGGCCGGGCTTGCCTGTGCCCATCGCCTTGCGGTGAATGGCCATGGCGTCACCATCTTCGACGCCCGCGAAAAGGCCGGTGGCCTCAACGAATACGGCATTGCGACCTACAAGACAGTCGACGATTTCGCTCAGAAGGAAGTCGATTATGTTCTGTCGATCGGCGGCATCGAGGTGAAGAACGGCCAGGCGCTCGGCCGCGATTTCAGCCTTGCCGATCTTTCCTCACAGTATGATGCCGTCTTTCTTGGCCTTGGCCTTGCCGGCGTCAATGCCCTGCGTGCCGAAGGCGAAGACCTCGCAGGTGTTGCTGATGCCGTTGGCTATATCGCCGATCTGCGTCAGACCAAGAACAAATCCGACATCGCCATCGGCCGCCGCGTCGTCGTGCTCGGCGGCGGCATGACCGCGATCGACGTTGCCGTACAGGCAAAGCTCCTTGGTGCTGAGGAGGTGACGATTTGCTATCGCCGCGGCAAGGAACATATGAACGCCTCGGAATACGAGCAGGATCTCGCCGCCTCCAAGGGCGTCATCATCCGCCACTGGCTGGCGCCGAAGCGCATCCTCGACAAGGACGGCAAGGTCGCCGGCATCGAAGTCGAATATACCGAGTTGCGCGACGGCAAGTTGACCGGCACCGGCGATACCGGCGTCATCGCCGCCGACCAGATATTCAAGGCGATCGGCCAGACCTTCGAAGCCTCAGGTCTTGGCGCGTTGCGCATGGACTCCGGCCGCATCGCCATCGATGGCGAAGGCCGGACTTCGATCGAAGGCGTGTGGGCCGGCGGCGACTGCGTGCTCGGCGGCGATGACCTGACGGTCTCTGCCGTAGCGCAGGGTCGCGACGCGGCCGAATCCATCAACCGTGCGCTTGGCTCCGCCGTGCAGCCGGCCGCTGCAGTCGCCTGAAGGGAGAACCGACATGGCTGATCTCCGCAATAATTTCATCGGCATCAAATCCCCGAACCCGTTCTGGCTCGCCTCGGCGCCGCCGACCGACAAGGCCTATAACGTCGAGCGCGCCTTCAAGGCGGGCTGGGGCGGCGTGGTCTGGAAGACGCTCGGCGAGGAGGGCCCACCGGTCGTCAATGTCAACGGTCCGCGTTATGGCGCGATCTGGGGCGCCGACCGCCGCCTGCTCGGCCTCAACAATATCGAGCTGATCACCGACCGCGACCTCTACACCAACCTGCGTGAAATGAAGCAGGTGAAGATGAATTGGCCGGACCGCGCCCTGATCGCCTCGATCATGGTTCCCTGTGAGGAACAGGCGTGGAAGGCCATCCTGCCGCTGGTGGAAGAAACCGGTGCCGATGGCATCGAGCTCAATTTCGGCTGTCCGCACGGCATGTCCGAGCGCGGCATGGGCTCCGCGGTCGGACAGGTGCCGGAATATATCGAAATGGTCGTGCGCTGGTGCAAGCAGTACACCCGCATGCCCGTCATTACCAAGCTGACGCCGAATATCACCGATATCCGCAAGCCGGCCCGAGCCGCCAAGGCCGGTGGCACCGACGCCGTGTCGCTGATCAACACGATCAACTCGATCGTCTCCGTCGATCTCGACAATTTCGCGCCAAACCCGACAGTCGGCGGCAAAGGCAGCCATGGTGGCTATTGCGGCCCGGCGGTCAAGCCGATTGCGCTCAACATGGTGGCTGAGATCGCGCGCGATCCCGAAACCCAGGGCCTGCCGATCTCCGGTATCGGCGGCATTACCACCTGGCGCGACGCAGCCGAATTTCTGGCCCTCGGCGCCGGCAACGTGCAGGTCTGCACCGCAGCCATGACCTATGGCTTCAAGATCGTCCAGGAAATGATATCCGGCCTCTCGGATTGGATGGACGAAAAGGGCCATAGCAATCTGGACGACATCATCGGCCGCGCCGTACCGAATGTTTCCGACTGGCAGTATCTGAACCTCAACTACATCGCCAAGGCGAAGATCGATCAGGACGCCTGCATCAAATGCGGTCGCTGCTACATCGCCTGCGAAGACACCTCGCACCAGGCCATCACCAACATGGTCGACGGCGCCAGACATTTCGAGGTGATGGATGAGGAATGCGTCGGCTGCAATCTCTGCGTCAGTGTCTGTCCCGTCGAAAACTGCATCACCATGGAAGCCTTGCCGGCCGGCAGCCTCGACAAGCGCACCGGCAAGACCGTCGACCCCAACTACGCCAACTGGACGACCCATCCGAACAATCCGATGGCCCGGCAGGCGGCGGAGTAAAACCGGCGAGGATTCGCGTGAACAAGGAGGCGGTCGTAGCTTGCTACGGCCGCCTTCGTCCATGTGGGACGTAATCCTTTCGAGGATTGCGTCACCGCTCAAGTGTGGCGAATGCGGAGCCCGTCGACGAAAAGCTGTTCGAGGTAGCGAGCCGCATCTTCGAAACGCCCATCGCCTGAATGTTCCTGTCCGAGCACGGCGCGTACCTGCACATCGAAATCCGCATAATGCTGCGTTGTCGACCAGATGGAGAAGATCAGGTGATAGGGATCGCATTTGGCGATCTTGCCGGCCTTCGCCCAAGCACGAATGACCTCGGCCTTTTCATCGACAAGGCTCTTAAGAGGCCCCCGGAGTTCGTCTTCGACATGCGGCGCCCCCTGCAGCATCTCGTTGGCGAACAGGCGGCTTTCCCGCGGGAAATCGCGGGCCATCTCCAGCTTGCGGCGGATGTAGGAGCGGATCTCGCTTTCGGGGTTGCCATTGGCGTCGAAAGCACGCAGCGGCTCAAGCCAGGTAAACAGCACCCGGTCGATCAGCGCGCGGTGCATGGCCTCCTTTGTACGGAAATAATAGAGCAGATTGGGTTTTGACATGCCGGCGACTTCGGCGATCTGGTCGATGGTGGAGCCGCGAAAGCCATGCACGGAGAATACGTCCAGCGCGGCCTCGAGTATCACTTCCTCTTTTTCTTCCTGAATTCGGGTGCGGCGTTGCGTCTTGGCGGCTCTGGGGATGGCCATGTCTGCTTTGTATCTCCTTGAAATCCAAGCCCTTCAGCCAAGCTCTCAATCCCCTGCCCTTGCTCAGACTTTGGGCAATTGCCTGTAATTTTGTCGGGAATTTTCGTGCTTTTCGTCTTGAGCGCCGCCACGGAAGTTGTAATGTTTACCAATCGGTCAAATTATCTGTCAGATGTCTTTTAAAGGCAACCGGCGATTTTCCGGGGCGAGAAAAACAAGCAAGCGCGCCGGAAGCGACCATCGGGAACAATTGGGCATGCACCTTGCATGACCCGGGACAAACAGGTGAGGATTGCATCATGGTGGCAGCGCCAGGAGAAAACATGCGTATCAACGGCGATCGCCTTTGGGACGCACTGATGGACATGGCGAAGATCGGCCCAGGCGTCGCCGGCGGCAACAATCGCCAGACGCTCACCGACGCCGACGCCGAAGGCCGCAACCTTTTCAAGACATGGTGCGACGAAGCCGGCTTGACGGTTAGCGTTGATAAGATGGGCACGATGTTCGCGACCCGCCCCGGCACTGATCCGGACGCGCTGCCGGTCTACGTCGGCTCGCATCTCGACACTCAGCCGACCGGCGGCAAATATGACGGCGTGCTCGGCGTGCTCGGCGCGCTGGAGGTTGTTCGCACGATGAACGATCTCGGCATCAAGACCAAGCATCCGATCGTCGTCACCAACTGGACCAATGAAGAGGGTGCGCGCTTCGCTCCCGCCATGCTCGCCTCCGGCGTTTTCGCTGGCGTACATTCGCTGGACTACGCCTATGGCCGCAAGGACCCGGAAGGTAAAACCTTTGGCGAGGAGCTGAAACGCATCGGCTGGCTCGGCGAGGAAGAGGTAGGCAGCCGCAAGATGCACGCCTATTTCGAATATCACATCGAGCAGGGCCCCATCCTCGAAGCCGAGGACAAGACCATCGGCGTCGTCACGCACTGTCAGGGCCTGTGGTGGCTGGAATTCACGCTGACCGGCAAGGAAGCCCATACCGGCTCGACGCCGATGAACATGCGCGTCAATGCCGGGCTTGCCATGTCGCGTATTCTCGAAATGGTGCAAGGCGTGGCGATGGAAAACCAGCCGGGCGCCGTCGGCGGTGTCGGCCAGGTCTTCTTCTCGCCGAATTCGCGCAACGTGCTGCCGGGCAAGGTGGTCTTCACGGTCGACATCCGCTCGCCGGACAAGGCGAAGCTCGACCGCATGCGCGCCAAGATCGAGGCGGAAGCGCCGGTTATTTGCGACGCCCTCGGCGTCGGCTGCTCGGTCGAAGCCATCGGCCACTTCGAACCGGTGACCTTCGATCCGAAGCTCGTCACCGCCGTGCGCAATGCGGCGGAGAAGCTAGGCTACAGCCACATGAATCTCATCTCCGGCGCCGGTCACGACGCCTGCTGGGCCGCCAAGGTGGCGCCCGCGACGATGGTCATGTGCCCCTGCGTCGGCGGCCTGTCGCACAATGAGGCCGAGGAGATTTCCAAGGAATGGGCAACCGCTGGTGCGGATGTGCTGTTCCATGCGGTCCTGGAGACTGCGGAGATCGTGGCGTGAGGATGATGCCTACCGGAAACGCCCCCTCACCCCGCGCTTCGCGCGACCTTCTCCCCGTGGGGGCGAAGGTTGGGTGCTTCACACCCTCCCGGCTTCCATCTTACTCCTTGGATGACAAGATTTTGTTTGACGCGACAGGCGCGGTGCGGCTTTCCTTCGCCCCGGCGGGGAGAAGGTCGCGCGAAGCGCGGGTTGAGGGGGCGTTACCGGTGTCGGATGACAGCAATGTGACCAAACGTCGTCCTGGTAAAACGCAGCAGGCCCGTAAGCTTCGGCAAAACGACACTGAGGAGGAATATCGCCTCTGGAGCGATCTGCGCGACCGTCGTCTAAACGGGTATAAATTCGCCAGACAAATTCCCCTCGGCTCTTACGTTGTTGATTTTCTCTGTCGCGAGAAATTGCTGATCGTTGAAATCGACGGCTTCCAGCATGCTTCCTCCCCCTCCGATATCATCCGCACGGGTTGGCTCAATGCACAGGGTTACTCGGTGTTGAGATTTTGGAACCCCGAGATCACGTGGGAGCGCCGGGCGGTCCTGGAGACAATTCTCGCTGCGCTGGAGAGTCGGATATTCGAAAGAGACGACATTCTGCGCTTTTATCCTGCGATCAAGCCGACGGGGGAAATAAGCGAGTGACATATTCGAACCATGCCCCCTCATCCGCCCTTCGGGCACCTTCTCCCCGAGGGGAGAAGGAGACAGCTACGCTGATTGTGACCAATCGGTTCTTGTTTGACATCAATGCCACGGCAAAATTCCCTTCTCCCCTTGGGGAGAAGGTGGCCCGAAGGGTCGGATGAGGGGGCGCCACAGATGCCAGAGTCTCAAAAAAGGGAACAAACACCATGAGCATAGTCATCAAGGGTGGAACCATCGTCACGGCCGATTTGACCTACAAGGCCGATGTCAAGGTCGAAGGCGGTAAGATCGTCGAGATCGGGCAGAACCTGTCCGGCAATGAAGTGCTCGACGCCACGGGCTGCTATGTCATGCCAGGTGGCATCGATCCGCATACCCATCTCGAAATGCCGTTCATGGGCACCTATTCCTCGGACGATTTCGAAAGCGGCACCCGCGCTGCCCTTGCGGGCGGCACGACGATGGTGGTGGATTTTGCCCTGCCCTCGCCCGGCCAGTCGCTGCTAGAAGCGCTGACCATGTGGGACAACAAGTCGACGCGGGCGAACTGCGATTACTCGTTCCACATGGCGATTACCTGGTGGGGCGAGCAGGTTTTCAACGAGATGGAAGCCGTCGTCCGCGACAAGGGCATCAACACCTTCAAGCACTTCATGGCCTATAAGGGCGCGCTGATGGTGGATGACGACGAGATGTTCTCCTCCTTCCAGCGCTGCGCCGAGCTCGGCGCACTGCCGCTCGTTCACGCCGAGAATGGCGACGTGGTCGCGCAGATGCAGGCGAAACTGCTTGCCGAAGGCAATAACGGCCCGGAAGCGCACGCCTATTCACGCCCGGCCGAAGTTGAAGGCGAAGCGACGAACCGCGCCATCATGATCGCCGATATGGCCGGCAGCCCTGTCTACATCGTGCATACCTCCTGCGAACAGGCCCACGAAGCCATCCGCCGCGCCCGTCAGAAGGGCATGCGCGTTTATGGCGAACCACTGATCCAGCACCTGACGCTCGATGAGAGCGAATATGCCAATGCCGATTGGGACCATGCCGCCCGCCGCGTCATGTCGCCGCCCTTCCGCAACAAACAGCACCAGGACAGCCTCTGGGCCGGCCTCGCCTCCGGGTCGCTGCAGGTGGTCGCCACCGACCATTGCGCCTTCACGACCGAGCAGAAGCGTTTCGGCTTGAATGACTTCACCAAGATCCCGAACGGCACCGGCGGCCTGGAAGACCGCATGCCGATGCTCTGGACCCATGGCGTCAACACTGGCCGCCTGACAATGAACGAGTTCGTGGCGGTGACTTCGACCAACATCGCCAAGATCCTCAACGTCTATCCGAAGAAGGGCGCGATCCTCGTCGGCGCCGATGCCGATATCGTTGTCTGGGACCCGAAGCGTTCGAAGACCATCACCGCCAAGGCCCAACAGTCGGCGATCGACTACAACGTCTTCGAAGGCAAGCAGGTGACGGGCCTGCCGCGCTACACGCTGACCCGCGGCGTGGTCGCCATCGAGGAAGGCACGGTGAAGACGCAGCAGGGCCATGGCGAGTTCGTCAAGCGCGAGCCTTTCACCGCCGCCAACCGCGCACTCTCGACCTGGAAAGAGGTCACCGCGCCGCGCAAGGTCCAGCGCAGCGGCATCCCGGCGAGTGGGGTGTGACGCTTGATCATGTGGAACGGCGACAGTTCCGGCATTTGTCTACCTTCTCCCCAGCGGGGAGAAGGATGCGCGAAGCGCAGGTTGAGGGGGCGTTGCACCGTAAAGCTGTCTTTCGCTCTCCGCTCAAGATGCTCATTCGGCGCTCACGCGCCACCTTCTCCCCGGCGGGGAGAAGGTAAAACATCACAAAGGCACATACCGCTCCAGATCCGGCAGCAGGATGACACTTTCCTGCTCGTTCGGATCGGTGCGGGCGATAATAGCGGTCGCCGGCCGGTCGCTGAGATTGGCGGGCAGATGCGGAACGCCGGCTGGAATGTAGAACATCTCGCCGGCATGAACGACAACATGCTCTTCCAGTTGATCGCCGAACCAGCAATGCGTCTCGCCGGACAGCGCGTAGATCGCCGTCTCATGCGCCGCATGCAGATGCGCCTTGGCGCGTCCGCCTGGCGGAATGGTCAGGAGATGCATGCAGATGCCCGTCGCCCCCACTGTCTCGGCGGCAATCCCCTCGAAGTAGTTGAAGCCTTGTTTCCCGGCATAGGTGCCGCCGGGCTGCACGATGCGGCAGGTAGGCTTCGATGAAACGCTCATGCCATTCCTCCATAAAATTCGATAGATCTGCGGCATCCTCCGGTTCTAAAACCACCGCCATGCCGTATAGGATAACACGCAATCCGCCTCGGCTGCGCGGCGAAAACATGACTGGTAGGTATTAATGACGTCATCCGCTTCCTCCGTCGTCTCCGCGCGGAACCTCTGTCTCACCTACGAGACAAATGACGGGCCGGTGCATGCGCTAAGCAATGTCGATCTCGACGTGAGGAAGGGTGATTTCGTCTCCTTCATCGGCCCGTCCGGCTGTGGCAAGACCACCTTTCTGCGCGTCATCGCCGATCTCGAGCGCAAGACCTCCGGCGACATCACCGTCAACGGCATGACGCCGGAAGAGGCACGCACCAACCGCGCCTATGGCTATGTTTTCCAGGCGGCTGCCCTTTATCCCTGGCGCACGATCGAAAAAAACATTGCTCTGCCGCTGGAGATCATGGGCTACGCCAAGGCCGATCAGACCAAACGCATCGAGCAGACGCTTGATCTGGTCAATCTGACCGGCTTCGCGCACAAATATCCCTGGCAGCTCTCGGGCGGCATGCAGCAGCGCGCCTCTATCGCCCGCGCGCTCGCCTTCGATGCCGACCTTCTGCTGATGGACGAACCCTTCGGCGCTCTCGACGAGATCGTCCGCGATCATCTTAATGAAGCGCTGCTGAAACTTTGGAAGCGGACGAATAAGACCATCTGTTTCGTGACGCACTCGATCCCGGAGGCGGTTTATCTCTCCACCAAGATCGTCGTCATGTCGCCCCGCCCCGGCCGCGTCACCGATGTCATCGAATCCACCCTTCCGCACGAACGCCCGCTGGGTATTCGCGAAACCCCGGAATTTCTGGAGATCGCCCACCGTGTCCGCGAGGGGTTGAGAGCGGGGCATAGCTATGAGGAATAGGGTGATGTCCTGCATTTCCCCCTTCTCCCCTCGACTCGGCATCGTCGCGATGGCGCTGATGCTGTTTCCGGCGGAAAGAGGAGCGTGACCATGGAGAAGGAGCATTTCTTCAAACACAAATTCCTGCCGGTCACAGCCATCCTGCTGGCAATACTCGTGTTGTGGTACGCCTTTGCCGTCATGCTCAACGCGCCGTTCCAGCGCGATCTCGACCGGCGCGCCAACGTCACCTCCGGCACGATGGAATTCATCGGCAAGACGCTCGCGCAGCCGAAACCGATCCTGCCGGCACCGCATCAGGTGGCGCAGAATGTCTTCGAAAACACATTTCTGAGACCGCTGACAAGCAATCGCAGCCTCGTCTACAATGCCTGGGTGACATTGTCCTCCACGGCTGTCGGTTTCGCTTTCGGCACCCTGCTGGGCATCCTCATTGCCGTCGGCATCGTGCATGTCGTGGCACTCGACCGCAGTCTGATGCCCTGGATCATCGCCTCGCAGACGATACCGATCCTGGCCATCGCGCCGATGGTCATCGTTGTTCTGGGTTCGATCGGCGTTACCGGCCTTATCCCCAAGGCGCTGGTCGCAACCTACCTCTCCTTCTTTCCCGTCGCCGTTGGCATGGTCAAGGGATTGCGATCGCCGGAAATCATGCATCTCGATCTGATGCGCACCTACAATGCCAATGCGCTGCAGACCTTCTGGAAACTGCGTGTCCCCGCGTCGGTCCCGTTCCTCTTCACCTCGATGAAAGTCGCGATCGCGGCAAGCCTCACCGGAACGATCGTCGGCGAACTGCCGACGGGCGCAGTCGCCGGCATCGGAGCCAAACTGCTCGCCGGGTCCTATCAAAGCCTGACGATCGATATATGGGCAGCCCTCGTCGCCGGCTCGATACTGGCCGCGGCACTGATTGCTGTTGTCAGCATCGCAGCACGTATCGTCGACCGTGCAATGGGAGGTCGGGCGGCATGAAGAATTCTCATGTGTCGTGGCAAGGCACCCTCTCCTTTCTTCTCTGTCTTGCGGCGCTCCCGGCGCTGCCGCTACTCGCCGCTGATGCCGCCACCCCCATCAGCAGCGGGACCACGTTCGTCATTTTCATCCTTATTGGTGCCGCGGCCCTTGCTTCCTTCATGAACCTGTCCGCAATCCTCTGTGCGTCGATCCTCTTCTTTGCCGCACATGCAGCCGCTTTGCTTCTGCTTGCTGGAATCTCGGGCAACGAAGGCAACGCGCTCGCGTCGTTTTTTATCCTGCTTGCCGCGGCGTGGCTGCTGGCCTGGCGCTGCGTCGCCATCCTGTCGGTCACCCCGGCGAATTCGACCGCCGGCGGCTATACGTTGCGGTTGCTCATTCCCGCGATTTTCGGCGTCTGGATCATCATCATCTGGGAAGCCGTAACGCGCGGGTTCGGCATCCCTTTCATCCTGCTGCCGCCACCAAGCGCCATTGGCGCCCGGATTGCCGGCTCCGCCTCGATTCTTTGGATGGATGTTCAGCAGACGATCTTCCGATCGGTTCTCATCGGCTACATTATCGGTTGCACCAGCGGCTTCATCGTCGCCATCCTCGCCGACCGCTTTGCCTTCTTGCGCCGCGGCCTGCTGCCGATCGGCAATCTGGTCTCCGCTCTGCCGATCATCGGTGTGGCGCCGATCATGGTCATGTGGTTCGGCTTCGATTGGGAATCCAAAGCGGGCGTCGTCGTCATAATGACCTTCTTCCCGATGCTGGTGAACACGGTCGCCGGTCTCGCCGCCGCCGGCAATATGGAGCGCGACCTGATGCGCACCTATGCGTCGAGCTATTGGCAGACTTTGTTCAAGCTTCGCCTACCGGCCGCAGCTCCGTTTATTTTCAATGCACTAAAGATCAACTCGACCTTGGCTCTAATCGGTGCCATCGTGGCAGAGTTCTTTGGCACACCCATGTCGGGCATGGGCTTCCGCATTTCAACCGAGAACGGTCGGTTGAATCTCGATATGGTCTGGGCTGAGATCGCGGTCGCCGCGGTCGCCGGCTCCGTCTTCTACGGTATCGTCGCCGTTCTCGAGCGGATGACGACGTTCTGGCATCCGTCTATCCGTGGTGGACAGACGTAATACAGGATCCTGCCAAAGGATCAGGGCATAACTTCAGAGGGAAAAGGACAAAAAATATGAGAAAACTGATGGTCGCATTGATGGCAAGCGCGATGGCTTTGGCCGCAGCGCAGGCGGCAATGGCTGCCGACAAGGTGACGCTGCAGTTGAAATGGGTGGCGCAGGGTCAGTTCGGCGGCTATTTCGTCGCCAAGGACAAGGGCTTCTACAAGGAGGAAGGCCTCGACGTCGACATCAAGCCGGGCGGCCCGGATATCGCGCCGGAGCAGGTGATCGCCGGCGGCGGTGCAGACGTCATCGTCGACTGGATGGGTGGCGCTCTGGTCGCCCGCGAAAAGGGCGTGCCGCTGATCAACATCGCCCAGCCCTACGACAAGTCCGGCCTGGAACTGATCTGCCCTAAGGACGGCCCGGTAAAGACCGAAGCCGATTTCAAAGGCCATACGCTCGGCGTCTGGTTCTTCGGCAACGAATATCCCTTCTTCGCCTGGATGCATAAGATCGGCCTGAAGACCGACGGCGGCAAGGATGGCGTCACCGTTCTGAAGCAGAGCTTTGACGTTCAGCCGCTCGTGCAAAAGCAGGCCGACTGCATCTCGGTCATGACCTATAACGAATACTGGCAGGCAATCGATGCCGGCTTCAAGCCGGAAGATTTGATCGTCTTCAACTATTCCAAACTCGGCAACGACCTTCTGGAAGACGGGCTTTACGTCAACGAGACCAAGCTGAAGGACGCGAAGTTCAAGGCCGATATGGTCAAGTTCGTCCGCGCTTCGATGAAGGGCTGGAAATACGCCGTCGAACATCCGGATGAAGCCGCCGAAATCGTCATGGATAATGGCGGCCAGGACGAAAACCACCAGAAGCGGATGATGGGCGAAGTCGCCAAGCTGATCGGCACCGGCAAGCTCGATGAGAAACTCTACGATCGCACCGTAGCGGCCTTGCTCGACCAGAAAATCATCAGCAAGAAGCCGACCGGCGCTTACACGCATGAGATCACCGACGCCGCGCTGAAATAGGCTGGACGACAAAAAATCTGAAGAAACGCGCGAGGTTCACGCTTCGCGCGTTTTTTTCATTTTGTAACAGCGGTGATAAAAGACTGGCTTTGTCGTCGCGTTTGCCTGAAAAGCCAGGCGTCGATCAAGTATCTTAATGCAAAGATCACGAGCGCGTAATTGATTTGCAATGCAACGCCCGTTAGAATTGCGCGCGAGGCAGAAATCATTTTCTCGTGATCTTGTAGGATTTGGAAATCGTTCCCACCTAATGGGGCAAATTGAGGATGAGGGACTTGCAGGCATGACAGACGGATATTGATCCGCCGGAAAGAGCCGGCCCGCATGCATTGATCCCCCGTGCTCGCGACGGAAAACAGCGAGATCCCGTTTACACAAAATACCGAACTGGAACTGAACGCATGGCCTTCACGCCGCATAGATTTTTGAGCACGACTGCAATGTTGCTTGTTCTCCTGACGGCGCCGGCGGCCCTTGCAGAAGAGCCAACGGTCACTGCGCCGAAGCAGAACCTGCCGGCGATCGTCGTCACGCAGGCCGCTACACGCAAACTGACCGACAAGGTGGTCGCCACCGGCACGGTAAAAGCAGTGGACGAGGTCTATATCCAGCCGCAGGTGGACGGCCTGTCGATTCGCACGCTCAACGCCGATGTCGGCGACAAGGTCGAGGCGAACAGCACGCTTGCCACGCTGAACGATGATGCGCTGGTCCTTCAGAAGAGCCAGATGATGGCAACGAAGGCCAAGGGCGAAGCAAGCCTTGCCCAGCTTCACGCGCAGCTCACCGAAGCCCGCGCCAATGCGGAGGAGGCGGAATTGCAGCGCGTCCGCGCCGTCACCATGGGCGCCAAGGGCACCGTCTCGACCTCATCGGTCGAGCAGGCGAATGCGGCGGCTGCCGCCAACAAGGCGCGCGTGGCCTCGGCCGAACAGGCAATTGCGGTGGCTGAAGCCGATCTCAAGGTCATCGACAGCCAGATCGCCGATACGGATCTGAAGCTCGCGCGCACCGGCGTCAAAACGCCCGTCGCCGGGACTGTTGCCTCGCGCAACGCCCGCATGGGCGCTATCGCCAATGGCAACGGGGATCCGCTCTTTACCATTATCCGCGACAGCGATCTGGAGCTGGTGGTCGATGTCTCCGAGAGCGACATCATGAAAATTGCCGTCGGTCAGAAGGCGTTGATTTCCCTTTCCGGCAGCCGCGAAAAACTCACCGGCTCGGTCCGCCTGGTTGCGCCGATCGTCGATGCGGTTACTCGCCTCGGCGCGGTCCATATCTCCATAGATGACGACGAAAAGGCGCGCGCGGGCATGTATGGCAGCGCCGAGATCATCGTCCGGGAGACACAAGGCGTCTCCCTACCGCTAACGGCAGTCAACACCGACGAAAATGGCTCTTCGGCCCGCAAGGTCGAGGGTGGAGTCATCAAATTCGTCAATGTCCAGACCGGTATTCAGGACGGCGGTTATGTCGAGATCGTCAAGGGCCTGAAGGATGGTGACGAAGTCGTCGCCAAAGCCGGCGCCTATGTTCGCGACGGTGATCACATCACGCCCGTCAAAGAAGCTCCGCAAGCGTCCAACTGAGCGAGAACGGCAAGATGAACTTCTCCGCCTGGTCAATCCGAAATCCGGTCGCCCCGCTTCTGGCGTTTTTCCTGCTGATGGTGGTGGGCGCTCACGCCTTCTTCAATCTGCCGATCACCCGGTTCCCGAATATCGACGTGCCGGTCGTCAACGTGACCGTGACGCAGAGCGGCGCCTCGCCTGCCGAACTCGAAATGCAGGTGACGAAGGAGATAGAAGACGCCGTCGCCAGCATCAACGGCATCGACGAGATCCAATCGACGGTCACCGACGGCCAGTCGCAGACCGTCGTCATCTTCCGCCTGGAAGTGCCGACGCAACAGGCCGTTCAGGACACGAAGGATGCGATCGACCGTATCCGCGGCACTCTGCCGTCAACCATCGACGAGCCGATCGTCTCCAAGGTGGATGTCGAAGGCCAGGCGATCCAGAGCTTTGCCGTCTCTTCGCCGAATATGTCACTTGAAGAACTGTCCTGGTTCGTTGACGATACCGTCAAACGCGCACTGCAGGGCCAGGTCGGTATCGGCCGCGTCGACCGCTATGGCGGTGCCGACCGTGAAGTACGCATCGAACTCGATCCGAACAAGCTGAACGCCTACGGCATCACCGCCCTTTCGGTCAGCCAGCAGTTGCGCGGCACCAACATCGATCTCGGTTCCGGTCGCGGTCAGGTGGCCGGCAGCGAACAGGCGATCCGCGTCCTTGGCGACGCCCGTGATGTCGCCCAACTCGCGGACACCACGATCGCGCTGACCAACGGCCGCTTCGTCAAGCTTTCCGATCTCGGCGTCATCAAGGACACCTACCAGGAACCGAAGTCTTTCTCGCGATTTAACAGCACGCCCGTCGTGACCTTCGGCGTGTTCCGCGCGAAGGGTGCCAGCGAAGTCTCCGTCGCCAAGACCGTGGCCGACACTCTGGGCAAGGTGCGTGCCGAAAATCCGAACGTCTCGATCGAGATGATCGACGATGCGGTCTATTACACCTATGGCAACTACGAGGCGGCGATGCATACGCTGCTGGAAGGCGCGTTGCTTGCGGTCATCGTCGTCTTCCTGTTCCTGAAGAATTGGCGCGCGACGCTGATCTCGGCCGTTGCCCTGCCGCTTTCGGCAATCCCCACCTTCTGGATCATGAACCAGATCGGCTTCTCGCTGAACCTGGTCAGCTTCCTGGCGCTGACGCTGGCGACCGGTATTCTCGTCGACGACGCGATCGTCGAGATCGAGAACATTGCCCGCCATATCAAGATGGGCAAGACGCCCTATCGCGCTGCTATCGATGCCGCCGACGAAATCGGCCTTGCTGTCATCGCCACGACCTTCACCATCATCGCCGTCTTTGTGCCCGTCTCCTTCATGCCGGGCATTCCAGGCCAATATTTCATCCAGTTCGGCCTGACGGTCGCCTTCTCGGTGTTCTTCTCGCTGCTGGTCGCACGCCTGATCACACCGATGATGGCCGCCTACTTCATGCGCGCCGAGGATGCCGTCGACGACCATCATGACAATGACGGCCGGTTCATGCGCGGCTATAGCTGGCTGGTACGGATCACGACGAAGAGATGGTACACGCGCTATCCGACATTGCTTGCGGCGTTTGCATTTTCCGTCGCCTCCGTCTTCGCGCTGATCATGTTCGTGCCCGGCAGCTTCATCCCTCCGGACGATTCGTCGCGCATCGTGCTGTCGGCCGAACTGCCGCCAAATGCCCGGCTCGACGACACAGAACAGGCAACCAACGAGATTTACAGGCGCGTCAAGGATATCGACGGCGTCGAGAATGTCTTCGTCCTTGGCGGCGCCTCTCCCAAGGGCGACCTGGAACTGCGCCGCGCCACAGTAACGCTGACGCTCGGCAAGCTCGACCAATCGCTCGTCAAGAAACTGGTCAACGATGTGGCAGGTTCGCTGCCGGTCATCGGCCCCTACCTGCCGAAGGTTGCCGTCCATGGCCGCATCAAGCCGCAGTGGGAGGTCGAAAGGGAAGTCTTCGCCAAGCTGCGCTCGATCCCCGATGTTCGCATCACCAAGCTCAATGACCGCGGCGACCGTGACCTGACTTACAATTTCCTCTCCCGCAACGAGAAGGATCTGAACGAAGCGGTCGGTATCCTCGAAGCCAAGTTGCGCACCGATCCGGCGCTTGCCAATGTCAGCGCCGACGGCGCCCTGCCCCGGCCCGAGCTACAGATCTATCCGCGCAAGGACGAGGCCGCCCGCCTCGGCATCACGCCGCAGATGATTTCCGATACGGTGCGCGTCGCGACCATCGGCGATATCGACGCCTCGCTTGCCAAGATTTCGCTCGATGACCGCCAGATCCCCATCCGGGTGCAGGCTGCAATCGGCATGCGCCGCGACCTTGCAGCGATCCGGGCGTTGCGCATCAAGACCGCCACCGGCGCATCAGTGCCGATGTCGAGCGTGGCCGATATCGACTATTCGGAAGGCCTGTCTTCGATCAAGCGTAACAACCGTTACCGCGTCGTCGCGATCGGCGCCGACCTGCCGCAGGGCGTGGCGTTGGATACGGCTTCAAGCCATTTCCTCAGCATCGTCAACAGCGCCAAGATCCCGGCCACTGTCCATCTGGCTGAAAGCGGCGACACCAAGGTCCAGAAGGAAATGCAGCAGAGCTTCGGCAACGCCATGTTGCTGGGCCTGCTGCTGGTGCTGACCGTACTGGTGCTGCTGTTCAAGGATGTGATCCAACCTTTCACCATCCTCCTGTCGCTGCCTCTGGCGATCGGCGGCGTGGCCCTGGCGCTGATCGTGACCGGCAATGCCCTCTCCATGCCCGTCATGATCGGCATCCTGATGCTGATGGGCATCGTCACCAAGAACGCCATTCTGCTCGTCGATTTCGCCATCGAGATGATGCATCATGGCATGCCGCGGCTGGAGGCCGTGGTCGAGGCCGGCCGCAAGCGCGCGCGGCCGATCATCATGACCTCGATCGCCATGTCCGCCGGCATGCTGCCATCGGCGCTCGGCGTCGGCGAAGGCGGCACATTCCGCGCGCCGATGGCGATCGCGGTGATCGGCGGCATCATCGTGTCGACCGTCCTCAGCCTCGTGGTCGTGCCGTCCTTCTTCCTGATCATGGACGACCTGTCGCGCCTGCTTGCCTGGCTCTTCGGCCGTCTCGTCGGCAAGAAGGATGTGGACGACGAGGTTCTGACCAGGGAAACGCTGGCAGCCGCCGTCGACGAAAATCGCAAAACGCTCACTGCGCTGGAAGAACGTCTCGACGCCGTGGAAAACAGGGACGCCCTGCAGCGCGGAGCAAAGGCCAAGACGAATATCCTGAAGCTGCCGCCATTTGCCGCTGAATAAAGCGTCCCCTTCTCCCGCGCGAAAAGGGGCTTAAGGCGCTGATGAGAGGGCGATCGAAGCGACGGTTCGATCGCTCTCAGCAACAAACGAAGGCAAACCCTCCCCGGTAACGCCCCCTCAACCTGGGCAGCGCCCGACCTTCTCCCCGCTGGGGCGAAGGTAGCTTACAGCCCGCCCTGTTCCTTTAGGAAGTCGACGATTGTTGCAACACCATCGCCGCGTTTCATGTCGGAGAACACGAAGGGGCGGGCCTGGCGCATCCGGGTCGCGTCACGGTCCATGACATCGAGATCGACATCGACGAAGGGTGCGAGGTCCTTCTTGTTGATGACGAGAAGGTCGGATTTGGTGATACCTGGACCGCCTTTGCGCGGAATTTCCTCACCCTGGCAGACCGAAATCACATAGATGGTGATATCGGCGAGATCCGGCGAAAAAGTCGCTGCGAGATTATCGCCGCCGGATTCGATGAAGACGACATCGAGATCGGGAAGCCGCTCGTTGAGGCCGGCAATGGCCTGCAGGTTGATCGTCGCGTCTTCACGAATGGCGGTATGCGGGCAGCCGCCGGTTTCGACGCCGACGATGCGATCTGACGTCAGCGCCTGCATGCGCACCAGCGCCTCGGCATCCTCGGTCGTATAGATATCATTGGTCACCACCGCGACGGAATAATCGTCGCGCATTGCCTTGCAAAGCTTTTCGGTCAGCGCTGTCTTGCCCGAACCGACAGGCCCGCCGATACCGACGCGCAGAGGTCCATTTCTCGATTTCATGCTCGAAACTCCGATAAAAACATAGAATAGCGGGGCAGATGCATCTCGCACAGCGTCGAATGACGTAGGATCTGCCCCAACTGCAATATTTGCTTACGCCCTTCCCTCAGGATCGAAAGAGCCGGGTGCCCTGCGTCTCGTGGCGAAGGCTGGCAATATCGGCCTGCACCGTCGCAGCACCGAGATCGCCGAGGCTCGAACGCGCGGCCCGCTTTGCGACCTCGGCGATCACATCTTCCAGCGCCGCCAGGATCGCAACCCCGTCCTTCTGTCCAGTCACCCCGAGCCGAATACCAGCCGACAGCATCTGCGACGCCAGCGCATGCAGGAAGGCCGCGAGTGCCTTTTCCCGGGAGATGTCATGCGCGCCAGCCACCGCGCCGACCGCTATCGGATAGGCCACTTTCGCAGGCAGCTTGGAGAAGATCGGATGCGGCCAGGCATTGGCGGCGGAGAGAAAGGCTTCGCCGAGCAGCATGGTTTCCTGATGGCGCTCCTTCGAGCCGGCCAGCGCTTCGGCAAGCTCTGCCGCCTCAGCCAGCCGTGCCGCATCCTCGGCCGCGCCATGCGCCTCGGCAAGCAAGACGGCGTCGTTCCAAACCGAGCCATGTCGGATCAACGAGGCAATCCAATCCCGGAGGCTCGCCGTGTCCTGCACCAAGCCATCATGGACCGCACGCTCGAGGCCGCCCGAATAGGCGAAGGAGCCGACCGGAAAGGCTGGCGACAGCCAAGCCATCAGCCGCAGGAGCGCCTGCAGATCGCCATCCTCCGTCCCTGAAATCCCGCCCATCACGTTCAGTCGTGCGAATGATCGTGATGGCCGTGCCCATGATCATGCTCGTGATCGTGGCCATGGTCATGATGATGCCCGTGATCGTGACCATGCGAATGGCCGCCATGCGCATGATAGGCGCCACGCGCCGGCTGAAAAGCTTCGCTGACCTCCGTCACCGTCGCGCCGAGGCCTTCGAGCATGGAGCGGATGACATGATCGCGCAGGATGAGGATGCGGTCTTCCTCGATCTGTGCCGAAAGGTGCCGATTGCCGAGGTGCCAGGCAAGTTCGATGAGATGCCGGCGATCGCGCGGCTTGATCTCGAACAGCTTTTCCGCCGCTGCGACGATTTCGATCAATTCGCCGTCTTCGCGCACCAGCAGATCGCCATTGGCGAACAGAACCGGCTCCTTCAGATCGAGCATGACCATCTCGCCATTTTCGAGATGCAGCAGCTTGCGGCGCAGATGCCGGAGATCATGCGGCAGCACGACACGATCGATCGGATTGGAAGAAGGGGTGCCGGCCGGCAGATAGGAGGTGACGCGTAGCATGACATATCCAGTTCTAAACTTTCTCAGAGCATGCAAAATAGCCGCTTTCCGCGCAAGCGCCAGTACCGGTTTCGCAGAGCTAAAGCTCGGCGCGATCTTTCAGATACGCTCCCACGCTTTCGCGCTTTTGCATGTCGTTCTTGCAAAACCGCCGCACACTTTTGCGCGACATGCATTATATCCCGTGGCCGTATCGATGCTGCTCCACGCAGTCGGGCATCGCTTCCTGCTCCTCTTCGGCCGGAGGACGATGCCAGATATGATTCAGCCATTCGCTTTCATGAACGACGCGATTGCGGCCAAGCGCCTTGGCGAGATACAGCGCCTTGTCGGCGGCGGCATAGACCACTTCTTTCTTGCGCTCGCCCCAAATATCGGCGATCCCCGCAGAAATAGTGATCTTAACCGAGCCGCCTTCGATGGCGATGGCCTGATTGGCAATCTGCGCCTTCACGCCCTCGATGCGGGCGATGCGTTCGCCCATATCGCGGCCATGGACGATGGCGCCGAACTCCTCGCCACCGAGGCGAGCGATCACGTCCCTGCCCTCGAAAATGCAGGAAAAGATTTGCGACACGGCGATGATGACGGCATCACCCGAAGCGTGCCCATAGCGATCATTGATCGTCTTGAATCGATCGACATCGAAGATCACCAACGAGGCGTCGTCTTTCGCTTCTTCCAATGCCTCGGTAAACGCGCGGCGGTTCAGCAGTCCCGACAACATGTCGGTGCGGCTTAGTCGTTCGAATTCGGCGCGCGAGACGGCGAGCTTATGAATGGCGTAGCCGGCCAGCAATGCCAGTGCGCCGGAGACCGTACCGCCGATGAACCATGCGAGCAGAACACCGAGCCGGATCGCGTCGAGCATTGGCAACGGCAACAGGCCAAGCCAGTCCAGGACAGGCAGCATCGCAAGAATGATGGTGGCGGACAGGATCACTGCCAGAAAACTCATCTTTAGCGCGAAAATATATATCGTGCGGCGCTGCTGAAAATTACCAAGTTCGGCCTGTAGCGAAATCCACCGTTTCATGCGAATCACCTTCCTCAGCCCACGAAGTCGATGATGTGGGATAGGGGTGAAGGCTCTTCCAGGTCTTTAATGCGATCGTTAAAATGCCGGACATTTCTCAACTTATGAGCTGGTAAAAATGAGCGTGCAGACTCACGAGCGCGTGAGGGAAAACGACCGAGTTGCGGCGGTCGGGCGCAACCCTCTGATTACGTTGCATTAGCCCAACCGGCCAACGATTTTCCTTGAGAAACACCCCAAAATCAAAGCCCTTCATCAGAAAAATCTAACACTCAACTGATCGCATGGTGAATCGCCACAGCCGGCTGCCCGATCTACCTAGTGCCCGCCTCGGAGCTGCTCGATTTTGCTGTCATTCTTTTCGAGATAGCGGTGGTTTTTCGTGAAATTAGCGAGAAGGCCGCTGGTGGCATATTCCTTTATGGGCAACACGTCTTCGTTCGTTAGCAGGGCTCTTACGGCGAGCGCAAATCCCCATTCATTTTGTGTGAGATACCCCAGCCGCTGCGTGGACCAGCCTTGCGTGCCGCTGGCAGTATCCCGAAACTGACTGAACTGAAACGACTGGTTCCCGCCGAAGACGCCGAACCCAAAGAACACCGTGGCAAGGTCGGTGACGAACTCTTCATTCTGAGCCCAATCGGGTGGCCTTGTCGGAATCGAAAACAGCACCGAATGACAGAGCTCGTGGATGAGAACCGCGATCAATTGCTCGAGATTGCGTGCAACTGCGGGCTTATAGGTGATGATGTGGCGATTCTTCGCGGCGCGATATGTGCCACCCGGATCTTGCGGAACATTCTTAACAAGGGCGAGACCGCCAACATGGGGCTCAATCGCCTCCCTCTGCTTACGAAGTTCGAAGCTCTCGACATCAAGCTTGAGGAGTTGGCAAAGATAGGAAAGCACAAAAAACACGTGCTCGTGCCCTGACAGCCCCGATTTTGGAAAGTCGGCATGCCGCGGATATTTTGAAGGGAACGCCTTCAATGCGTCCACGCCACCGAGATTTTCGAGCAGCCACTCCCACGCCGAAAGCTGCCACTCCTCGTCATCGACGCTTATTGTGGGTTTGGAAGACCAGAACATACTCAAAACAGGAAATAGCGCTGCGCCATCGGCAGCACCGTTGCCGGTTCGCAGGTGAGAAGCTCGCCATCGGCGCGCACTTCGTAGGTCTCCGGATCGACTTCGATATGCGGCGTCAGGCTATTGTGGATCATAGACGCCTTGGAGATGCCGCCGCGGGTATTCCTGACGGCAACGAGGCTCTTGGCGACGCCTAGCCTGCCGGCGAGACCTGCATCAAGCGACGCCTGCGACACGAAGGTGACCGAGGAGTTTGTCAGGCTCTTGCCGAAAGAGGCAAACATCGGGCGATAATGGACCGGCTGCGGCGTGGGGATCGAGGCGTTCGGATCGCCCATGGGAGCGGCTGCAATCGAGCCGCCGAGCAGCACCATGTCCGGCTTCACGCCGAAGAAGGCCGGGTTCCAGATCACCAGGTCGGCGCGCTTGCCGACTTCGATCGAACCGATCTCATGGCTGAGGCCATGGGCGATCGCCGGGTTGATCGTATATTTGGCGATGTAGCGTTTGACGCGGAAATTGTCGTTGTCGCCGGTTTCCTGGGCAAGACGGCCGCGCTGGCGCTTCATCTTGTCGGCGGTCTGCCAGGTGCGGATCGCCACTTCGCCGACGCGGCCCATGGCCTGGCTGTCGGACGAAATGATCGAGAAGGCACCGATATCGTGCAGAATATCTTCCGCTGCAATCGTCTCCTTGCGAATGCGGCTTTCGGCGAAAGCGATGTCTTCCGGGATCGACGGCGACAGGTGATGGCAGACCATCAGCATGTCGAGATGCTCGGCGATCGTGTTAACCGTATAGGGCCGCGTCGGATTGGTCGAAGACGGGATCACATTCGACTGTCCGCAGATCTTGATGATGTCAGGCGCATGGCCGCCACCCGCCCCTTCGGTGTGGAAAGCATGGATGGTGCGGCCCTTGATGGCGCCGATCGTGTCCTCTACAAAGCCGCTTTCGTTCAACGTATCCGTGTGTATCATCACCTGCACGTCATACGCATCGGCGACCGTCAGGCAGCAGTCGATGGCGCCGGGCGTCGTCCCCCAATCCTCGTGTAGCTTCAAAGAGGTGGCACCGGCAAGCACCATCTCTTCGAGCGCGCCAGGCAGTGAAGCATTGCCCTTGCCGGCAAAAGCGAGGTTCATCGGAAAGGCATCGGCAGCCTCGATCATGCGGGCGATGTGCCAGGGGCCGGGCGTGCAGGTGGTGGCAAGCGTTCCGTGCGCCGGGCCTGTGCCGCCGCCGAGCATGGTCGTCAGCCCGCTCATCAGCGCCTCTTCGATCTGCTGCGGGCAGATGAAGTGGATATGGCTGTCCATGCCGCCGGCCGTGACGATCTTGCCCTCGCCCGCGATCGCCTCCGTGCCCGGACCGACGATGATATTGACGCCGGGCTGCATGTCCGGGTTGCCAGCCTTGCCGATCGCGACGATCCTGCCATCCTTGAGACCAATATCAGCCTTGACGATCCCCCAGGTGTCGACAATCAGTGCGTTGGTGATGACGGTATCGACGGCACCATCGGCCCGCGTAACCTGGCTCTGCCCCATCCCATCACGAATGACCTTGCCGCCGCCGAACTTCACCTCTTCGCCATAAGTGGTGAAATCCTTCTCCACTTCGATGAAAAGTTCCGTATCGGCAAGCCGTACCCTATCACCGGTGGTCGGCCCGAACATGTTGGCATAGGCGGCGCGGGAAATCTTATGGGGCATAAATCAAGCTCCTTGGGAGGAAATGACGGGGGTCTTGTCGGCGATACGCCTCAGGCGACCTAGCGAAATATAATGATCAACCAGCCGCTTCTCTGCAGCAAATGGATGGCCATCCCATCCAGTATGGCTGAAGCCAGTAATGGCGATGTCCTCGCCGGGATAGCGCAAAAGCAACTCGGCGATCGCGACCATGCCGCTGCTCGGCACGACGTAGGGACCAGGTTCGTAAGCCATGAGCGCTTCATCGACGCTCTCATGAACCGCCTGGTCGATGACCACATGACGTTTGTCTGTCGCCTTGCAGAAGGCGGTGAATTGATCCGTGTAGTCGTCACAGAAATCGTCGAGCTCCGGATGCGACAACGCTAGCGGCTCGCGCAGCGCCGCGAATTTGCGGGGATCGCGGACACTCCAGATTTCCGATGCGGCCGCAATCGGCGGACTGTTGCGCCATTCCGCGGAACCGAGCATGGCGCGCGCCGGCCGGCCGGTGTTGCAGACCGCGACGATATCCGTACGGCTGCCGCCCGTCTCTATGGAGCGGCAATCATTGAAACGCACGACCAGATCGGCGGCGTCGATCTCCTTCGCCGCCCCTTCGGCAATCTCGCCATTGCCGACGATCATGATCCTGCGGCTGGCGCTCACTGTGCACCCTCCGGCCCATCGGCCAGTGCCTTCAGCTCTTTGGTCCGCTGCTCTGTCAACGTCGCCTTGCATCCGGAAACGAGCATCGGCTCCATCGACCCGCCCCGCGCCCCAAATCCTTCCGCCTCGCATTGGCCATCGCGATAATCGACCCAGGCTCGCTGCGCCTTGACCAATGCCTTTTCGGCACCCTTTTGGTCGTCATCGAGATCCGCATCGGTGGCGACCATTGCCGCGCGCGTCTTTTTATATTGCTCGTTCAATGCCTTATCGGCCTTGTCATAGTCCCGCTGCGAGCAGATGTTCATATCCATCTGCGTCTGCGCATTGTTGCAATCGACCTCCGGCTCGTCCGCATCATTTTGCGCATGGGCCGAACCGCACATCAAAACCGTCGCGACAAACGCGCTGCATGCAAGCAATCTCAAGGACATGCCGTCTCTCCCTATAAGTTTTAAAGCTTGCCCATGATCTGCTGGCGGAAACCATAGATCTCGCGCTTGCCGGAGAGCGGGATCAGTGTCACCGAGCGCGTCTGTCCCGGCTCGAAACGCACGGCCGTCCCTGCAGGGATATCGAGACGCATGCCCTTGGCCTTTTCGCGATCGAAGGCGAGACCGCCATTCGTCTCTGCAAAATGATAGTGACTGCCGACCTGCACCGGGCGGTCGCCGGTATTGGAGACTTCCAGCGTCACCGTCGGCGCGCCGGCGTTCAGTTCGATGTCGCCGCTTGCGGCAATAATTTCACCTGGAATCATGATTTTTTCCTTTGCCGTCGTTTCAGCGGATCGGCTCGTGCACGGTCACGAGCTTCGTTCCATCCGGAAACGTCGCCTCGACCTGTACGTCGTGGATCATCTCGGCAATCCCTTCCATCACCTGGTCGCGGCTGATGACATGGGCGCCGGCCTCCATCAGTTCGGCGACCGAACGACCGTCACGGGCGCCTTCGACCACGAAATCGGTGATCAGCGCGATGGCTTCCGGATGGTTGAGCTTGACGCCGCGCTCCAGCCGCCGCCGCGCAACCATTGCCGCCATGGAGATCAACAGCTTGTCTTTTTCTCTCGGAGTGAGGTTCATCGCCTACCTATGTGATTGCTATTGCTCGAATTACAGATTCCAGACTTTCGGCACTGACGCTGCGTTGCGCAAGGCGGAAATGACCGGGATCAGGATTTTTCTCAGGGAGAAGCCATCGGCTGCCGCAAGCCGTACCACCAGCTTGTCGCGCCATTGGCTGACGCCGCCCATGTGCCCCTCGACAAGCGGCCGCAGCTTGGCGAGATAGGTTTCCGCCAGCGGCCCGGCATAGAGCAGGGTCGCGAAAGCGACTTGGCCGCTCAGAACGGCACGTTCGGCCGTCAACGCGGCGACATCGCCGTCGAGCCTCAGCTCCTCGGCATGGATCAATCGCCCAGCACGGCGGATGCGCCAGCGGTCGCGAAACATGCCCTGCGCCATCGCCTCCCCCATGGCTTTGCGGCCCAGCAGGATTGCCTCGACGGCCAGAAATTCGGCAGTTTCGTCGAGATCGACATCGAGCCTGCGCGACAGCGAGGCGCGATCGAACAGAATGGTTTCCTGCGGCAACCAATCGACGCGTGCGCCGGCACCGACCTTGATAGAAGTCATCACTTCGGCGGTGCCTGCGGATGCCTTGTAGATCTTCTCGCAGGCCTGGGTCGTCACATCGATGTGCGTGCCCGGCCCAGCGACGATGCTCCAATCCATCTCGTCGCCGCCCGTCAGCCCGCCGGCAGTATTGATGATAACGGCTTCCATGGAATTATCGAACGTATCGGGCAGGCGAATCTTCGCCGCACCTTCCTGGAAAAGTTCGGCAAGGCGCGTGCGCCCATCAAGCGCCTTGGCCACCAGACGGCCGCGCCCGCGCGCCCTCTGCGGTCTCGTGCCCGCCGCTGCCATCACCATCCCGTTACTCCACGCATCACGTCATGCCATCGCAGGTCATTGAAACCCACCAAGAAATGAAGGCAAGCAATTTCTGTGCCTTATGCAGCCGCCCGGAACGTCGGTTGTCTGTCGCAGGCATCCGCCGCATTTTTCGCCAAACGATGAAAAGTACGGCACCTCAATTTTCTTCCTTTGCCCAAAGCCTCTCGAGCAAACCTTCGGCCAGCACCGATCCTTCCACCAGTCAGGTCACCTTGATACGAAAAAGCGAAGGAAACGCCGTCATCACAGCTTGAACGCAAAGAAGCCCGGCCAATGACCGGGCTTCCAGATCGAACGTGCCGCCGGAAAGCCGGCGACGTGAATGATTACTTTTCGATTTCGGCGTAGTTGTACTTGCCGTCGGAGCCCTTGGACCACTTGTACATCACGTAGTCCGGACGGGTGATGTCGCCCTTTTCGTTGAAGCCGAGTTCGCCGATGGCGGTCTTGTAGGGACCCTTTGCCTTCAGCGCGTCGGCAACAGCCATCGGGTCGTTGGAGCCGGCAGCCTTTGCGGCGTCGGCGATGACCTGCATGGCAGCATACGCATAGAGCGTGTAGCCTTCGGGCTCATAACCGGCAGCGCGGAACTTGGCGACCAGATCCTTGGAAGCCGGGTTCTTGCGCGGATCGGGCGCGAAGGTCATCAGCGTGCCGTTGACAGCGTCGCCGGCGATCGAAGCAAGCTCGTTCGAGACGATACCGTCGCCCGACATGAAGTGAGCCTTGACGCCCTGGTCAGCCATCTGGCGCATGATCAGGCCGGCTTCGGTGTGCAGGCCGCCGTAGTAGACGAAATCGACGCCGGCTTCCTTCATCTTGGCGATGAGGGCCGAGTAGTCCTTGTCGCCGGGAGTGATGCCTTCGTAGAGAACTTCCTTCATGCCATCAGCATTGAGGTTCTTCTTGGTTTCGTCGGCAAGGCCCTGGCCGTAGGGGGTCTTGTCGTGAACGATGGCAACCTTGGCACCCTTGAAGTTGTCGGAAATGTACTTGCCGGCAACTGCGCCCTGCTGGTCGTCACGACCGCAGGTACGGAAGGTGTTCCACAGGCCGCGCTCGGTGAAAACCGGGTTGGTGGAAGCCGGGGTGATCTGAAGGATGCCATTTTCGGCATAAACTTCCGAAGCCGGGATGGAAACGCCCGAGTTGAAGTGACCGACAACGAACTTGACGCCGTCAGCGACGAATTTGTTGGCAACCGAAACGCCCTGCTTGGCGTCGGAAACGTCGTCGCCGAGTTCGAGCTTGATCTTTTCACCGTTGATGCCGCCGGCCGCGTTGATGTCGGTGACGGCCTGCTCGGCACCCTTCTGGAGCTGAGCGCCGAAGGCGGCATTTGCACCCGTCAGAGGGCCTGCAACGCCAATGATGATGTCAGCCTTTGCAACGCCGCCGAATGCGATCATCGCCGACAGAGCCACGGCCGACAGAAGATACTTCTTCATATTGTTACTCCCAATTTTTTGAGCGGGTTCCGTTTGATTTGCCCTGCGCAATACCCACCAATCATCGCGCCGGTAAACTTGCATTTCGAAGTCTGGAGGACGTGATCCCGAAAAATGTCGATCGGTTCTCGGATAGGATCAAGCCCACCTTGTATTCAGACTGAGCCTAGTTTCGGCGCACTGTCAATTCTTCTTCTTCCAAGAGAATGCGGAAGTTTTTTCGTACAGCCAATAGTAGTTGTTCACCATCTGATAGGTGCGGCGATAGCGATATCCGGCCGTCGAAAAGATCAGGAGAAGGACCACATCGACAATATAGTTGACGAGGTCGAATACTGGGCCGTTGAACAGCGCGTGATGCAGGAATTGCAGCCCGAGGCCGATCAGGCATGTATAGATGACGGCCAGCGGATAGGAGTTCCAGTTGCTCGCCACGGCGCGGCCGGCGCGCCATGCCGTCCAGAAACCCAAAAGAACGATAACCACTCGAATGACGAGGCGCCCGCCCGTATCGCTTTCGAAGAAAAGTCCCTGCATATCAAATTCTCCGCAGAACGAGGCTCAATGGTGACCGCCTTCGAGATAGGCTGAACGCACTTCCGGATTGGCGAGCAGTTCCTTGCCGGAGCCGCTCATCGTCACCCGGCCGTTGACCATGACATAGGCGCGGTCGGAGAGCTTCAGGGCCGCAAAAGCGTTCTGCTCGACCAGAAAGACAGTGAGGCCCTGGCTCTTGTTCAGAACCTTGATGGCTTCGAAAATGCCCTTGACGATCAGCGGCGCAAGGCCAAGCGACGGCTCGTCGAGCAGAAGCAGCTTCGGGCGCGCCATCAGCGCGCGACCGATCGACAGCATCTGCTGCTCGCCACCCGACAGCGTACCGCCGCGCTGCGATTGACGCTCCTTCAAGCGTGGAAACAGGGCGAAGATCTTTTCGACATCCTCATTGAAATATTTGAGCTTGTCGAGGCTCGCACCCATCTGCAGGTTCTCGTAGACCGTCATGCGCGGGAAGATGCGCCGCCCTTCTGGCGACTGCGCAATCCGCAGTCGGGCGATTTCATGCGTCGGCATGCGAGTGATGTCGCGGCCGTCGAAGGTCACCGAGCCGTTGCGGGCTTGCGGGCTGCCGCAGATCGTCATCATCAGTGTCGACTTGCCGGCGCCATTTGCGCCGATCAGGCTGACGATTTCGCCGCTGTTGACTTCGACATTGACGCCGGCAAGGGCGCGGATGTTGCCGTAATAGGTTTCGACGCCTTCAACTTTCAGAAGCGGTTGCCCCGTCATCGATGTTCGCCCTCTTGGAGGTGCTCGACTTCGGCAATCACCTCTTCCACTTCTTCATCTTCGACACCCAGATAGGCCGCGATCACTCTCGGATCGTTCTTGACCTCATCCGGCGTACCGTCGGCAATCTTCTGTCCGTATTCCAGCACGACGACGTGGTCGGAGATTTCCATCACCACCGACATGTCGTGTTCGATCAGAAGGATCGACGTGTCGGCATCCTTGCGAATGCTGCGCAGGAATTCGTTGAGCACCAGCGACTCGCGCGGGTTGAGGCCGGCGGCCGGCTCGTCCAGGCACAGAAGTTCGGGCCCGGTGCACATGGCACGGGCGATCTCGAGACGACGTTGCGCGCCGTACGGAAGATCACCGGCCGGATCGTCGGCCCGATCGACAAGATCGGCCTTCTCCAGCCAGAAGCGCGCCAGCTCGATGGCATTCTTGGCCTCGGCGTGATATTTGCCGATGCCGAGCAGACCAAGCACCGTATAACCGGACGCGCGCATCAGCTTGTTGTGTTGCGCGACCAGCAGGTTTTCAAGCACGGTCAACCCCGAGAACAAGCGGATATTCTGGAACGTGCGCGCCACCTTGGCTTCACGGGTGATCCGGAAATCCGGCAGCCGCTCCAGCAGGAATTGCTTGCCGCTCTTCTGGTTGAGCGTGATCATCCCCATCGTCGGCTTGTAGAAACCGGTAATGCAGTTGAACACGGTGGTCTTGCCGGCACCGTTCGGGCCGATCAGCGCGGTAATATCGCCGCGCTTGGCCTCGAAGGAGAAGTCGTTGATCGCCATCAGGCCACCGAACTTCATCGACAGGTGATCGACTTTCAGCAGAATGTCGTCGGGGATTGCGGTCACAGCGTTCATCAGCCGTGGCCCTCCTTTGTAAAGCTGCCGGAGACCGCTTTCCGCTCCTTGAGGAAGGCGGTCGGCTCGCGCGTGCCGACGAAGCCGCGCGGCTTGATGATCATCACGACCACCATGGCGAGCCCGAAAATCAGCATGCGATAGAGTTCCGGGGTAAAATCAGCACCGAAAATTATCTTCAGGAAGCCCATGTCGCGCAGCAATTCGGTGCCGCCGACCATGGCGATCGCGGCGATGGCGATGCCCTTCAACGAGCCCATGCCGCCAAGGACGACGATGGCGAGAATGACCGCGGACTCTAGGAAGACGAAGGATTCCGGCGAGACGAAGCCCTGACGCGCGGCAAAGAACGAGCCGGCGAAGCCGCCGAACATCGCGCCGGTGGCGAATGCCGTCAGCTTGGTCGTCACCGTGTTGATGCCGAGCGAGCGGCAGGCGATTTCATCTTCGCGCAAGGCTTCCCAGGCACGGCCGATCGGCATCCTGCGCAGCCGGATCGTCACATAGGCGGTCAGCATGCAGAGCGCGAGGATCACGTAGAACAAGAATATCTTGTACCAGGCCGACGAGAACGGCAGGCCGAAGGTCCGGATGAAATTGTGCGGATCCTTGATATCGAAAGTATAAAGTCCGAACAGCGAGGCCTTGGTGATGTTGGAAATGCCGAAGCTGCCGCGGGTAACGTCCGTCCAATTGGTGATGACGATGCGGATGATTTCGCCGAAAGCCAGCGTCACGATGGCCAGATAGTCGCCGCGCAGACGCAACACCGGAAAGCCGAGGATCATGCCCCACAGCCCGGCAAAAATGCCGGACAACGGCAGCAGTATCCAGAAGGACAGGCCGAAATGCGTCGACAGCAGCGCGTAGGAATAGGCTCCGACCGCATAGAAGGCGACATAGCCGAGATCGAGCAGGCCGGCCAGGCCGACGACGATGTTCAGGCCCCATGCAAGCATCACATAGATCAAGATCTGGATGCCGAAATTGTCGACATAGGTCAGCGATCCCTGCACGCCGAAAAGCGCCAGCGCCAGTAGCGGATAGATAAGCAGAAAGACCAGCGCAATCGCGTTGAAGTTCTTCGAGATGAAGCCGGGTTCGGCTTCGACGGGCGGAGCCTTCGCCTTGGCCGCTTTCATGGCCGCTAGTTTGGGCTGCACGAACACCGTCATGACGAAACGCCCGACGGCAGCGATGGCAACGATGGACGCCAGCAGGCCCCAGCGTTGAACGATGATCAGTTGGTTGTCGATATTCTGATCAGTCTTCAGACCGATATAGAGCACGAACATGCCAAATGCGATGACCGCTGTCCAAAGGGCGTCGGTAAGCCCTTTCTGGACAAGGCCGGGCGCGGTCTTGCCTGCAACGAAATTTGAACTTGCCATGGCGTTATACCTTCTCGACTTCCGGCCGCCCGAGAATACCCGTCGGCTTGAAGATCAACACGTAGGCCAAGATGCCGTAGGTCGCGACATCCTTATACGCGATAGCGAAATTGCCCGACCAGAACGACTCGATGAAGCCGATCATCAGTCCGCCGAGAACAGCGCCCGGCAACGAGCCGATGCCCCCGAGAACGGCGGCGGTGAACGCCTTGACGCCGGGAACGAAGCCATCGGTGAAGTTGGCGACGCCATAATACATCAGGTACATCGTGCCGGCGACGGCGGCGAGCGCCGCACCCATGATGAAGGTGACGGAAATGGTGCGGTCGACATTGATGCCGAGCAGCGCCGCCATCTTGCGATCCTGCTCCGTGGCACGCTGGGCGCGGCCAAGCGCGGTCTTGTTGACCAGATACCAGAAAGCGGCGAGCAGAACGACCGTGCTGATGAAGATGATGATCTGCTTCAGCGACAGCGATACGCCGCCGATATTGTAGACATCGCCCACCAACGTCGGGATCGGCTTGTTGCGCGGGCCCTGTGCGACCTGGATGAAGTTCGATAGCACGATCGACATGCCGATTGCGGTGATCAGCGGCGCCAGGCGGAACGAACCGCGCAGCGGCCGATAGGCGACACGCTCGATCACCCAATTCCACAGGCTCGTCATCAACATGGCGACGATGAGCATCACCAAAAGCATTATTGCCACCGGTAGTCCTGCAACGAGCGACACGAGAACCAGGTAAGTGATAAGAGCGGCGAATCCGCCAAGCATGAACACGTCGCCATGAGCAAAGTTGATCATGCCGATGATACCGTAAACCATGGTATAACCAATGGCGATCAGGCCGTAAATTGACCCGAGAGTCAGCCCGTTAAGGAGCTGCTGGATAAAATAATCCATATGTCATTTCCCCTGGACGCGGAGTTTGTCGACCGCATCTCTTATTGGTTAGGGTTTTCTTTCGAGAAGGCCCGTGGGGGCGATTCCATACTGTTTTCGAAGGAAATGTGAAGCCAAAAAGGCAGGAAATTGACAAAATCTTTTCAAAAGGTGGCGCAATGGCGCAATTCGAGCCAGAAAAGATAGAAAAACAGCATTGCCTGGCTCAAAAATAGCCGAAATAATTCGCGAATAGGCTTCGGTAAAAAAATCTCTTCAGAAATGCGTCTCTGAGAAGCCCGCCCTCTCCCTTCGGCATTCGCGGTCAGGAGCGCATGCGCGCGCCTCCAGCTTCGAACAACGGCTGCGGCTGCAATGTCGCCGGAAATAATTCGCCGAGCAGTTCGATCGACCATCCCTGCGTTTCGTCGGCAATCTCTTTCGGCACATAACCAATGGCGACCGAGGCGCCGGAGGCGTGCGCATAGCCACCCGAGGTCACCCAGCCACAGACGGCACCGTTGTGATAGATCGGCTCATCGCCGATGACATCGGCATCCCTGGCCGCGAGAATAAACGTGCGCAGCCGCATGGCGCCGCCCTCCGCCTTCTCCTTGGCCGCCGCCGATTTGCCGATGAAATCGGCCTCTTTGGATAGAGCCACGAATCGGCCGAGCCCCGCTTCCAGCGGCCCATAAAGCGGACGGTATTCGCGCGCCCAACTGCCGTAAGATTTATCGAGGCGAAGCGCGTTCAGGGCCCTAAGACCGAAGAGCCTGATACCGAATTCGGCACCCGCCTCGATCAGCAGATCGAAGAGGTAGCGCTGATATTCCGGCTTCATCCAGATCTCGTAGCCGAGATCGCCGGTGTAGGAAACCCGGCCGACGATGGCAGGCGCCATGCCGAGATCCATCCGACGAATGGACATGAAAGGGAAAGCGGCGGCGGAGACATCCTGATGCGTCAGCTTTTCCAGGAGCTTGCGCGCATTCGGCCCCGCGATCGAAAGTCCAAGCAGCGACAAGCCGAGCGCCTTCATCTCCACGGATCCATCCTTGGGCAATAGGCTCTCGAACCAGCGCATATGATAAGCCTCGGCAATACCGGAGCCGATGAGGAGGAAATCCCCCTCGCCCAATTTGGCGAGCGTGAAATCGCCGATCAGCTTGCCGTCATGCTTCAGCATCGGCGCCAGCGTCATGCGCCCGATTGCCGGAATGCGGCAGGCAAGCAGCCAATCGAGAAAGGCTTCCGCGCCCGGTCCTCTGACCGAATATTTGGCAAAGCCGGAGGTCTCCATCAGGCCGACGCTGTCGCGTACCGCCCTCGCCTCGGCGCCAACCACATCGAAATCGTTGGAGCGCCGCCAGGAGAACTCATCCGCCTCACCCGCGGGCGCGAACCACAGCGCCTGCTCCAGCCCATAGGACGCGCCGAAGATGCCGCCCGCCGCCTTAAGCTTGTCGTAGATCGGCGTCGTCAGCAGCGGCCGTGCCGCCGGCAATTCCTCGTTGGGATAGCGGATGGAGAAACGCCGCGCGTAGTTCTCGCGCACCTTGGCGTTGGTATAGGCCAGCGTCGCGTAGTCGCCATAACGGGAGACGTCCATGGCGAAGACGTCGAAGCCGGGATCGCCGTGGATCATCCAGTTGGCGAGCGCCAGCCCGACACCCCCGCCCTGGCTGAAACCGGCCATGACGGCGCAGGCGGACCAATAGTTCGTCAGCCCCCGCACCGGTCCAACCAGCGGATTGCCGTCGGGCGAGAAGGTGAAGGGACCGTTGATGATCTTCTTGATGCCGGCATTGTTGAAGGCAGGGAAATGGCGGAAGCCAACTTCGAGCTCCGGCGTGATGCGTTCGATATCCTCAGCCAGCAGCTCATGGCCGAAATCCCAGGGCGTCGTTACCGGCGACCAGGGGCGGCAGGCCTTCTCGTATGTGCCCATCAGCATGCCCTGCCGTTCCTGGCGCAGATAGATCTCGCCGTCGAAATCGACGCAATGCATCAGTTCCTTGCCGGTCGTCTTGTTGAAGTCGGCGACCTCCGGCATGTCCTCGGTGATCAGATACATGTGCTCCATCGCAAGCACCGGCAGCTCCAGTCCGACCATGCGCCCGACCTCGCGCGCCCAGAGGCCGGCGGCATTGACGACATGCTCGGCGACGATCTCGCCCTGATTGGTCATCACTCGCCAGGAACCATCCTCGCGCTGCACCAGCTCCTCGACCTTGGTGTGCAGGTAAATCTCAGCGCCGTTCTTCTTTGCCGAGCGGGCATAGGCATGTGTGGTGCCGTAGGGATCGAGATGGCCTTCGACGGGATCATAGAGAGCACCGACGAACTGGTCGGGATCAAGGAGCGGCATCATCGCATGCGCTTCTTTCGGCGTCAGCAATGTCGCCTCCAGGCCGTTGTAACGCCCCTTGGCGAGGATGGATTTCAGCCAGTCGAAACGCTGCGGCGTTGCCGCCAGCATAAGACCGGATGTCATGTGCAGGCCGATATCCTGGCCGGAATAGTCCTGGATCTCCTTATAGAGCTCGACCGTGTATTTCTGCAGCTTGGCGACATTGGGATCGCCATTGATCGTATGCATGCCGCCGGCCGCGTGCCAGGTCGAACCCGATGTCAGCTCGGAGCGCTCCAGCAGCACGACCTCCGTCCAGCCGAATTTCGTCAGGTGATAAAGCACCGAGCATCCGACGACTCCGCCGCCGATAACGACGACCTTGGCATGGCTTTTCATCCCGAAATCCCCTGTGTCCGGCGCGAAGTCGGCGGGAATTTTTCCGCCTGACCGACCCTGTTTGCAATGCAGCCTAGAGACTATCTGTGAGGCCAAATAGCCCGAACTGCGAAACCGATCTATCTGTTTGCGCCATCGCAATTGTTCGGATCGCGCCATTGCTTGCCAGCGCGCCTTTCGAAAGTCGCTTTGCACTTTTCCGAAGATTTAGGCGCTCAGTCGGCAAACCCTGCCGTCAAGGCGAACTCGCGCCCCATCTCCATCAGCTCCTCGAAGACGCTGCCGGCATAGGAACGGGGGACGATGATCTCGAAATGATCGGGGCCGGTGCGGGCCAGATTGGCGCCGACGTGGCAGATGAGCATATTGGCCGACCGCCCATCGGCGAAGACCTGCGGATGCAAGTCGATGGCCACGCATTTCGCCAGGATGCGCCGGACACTCGGACCCAAAAGGCGCAGCACCACGCGGCCGTCGCTCTGTTCGAAGAGGGAAACGCGAGCGGCATCCAATAAAGCGAGATCACGCGCCAGGCTCTCGGCCCCCAACACGTCCGATACCGCCAGCCACTCGCCCGGTCCCACATGGCGTACCGAAATATCCGACATGGCTTTCAATGCCGCCAGCGTCCAGGCTTCCTGACCGGTATGGGCGAGCACCGAGAATATGGCGGGACGGCGGGCGACGGCGAGATGGTTCGGATTGGATTCCGCTTCGAAGCCGGAGATGTGGTCTTCCAGCACGTGCCGATTCTGATATGCGACGCTCATCGATCCCTCATCCCAAAAGCTTCTTGTTGGCAGGATCGACGAAGACCGGATTGCACACCTCGGCAATCACCTCCTCGCCGCGCAGCCCATCCCAGACGATCACATGTTCACCGATCCGCTCGCGGCCGGATTTCAGGAAGGCCAATGCGATGAAATGGCCGAGAACCGGGGAGAAACAGGCGGATGAAACATGGCCCTGATCATTCGCCGTCGACGGCTTGGCGCCTTCCTTCAGAAGATGCGCACCAGCGCGAATTTCCTTGGTGACATCGACCGGCTTCAGTCCGACAAGCTGGACACGATCGGCGGCGGTCAGGCCGAAGCGGGTCGAGAGCCGCTTGCCGATGAAATCCGGCTTCTGCGTCGCCATCATCCGGCTGAGGCCGACATCATCCGGCGTGGCGCGGCCATCCAGTTCGTTATGGGTGACGTGGCCCTTCTCGATGCGGAGCACGTTCAGCGCCTCGACGCCGTAGGCACAGATACCATGCGCCTTGCCCGCCTCCATGATCGCATCCGCTACCGCCTCGCCATAGCCGGCGGGAACGGCGAGCTCATAGGCCAGTTCGCCGGAGAAGGAGATGCGGAAAAGTCTCCCCTTCAGACCGCCCTTCAGCATCACTTCCGCGGCGGCAAGGAACGGGAAGAACGCGTCGGAAATATCGTCCTGAACGATCTGTTCCAGAACCTGCCGCGCCTTCGGCCCGGCAATCGCCATCTGCGCCCATTGATCGGAGGAGGAGACGAAACGCACGTCGAGCTGCGGCCAAAGCGCCTGGGCACAGAATTCCATATGCGCCATCACCTCCCCGGCCATCGCGGTCGTTGTGGTGAGGAAAAAATGATTCGGCGAAAGGCGGCTGGTCGTGCCGTCGTCGAACACCATGCCATCCTCGCGCAGCATCAGTCCATAGCGTGCCTTGCCGATCGGTAGCTTCAGGAAGGCGTTGGAATAGAGCCGGTTGAGAAACTCCGCCGCATCCTTGCCGAACACTTCGATCTTGCCGAGCGTCGAGACATCGCAGAGGCCGACATTGTTGCGGACATTCAGCACCTCGCGGTCGACGCTGTCGCGCCAGCTCTTCTCGTCCGAGCGCGCAAACCAGGCCGAGCGATACCAAAGGCCGGCTTCGACGAAGGTCGCGCCATTCTTCTTCGCCCAGCCATGCAGAGGCGATTCCCGCACTGGCTGCGCATGCTTGTCGCGCGCCGTACCTGCCAGCGCACCGAAGGAGACAGGCGTATAGAAAGGCCGGAACGTCGTCGTGCCGACAGCCGCCGGGCTGACGCCGCGCATGCCGGCGATGAGGCCGGCGGCATTGACATTGCCGAGTTTGCCCTGATCGGTCGCCATACCGCTCGTCGTATATCGCTTGGCATGCTCCACATGACCAAAGCCTTCGCGCAGGGCCAAGCCCAAATCTTTCGCATGCACGTCGTTCTGGAAGTCGACGAAAGCCTTGTCCTTGGCGCCCGGCACATGCCAGATGGCCGCAAAGGACGGATCGTAATCGCCTTCGACATCCGGCATCTCAGCCTCATGCGCCCTGCGCCCGAGGCTCTCGACGATCAACCGCGCCTTCGCAGCGCCATCGGCGAGACAGCCGGAAACGTTGTCGATGCCCGCAGCCGATCCGGCAATCTCTATTTCGCCCCCGACCGTCGGCGCCATGAAGGCCTGTTTCTCCTCCGACCACACCGGCTTTGCGCCGCGCTGACAGGCAAGATGAATGATCGGCGACCAACCGCCGGACATGGCAAGTGCATCACAGGCGATAAGCTCGTCCAAGCCACCACGATCGGCAATCACACCGCTGATACGGTGCCTGCCCTTCGTGGCCAGCAGCGTGCCGCCATGGATAATGCGAACGCCCTGCGGCGCCATGTCGGACGAGGCACTGCGCGTATCGATGATAACGGATATTTCGACGCCTTCCGCCGCCAGATCAAGCGCCGTGCGATAGCCGGACCCGCCATTGGTGAAGACTGCTACCTTCTGCCCCGCCACGACACCATAGCGATTGAGATAGCTGCGCATCGCGCCCGCCATCATCACACCCGGTCTGTCATTGCCGCCGAACACCAGGGGCCGCTCTTCCCCACCGGTTGCCAGGATGGCGCGTTTGGCGGCGATGCGCCAGAGACGCTCGACCGGCAGATCGGGCGACGGCGTTGCCACATGCTTCTGCACTTTTTCGACTGCGCCGAAGACATTGTCGTCGTACCAGCCGAACACCGTCGTGCGCGGCATCAACGTAACATTCTCGAAGCTCTGGAGTTCGCCGAGCGCCGCATGCACGAAGATATTCGCGGGGACGCTGCCGATCGACAATCTCTCAGACAGCAGCGATCCGCCCAGACGAAATCCTTCGTCGGCAAGGATGATGCGAAGTCCGGCGCGTGCAGCCGTCAGCGCCGCCATCAGCCCGGCCGGGCCGGAGCCGATCACCAGCAGATCGCAATGCGCCCAGGCCTTTTCATAGCGATCGGGATCGGCCCGCATTGCCGCCTTGCCGAGACCCGCCGCACGGCGGATCAGAGGCTCATAAACCTTCTCCCAGAAAGCCGCCGGCCACATGAAGGTCTTGTAGTAGAAGCCAGCGCCGAGGAAAGGCGAGAACAGACCATTGAGCGAGGCAACATCATATTTGAGCGACGGCCAGCGGTTCTGGCTGACGGCGGTCATGCCTTGATAGAGTTCGGCGACTGTGGCGCGCGTGTTCGGCTCCGCACGCCCATCCCTGCCGATCGTCACCAGCGCATTCGGCTCCGAAGAGCCCGCCGTTAGAATGCCGCGCGGGCGGTGATATTTGAAGCTGCGGCCGACGAGCAATTGGTCATTGGCAAGAAGGGCTGCGGCGAGCGTATCGCCCTCCATTCCCTTCATATCCCTGCCGTCGAACTTGAACGTAAGCGGCCGGCTTCGGTTGACGAGACCGCCGGAGGAAAGGCGATAGGCCGTCATTGCGCCGCCTCCCGCGCCTTGTCCGCGGCATCGGTGACGGAGAAAACCTGATGGGTGACATTGCTGCGGTCGACGATCAGCCAACGGCGGCAACCGGCCGCATGGTGCCAGTATTCTAGAATGCGCCCGCGCTCGTTGTCGCGGATATAGACATAACGATGCCAGTCTTCATCCGGCGCGGATGGAGCCGGACGGACAGCGGATGCTGAGCCGCGAATGGTGAACTCTTCTTTCGGGCGCGTGCCGCAATGCGGGCAGGTGATCAGGCTTGCCATTTGTTTCGTGCCCTCAATGCAGATTCGGTTGCGGACCCTTGCCGCCTTCGTCGATCGCAAAACCGCGTTCGAAACGGTCCAGGCGCATGAGGCGGCTGACCTCATGGCTTTCTCCCTTGGCGATCAGGTGCGCGAAGCAGAAGCCGGAGGCCGGCGTCGCTTTGAAGCCGCCATAATTCCAGCCGCAGTTCAGATAGAGATTGTCGACCGGTGTACGGTCGATGATCGGCGAGCCATCCATGCTCATATCCATGACGCCGCCCCAGCTACGCAGCACCCGGACGCGCGACAGGCCCGGGATCAGCGACACCCCCTCCTCCATCGTATGTTCGACGGTGGCGAGATTGCCCCGCTGAGCATAGGAGCTGTAATAATCGATATCGGCGCCAAAGACCAAACCGCCCTTGTCCGACTGCGAAATATAGAAGTGGCCGGCGCCATAGGTGATGACGTGATCGATCACCGGCTTCAGCCCCTCCGTGACGAACGCCTGCAGCACATGGGTTTCGATCGGCAACTCCAGATCCGCCATGCGCCCAAGAACAGAGGTATGGCCGGCCGCCGCCAGCGCCAGCTTGTTGCAGCCGATGAAGCCGCGCGTGGTCTCGACGCCGGTCACCACGCCTCCTTCGCGGCGGATGCCGATCACCTCGCATTGCTGGATGAGATCGACGCCACGGCTGTCGGCGCCGCGGGCATAGCCCCAGGCAACGGCATCGTGCCGCGCCGTGCCGCCCCTCGCCTGCAGCAACCCACCAAAGACCGGAAAGCGGGCGTGATCGAAATTGAGATAGGGCATCATCTTGCGGACCTGATCGCGGTTCAGCAGTTCCGCATCGACCCCGTGCATGCGCATAGCATTGCCGCGCCGGGCATAGGCGTCGCGTTGCCCATCGGAGTGGAAAAGGTTGATGACGCCGCGCTGGGAGATCATGGCATTGTAATTGAAATCCCGCTCCAGCCCTTCCCAGAGCTGCATCGAAAATTCATAGAACGGCTCATTGCCGGGCAGGAGATAGTTGGAGCGGATAATGGTGGTATTGCGGCCCACATTGCCGGAGCCGAGATAGCTCTTCTCCAGCACCGCGACATTGGTGATGCCGAACTCCTTGGCGAGATAATAGGCCGTCGCCAGTCCATGCCCGCCACCGCCGACGATGATGACGTCATAATGCGATTTCGGCTCCGGAGTTCGCCACACAGGCTGCCAATGACGGTTCCCTGAAAGCGCCTGCTTCAGAAGCTGATATGCCGAATAACGCATCTATCAATCCCGGTCTCTACGCGGCCACACATTTGCATATGCAGCAAAAACGACAAGTCCGGAAAGGACGGAAAACCTTCGCAAAAAGACCATGTTCTTTCCCGAATGCGTAGCAAAGCGGGGCACTGTATCTCAAAGAACACGCGGCAGCCGGAGATGCTGCCGACAACGGTGCATGGATGCGAAGCCCCGTTGCAGAAGCTTGCTCCAAGCGTTAGGCGGTTGAAACGCAATCGAAACGAAGTCTAAACTTTACAGCGAAGACCTCTCCAATATTATACCTTTAAGCTCGAAACGAAGACGAGCTGCGGAAAGACGACAAGGCGAAATGCTCGCGATATTTGAAAAAGCGGCCCTTGAGGCAGGTAAGGCCATATTGGAGGTCTACCGTTCCGGTTACGCCGTCGCCTTGAAGCAGGACATGAGTCCCGTCACCATTGCCGATGAGCGCGCCGAGCACATTATTCTCGAACATCTGACGCGCGACTTTCCGGACATCCCCGCAATTGCCGAGGAATCGGTGTCCGCCGGTAAGATTCCCGACATTCGCGGACGCTCTTTCTTTCTGGTCGATCCGCTCGACGGCACACGCGAATTCATAGAGCATCGCGACGAGTTCACCGTCAACATCGCCTATATCCAGAACGGCGCTCCTGTCACCGGGATCGTCTATGCACCCGCCCTCGGTATCGCCTTCACCGGCGAATCCGGCGAGGCGCGGAAGCTCACCATCACCGACCAGTTCACCGTTGCCGACCGTTCCATAATCGCGGTTCGTGCGCGCTCGGAACACTTGCTGGCGCTTGCCAGCCGCTGCCACAGCAGCCCTCAGACGGACAGCTTCCTGACGGAAAATGCCGTTTCCGCCTGCACCTCGATCGGCTCTTCCCTGAAATTCTGTCTCCTCGCTGAAGGCAAGGCCGACGTCTATCCGCGCTTCTCGCGCACGATGGAATGGGACACGGCCGCCGGCGATGCAGTTTTGCGCGCTGCAGGCGGCTCGACCCTGACACTCGACGGCCGCCCGCTTGCTTACGGCAAGACCGATCAGAGCGAGGACAGCGATTTCGCCAATCCCAGTTTCATCTGCTGGGGTGGCGGGAAGAGCCCGGCCGACGTCTAAGCGTCATTGCAGAAGCGTAAGTTTTCACTGACGAGAACTCGTAGAGAAATCGGCTTTTCCGCTGCGATAACAGCCGATTGCCGGATTTTCCGCGTCCCCGTCACTGCGCAAATCAGCTCGCCCGGGCTTTCCTTAAAATTCTTATCAAAGTGTTACTAAGCGCTTAGGCAATTTTTAAATGTGGCAAGTTAGAGTGGCTCTCGTGGTCTTGAGTATGTGTAGAGAGTCCAATGACCGAAATGATACGTCCCCGAGTAAAGTATGTCATCGGCCCCGATGGCAGCCCGCTTACGATTGCCGACCTACCGCCGCCGAATACGCGCCGCTGGGTTATCCGTCGTAAGGCCGAGGTTGTCGCCGCGGTGCGCGGTGGTTTGCTGAGCTTGGAAGAAGCTTGCGAGCGTTATACGCTCACTGTCGAAGAATTCCTCTCCTGGCAGTCGTCCATCAATACCCATGGCCTTGCCGGCCTGCGGACGACCCGCATACAGCAGTATCGTCACTGATGACTGCGATATAGACGCGATATTCGTTTGATCTTCATTTCGGGCCTTTTTCCTTCCTTAACAGGATATGAAGAAGGCCCGAAATCATGGTGGAACCCGCATAGAACCATAGGCCCGGCTGCGTAAACGCGGTGGCGAGCCCGCTGGTTTTGGCAGCGGCAATGACAATCGCGACCAGCAGCACGTCCGCCATCGACCAGCGCGCCAATTGCGGCACGATATGGTCGAAAAAGAACCCACCTTCGCTTTTTCTCCGCGTCCCCATCGCTTCAACGGCCAAGCTCACGGTCTTCAAGATCGGCAGCGCCACCGAAACCAATGCGACGATGGCGGCGAGAAGATAGTTTTCCGTCTGCCAGAGGGAGGCGATGATCCCGAGCAGCGAAGGCGTGTCGCTGAAGAAATAAAACTTTTCGAGGCGGACCAGCGGCAATACGAGACCGAAAGCCAGCAGGAACGGTACAGTGACCAGAAGCACGGCTTGCAGATTGCGCATCGGTGCCTGAAACCTCCAACTGGTTGCCTCGCCCACAGCTCGCATAACGCAGAAAACCGGAAATCAAAATCGTTTTTCCGAACGGTGGGATGGCCGTCTGCGACTGCTGCTTGCCACCCGCAACAGGTTTGTTAGCATCGACCTGAGACTGGACGTTAACCGGCGTCAAACCGAAACATTGCAAGTCAGAGGAAAATCATGGACATCCGCAACGAAGACAACGCATCGGGCGGACGCTATGTCGCTACAGTCGAAGGCCACGAAGCCGAGATGACCTTTTCGCGCGCCTCCCCCAAGCTGATCATCATCGACCATACCGGCGTTCCGGATGCGCTTCGCGGCAAGGGCGTCGGCCAGGCGCTCGCCCTTCACGCCGTCGAAGAGGCCCGCAATGGCGGCTGGAAGATCATTCCACTCTGCCCGTTTTTCAAGGCGCAGGCCCAGCGTCATGAGGATTGGCGCGATGTGGTGAATATGTAGCCGCGCACTGGAGATCGAGAATCTCCTTTTGAAAACACCAAAAGCCGTGCATGGCCGGCCACCCACCATGGCCAGTCATGCACGGCTTTCGAGCCACCTTCCGTCGCTTCTCGCATAATCCCAAAATCGTTCCGATTTCGGAACGGAACTATGCGATCTCAAGTAAGGGCGACGGAATGCTTAATTCAGGCGCGTGCCCTCACCGGACCCGAACCATCGCGCTCTTCGAGCGCTGCGGCCTTGGCATATTCGGCCTGCATTTCCTCGAGCGATGTTTCCAGCGCCTCTTCCTGCACCTGCAACTCCCGGATCGACACCTGCAGATTGTCCGCACGCTGACGTGCGGCCTTGGCAAAGGTCGGGTAGGCGAAGTGGTTCGGATCGGAAATGCCGGACTTTTTCTCTTCCAGCACGATCTGGCTCTCCAGATCCTGTGTCATACGGTCGAATTCCGCCATCATCATCTGCAGTTGCTGCAGTTGACGGCGCTTTTCGTTCACCTGAAACTCCTTCAGGCGCGTTAGGCTCTCACGTGACTTCATACGCATTACTCCCGTGATGCGAGACCCCGGCTCTCGATATGTTGACCCACCGCACCGCTTTGAAACGGCTTGGTTAAAAAAATTTCCAGCGATCTTAATAAAAACCTACCGCTGGTAACCTTTCGTTTACGGGCATCGTTAATGATAGGGACGATCATTTAAGGGTCAGTAAATGCCGCGATCGGAATTCGAGATGTCGGCATTGGTGAGTCGAATGAATCACTTAGCATGTCTTTTTAATGCAACACATTAGGAAAGATATTTGCTGATTATTATTGGAAAACAGTGGAATGGAAAAATTATTTAATAAATTCGATACGTCTTGCCAGAGTGAATCAGAATTTGTTAACCATTCCGTGGCAGCTTCCAAATCAGGCAGTGATTTGATCGGTATCGCGTAAGGGGGCTGACGACCTTTCGGCGGCGGTAAAGGGGATAATTATGCGGGTTCTACTCATTGAAGACGATAGCGCGACAGCGCAGAGCATCGAGCTGATGCTCAAATCCGAAAGTTTCAACGTCTACACTACCGATCTCGGTGAAGAAGGCGTCGATCTCGGAAAGCTCTACGACTACGATATCATTCTGCTCGATCTTAACCTTCCCGACATGTCCGGCTACGAAGTGCTTCGCACGCTGCGTCTGTCGAAGGTCAAGACACCGATCCTGATCCTCTCCGGCATGGCCGGCATCGAAGACAAGGTTCGCGGTCTCGGCTTCGGTGCCGACGACTATATGACCAAACCCTTTCACAAGGATGAATTGGTCGCCCGCATTCATGCCATCGTACGCCGTTCCAAGGGCCATGCCCAATCGGTGATCATGACGGGCGAACTGATCGTCAATCTCGACGCCAAGACCGTCGAAGTCGGTGGCCAGCGCGTACATCTGACCGGCAAGGAATACCAGATGCTGGAGCTGCTTTCGCTCCGCAAGGGCACAACCCTCACCAAGGAAATGTTCCTCAACCACCTGTACGGCGGCATGGACGAGCCGGAACTGAAGATCATCGACGTCTTCATCTGCAAGCTGCGCAAGAAGCTCGCTAATGCCGCCGGCGGCGCCAACTATATCGAAACGGTCTGGGGTCGTGGCTATGTGCTGCGCGAGCCCGACGGCAGCGAGTTCGCCGAAAGCGCCTGAGCCGCCCTCCCCGATCACCGCCGAAACATCGAAAATCCCGCTCTTCAGGCGGGATTTTTTGTTGCCCGTCTCATGGATTCAAAAATAAGGCCGCCCAAAGAGGCGGCCGTCGTCCATTCCATTAATATTTGGGGTCAGATATCAGGCTGCGATGGCCCGATTGCCGAAAACCGCTGTCAGTATCTTGCGGTCGAAAGGCTTCAGCAGGAAATCGGTGGCGCCGGCGCGTTTGCCGGCCATCAGCTTGCGCAAATCCGCCTCGACGACGCAGTAGTAGATCTTAACGTCTTTGCCATCCGGCATGGCGCGGATACTGGCGATGAGATCGAGGGCGCCTTCCATGCCGGCATCGACGATCAGATAGTCGGGGAGTTCAGCCTGGCATCGCGTCAGCGCTTCACGGGCATCGGCGGCTTCGCTGACGAGAAAATCGAGTTCGGAGAGAATCCGCTTGCCGACCTTACGCACGACATCCGACGCGTCCGTGATCATGAACCGCTGCATCATCAACTCCTTCGGGCCCGGCCGCCACCTGTCTGGCGTCATCCTCAAATTGGGACGATAGGCTTACGAGGCTAAGGAATCGTTACCGTTGTATTCATAATTGCACGAACAACCGAAAGAACGCGCGGAGGACGACGATACACCTAAAGATATTCCCGCTGCCGGACATCCGGCGGCGGGATCACGAGATAAATCGTGCAAAATGGCATTTATTCGCTGCGCATGGAGGCGATGAAAGTCAGCTCCTCCGGCGTGGCATTGTAGGCGAGTTCCATGCCGCTCTCTTCTGCCAGAAGCACCGTGTAATAGGGCTGGATGGAATGGGCATCGACCGCCTCTTCCAATGCGCCCGAGCAGATCTCCGCGAATTTCGGCGGCACGCGCATCATCCGGCCCTTGGCGGTGATCGTGAACTTGGCCTCGAGATCGGGATTTTCCAGCGTGACCTCGATGTTGCCGCCGCGCGGAATCGAGCCGTAGGCGACCAGGAAGAGATTGAGCAGCAGCTTCACGCGGTTCTTCGCGACGATGGCGCGCGGACCGTTCCAACTGACCTCGGTCTTCTTTTCGGCGGCCGCGAAATCCTTGGCAGCGCGTTCTGCTTCGCCCGTATCGATCGAGGCGCCGACCGAGCCGGACGCGCCGAAGGCAAGGCGTGCGAATTTGAGACGGACGGAAGCATTGAGCGCGCTGGTGCGGATCAGCTCCATCGCATCGGCATCGGCACCGCCCTCGTCGAGCAACTCCAGGCCGTTGTTGATTGCACCGACCGGAGAGATCACATCATGGCAGACGCGGCTGCATAGCAGCGCGGCCAGATCAGGTCCGGTCAAGGTGAGGTTCGGATTCTTCGACATTCATTGTCTCCTGAATGCTGACAAGGCGGAACGCAGTATGATTCTACGTTGCCACGGCAAGATTGCCCGAGGATTGCCGCAGGCGGCGTACCGCACGCCATAAAGACACCATATTTGGTAAACCGATTGTTAAGATGATCGCCGCAAAATGCATTCATCACCACCAGACCCTTGCGCACGCGATTCGCCGTGCGGAACATGGGCGGAACGGTCTGGACTGAGGGGCGAGGTACACCCGGCGCGTTCGTGCGAATGCGCCGAGCCTCCGCTCCCATTGCACCGACCATGATGAACGGATGAATGTCATGCGCTATCAACTCCTGAAGAGAATGCCTAGCCTCGGCACGAGAACGGTCGGCCTTGGCCTGATCTTAGCCCTCGTTGCGTTCGTAAGCTTCGCGCTCCCGGTTCGTCCGGCAGCCGCTGCGGCCAGCAATCAATATTCGATGCAGGAAATCGTCGACGCCGGCCATTCCTTCTTCGGCTCGACCAGCGGCGGCCTTGCAAAGGTGGTCGAGCGGGCCTTTCAGCAATATGGCCTGCCGAATGGCTATATTCTCGGCCAGGAGGGCTCCGGCGCCTTCATCGCCGGGTTGACCTATGGCGAAGGCCAGCTCAACACCAAAAACGCCGGCGAGCACCCGCTCTATTGGCAGGGCCCGTCGCTCGGCCTCGACTACGGCGGCCAGGGCACCCGCGTCATGATGCTCGTCTACGACCTGCCGAGCATCAACAGCGTCTACACCCGCTTCGGCGGCGTCAGCGGCCAGGCCTTCGTCGTCGCCGGCGTCGGCATGACCGTGCTGAAGAACAATGACATCGTGCTGGTACCGATCCGCACCGGCCTCGGCGCCCGTCTCGGCGTCAACCTGGGCTACCTCAAGGTCACCCCGAACCCGACCTGGAATCCTTTCTGAGACTTCAACGATATTCCCCCATATTTCATCGCCTGGCCCGCGGAGATCGCGGGCCTTTTCTTGTCGCAAACTCCGCGCGCGCCGGTAAACCATATCCGATTTAAATGCTTGCCCACGCGGCCACCTCATGCTTAATCATTTGCTTAATCACTGTATTGAGATTGAAAACAACTCCTAGATACTGGCTGCGCCGTGATTGAATTCGCTCTACTGTTTGGATTGGGCTTTCTGACCGCCGCCTTTCTGGTCTTCCTTATCGCGCCCGCAGTGCACCGCCGCATCGTTTGGTTCACCGAAAAGCGGCTGAAAGCGACCATGCCGCTGAGCCCGCAAGAAGTACGCGCACAGAAGGACATGGCGCGCGCCCTCTTTGCAGCAGAGAATGCTAAGACCGAGCAGGCGCTGACACGGGAGCGCGAAAAGAGCGTCGCGCTGCAGATTCACAACGGCAAACTCCAGCAGGAGGCCGGTCGCTTCGCCGCCGAAAATACCGAATTGCGGACCCGGATCGATGATCTCGAGGTCGAAGCCGGTGAACTGCGCTCGCGCCTGCGCCGTGAGGAAAGCTATATCAGCCAGCTCAAATCCGGCATTCACACTGCTGAACAGGTCGGAGCAGAGAAGGATGCCGACATCGACGGCTTGCGCAAGCGGATGACCAAGATGGGCGCCGATGCGGACAATCTGAAGATCGATCTGGCGACCCGCGAGACCGAAATCGAGAGCCTGAAGCTTCGCCTCAAGACCCTGCGGGACGAGCGGGACACGCTGCGCCACGACCTGAACCTTGCAAGCCTCCGGGCCAAGGATGCAGAATTGCGGCTGGGCCAAGAAAGCGACAAGGCCCAGCAGCTCGAAGAGCGGCTGGACCGCGAGATCGCCGACAAGGCCGACAAGGAAACTGCAATCGAACGCCATGTTCATGAGGTGGCGCGCCTGAAGGAAAAACTGGAAACGGCCAATGTCGAGGCGGAGGAAGCCGGCCGCGCGCTGCGGGCCGCCGGTCTTGTTCCGTCAGCGAAACAGACCAACGGCTCGAAGCCCTCGGTTGGACCCAGAATCGTAGAAATTGCCGATCATGATGCCAACGCAGCAGAACCGGAGCGCAACGTGGAAGACGATATCGCTCAAATGACGGAGGAGGTGCGCAACCGCGCTGCAGCCATTTCCGACCGCCTGCTCAAATCGCGCTCGCCCTCGCATGATCAGGCCATGCGGGAAGAGATCGCCAATATCGCCGCCAACATGGTGGCGCTGACCGCCCTCAAAGAAGGCGATAAATCGCCGATCCTCGATCTCCTGCCGAAGGAGACGAATGCCGCTGGGCAAGGCGCACGCATCAGCCTTGCCGATCGCGCGGCGGCGCTGCTACCCAAGCAGTAATGAACGCTCGATACAAAGGCGGAAATTCAGACCCGTTTGATCAACGATGCCATCGCGAAAAGTGCGATGCCGCTTGCCGTTGCCACGTTCAGGCTGTCGAGGCCCGGCGCCTGCGGTATCCGCAGGCTGCCGAAGGCCGATAGAATCTCCTGCGGCAATCCCGCCCCTTCGGTGCCGACCACCAGCGCCATCCGATCGGCCGGCGGAACGGCGCGAATATCGGCGCTGCCGCGCGGGGACAGGCTCCAGATGGCAAAGCCTCGCTCTGCAAGCGCAGTCAGCAGATGGACATCGCCCAATTGGCGGCAATAGGGCACAGTCAGCACCGAGCCGACCGAGACGCGCAGCGCCTTGCGATACAACGGATCGCAGCAGGTCTCGTCGAGCAGCACTGCATCGGCCCCGAAGGCGGCGGCATTGCGGAACATCGAGCCGATATTGTCATGATTGGAAATGCCGCAGCCCGCTAGAACGAGAGCCTGCTCCGGCAAGCGGTCGAGAAAGGCGCCGATGTCCGGTTCCGCCTTACGCCGGCCGAGCGCCAGCACGCCGCGGTGCAGATGAAAGCCGACGATACCGTCCAGTACCGAGGCCTCGGCGACATAGACCGGCACGTCAGGCGGAAAGGCCGCGATGATCTCTTCCAATCCCGCAGCGCGGTTGCGCAGCAACAGCACTTTTTCGGCGACGAAGTCTCCACCGGCCGCATGCGCCTCCGCAAGAAGCCGCAGCACTACCGTACCTTCGGCAATGAAGCGGTTGTCACGGCCCACGAGATCGCGCTCGCGGATATTGCGGAATTCGGCGATACGCGGATCGTCGGAATGCGTGATCTCGATCAGCCGGTCGCCAGTCATCCCCAAGCCGTCAGTTGGAAAGCGATATGGTCGCGACAATACGGCCGATCGCATAATCGAAGACAACGGCCTGACGCTGGCCGCTGGCGAGCGCGCCGTAGAACAGCACCTGACTTCCGGAGAGCGCCGTGGACTGCACGGTAAAACCCTGCGGCAGCGCTGCGGTCGCTGCCACCGGCGCATCGGAGGGAATATTCGAGGCAGCAGAGCCCGCCGCTTTCGGCGCGGGACGCATCGTCTTATAGACAACGGCGCCGAACACCGCCATAAGGCTCACCACCATGATGGCGGCCGAGACGATTTGCAGGCGTACCATCTTGCGTCGGACATTCTCCAGGGCCGGATCGAGTGGCTTTTCCTCTTGATCGTCTAGCTCGAGATTCGTCATCGATGCGTCCTATTTCCTAGAGAGCGCCCTGTGCGCCGGAGAAAATGCGTTTGAGCGACCCCTTTAAAGAAGCCGCGGGCATTAGAAAAGTCCTAACCGCCGATGAAACAGCCGAAGGCCGGCTCGATGCCTGGCTGACAGCGCAGGTTGGCGAGGAATTTTCCCGCAGCCGCATCCAGGCCCTGATCAAGGATAGCGCCGTCCTGCTCAACGGAACCCCGGTGACCGACGCCAAACGCAAGGTGCGCCCTGGCGATACCTACCAGATCACCCTGCCTGAGCCTGAAGACCCGACGCCGCAGGGCGAAGATATTCCGCTTGATGTGCTCTTCGAGGATGACGACGTCATCGTCATCGCAAAGCCCGCCGGCCTCGTCGTTCACCCCGCCGCCGGCAACTGGACGGGCACATTGGTCAACGCGCTGATCCATCATTGCGGCGACAGCCTTTCCGGCATTGGCGGCGTGCGCCGGCCGGGCATCGTGCACCGGCTGGACAAGGACACCACCGGCGTCATGGTCGTCGCCAAGAATGATGTCGCCCACCGTCATCTCTCCCTGCAATTTGCCGACCATGGCCGCACGAGGTCGCTCGAACGCGCCTATCAGGCGATCGTCTGGGGCCGTCCCCGCCAATTGATCGGGACCATCGACGCGCCGCTTGGCCGCGCCACCGGCGACCGTACCCGACGCGCCGTCAAGCGTCCGGACAGTCAGGATGCCGACGAGGCGATCACGCATTATGAGGTGATTGAGCGTTTTCACGAGGCTCCGGACGCCACCGCGCTCGCCTCCTTGGTCGACTGCCATCTCGAAACCGGCCGCACCCACCAGATCCGCGTCCACATGGCTCATATCGGCCATCCCCTGCTCGGCGACGCCGTCTATGGCGGCGGCTTCAAGACCAAGGCCAACCTGCTGCCGGACGCTGCCAAGCAAGTGGTCAACCGCTTCCCCCGCCAGGCGCTCCATGCCTATCTCCTGCAATTCGAACACCCTCGCACTGGTGAAGTCATGCACTTCGAAGCGCCTCTGCCGGACGACATGGAAGAACTGGCTGAGGCCCTCAGACGGTAACCTCTGATCTGACGGCGCAGCCGAATGGATTTCCCCAGCCATGCGAGGCCATCTCAATTGCAGGTACTCTAAGAATCCTGCAATGCTTCCATCGCAGACTGTCGGCGCGAGTCTCTATGATCAATCAGGCGCTGTGGAGCATAGAGAATGCTGCGGCTCGTCGTGACGCTTTTCCTATCCGTAACGAGTGTAAATCTCGCCATTGCCGCGGAACGTCTGGATGAATTCCGAGAGGCAAAGGCAAGATTGGCGATACCCGACGAGCCGGCCATCATACCGTCATTTATAGACAAGATGCATTTTGAGTTGCTGCTCGGATCATTGATCGGCGATCATTGGATAATCTTGGGCGGCATCGACAAGTCGTCCGACGATCAGCTAGCGAAAGCATGTGCCGACCAGAATACAACTTTTACCAGGTTGTCCGATTATTCGTTCGCAAAAGACTATAGCACCTGGTCGAACCAGCTTCATGACGTATACATTAGAAACTGGGGGCAACTCTACAGCGTTCGAGGGGACTACGAAAAGAAAATCGGTCAATATCCTTCACCGAATATGCCACAAGAGTCGAAGGCCCGGTGGGATTCCATTACATTGTCGCACGCCAACAGTGAATCGATATTGCTGAACAACAGTCAGAATGTCATTCTTGAAGTTCGCGACGGCATACCGATGCTTTATGGTCATTGCCGCCCCGCTGCCGCGACACCTCTCTTCGCCGAATTCAGGCAAGCAGAGAAATTCCTCGAGAGTGCCCGCTCAAAAGACTTTCAGCAGGCAAATCGTCAACTGCTGGATCAAATCGACGGGAAATGGATCATTCTGAACAGCATAGCGCTTTCCGAGGAAGGCCAAGTTGCCAAGGTCTGTGACAAGAATTTCCTGAAATTAGCGAAGACCGACGGCTATTCCTTTGTTCAGGTGAGGAAGTCATCAAACGGCGATGAAGTCCGAAACGTTTATCTCTGGCGTTCCGGACTTTCCTACAATGTTAGGCAGGATGTTGACGCTTTGATTCGCGGCAACCACAAGCAAGATAATTCGACGTTGAACGAACTTAACTCAGCTGATCAAGGCTATCTTGGCGTCGCCAACCTCGATGTCATTCTACTGCCTCTCAGCCCCAATGTCGTGTTGGAGATCGTCAACGGTAACGAACGCGTCTATGGGCGCTGCGAAAGCTAAACAGCTAGACGGATGACCCAATACGATTTAAACTTCTTCCCACTCGCGTTATCGCGACGAGCCTGCCGCTTTGGATGAAACCAATAGCTGCCGGAGGCGTTCGGGAGTGGAACCCCAAGAATAAAATCACGGCGGGCATGGCTGTCGCGCCGGGGTAACTCTTGCGTGACTACGTTCTTGAATCACCGTTTTGCCGTACTTATCTTTACATTGGTTCAGTGCGGGGTCTTCACGACCTGCACGCCTTGGTCTGCTTCGCAAAGGGCGCGCAATACGTCTCCAGAAGGGGCCAGATCTCGAATAGGAGGGTGCATTCATGACCCGTAATACCTTGCCGTCCATTACCGCCGGTGAAGCCGGCCTCAACCGCTATCTCGACGAGATTCGCAAGTTCCCGATGCTGGAGCCGCAGGAAGAGTACATGCTCGCCAAGCGCTACGCGGAACATGCCGACCGTCAGGCCGCGCATAAGCTCGTCACAAGCCATCTGCGCCTCGTGGCGAAGATTGCCATGGGATATCGCGGCTACGGCCTGCCGATCGGCGAAGTCGTGTCGGAAGGCAATGTCGGCCTGATGCAGGCCGTCAAGAAGTTTGACCCGGAACGTGGCTTCCGCCTGGCAACCTATGCCATGTGGTGGATCAAGGCCTCGATCCAGGAATACATCCTGCGCTCGTGGTCGCTGGTGAAGATGGGCACGACCGCCAATCAGAAGCGTCTGTTCTTCAACCTGCGCCGCCTGAAGGGCCGCATCCAGGCCATCGATGACGGCGACCTGAAGCCGGAGCATGTCTCTGAGATCGCCACCAAGCTGAACGTCTCCGAGGAAGAGGTCGTTTCGATGAACCGCCGCCTCTCGGGCGACGCTTCGCTGAATGCGCCGATCAAGGCCGCTGAGGGCGATTCCGGTCAGTGGCAGGACTGGCTGGTGGATGAGCACGACAGCCAGGAAGACGTGCTGATCGAGCAGGACGAGCTTGACACGCGTCGCCGCATGCTGGCCCGCGCCATGAGCGTCTTGAACGACCGTGAGCGCCGCATCTTCGAGGCTCGCCGCCTCGCGGAAGACCCGGTGACGCTGGAAGACCTCTCGGCCGAGTTCGATATCAGCCGCGAACGCGTCCGCCAGATCGAAGTCCGTGCCTTCGAGAAGGTGCAGGAAGCCGTGCAGAAGGATGCGCTGGAACGCGCCAAGGCATTGCGTGTGGTCGAAGCCACCGCATAATGCTTCCGGTTATTACCGAATGAATTCAAACAAAAAGGCGGACCGCAAGATCCGCCTTTTTTGATTCCGGTGATTGAGACCGCTTATTGGCCGCTCGAAGCGACGCCGCCAAGCGCCTGCCACTCGCCGATCGCCTTGTTGAAGGCGTCAGTGCCGCTCGGCCCCTTCTCCATGGTCAGCAAGGCGCGACGGCCATTGCGGTAGACCACAGGAATATCCATCCAATTGCGCGTTTTCAGGAGATCGAGATTGGTCTTGCGCGCATCCGGAAAATCGTTGAGCGCGACCATATAGACATCGTCGGTCACCTTGGCCGGCACGGCGATTAGGGCGTCGCCGCGATCCTGCTCGGTCGACTTGAGCGCAATACGCTGCACGCTGTCGATGGCGCCGCCTTCGAAATTCGGCGGAACCTGGAAGGCAAGCTCGACCAGATGGCTTGCCGGCAACGAGGCATCGGTATTGCGCGATACCGTGATCGTCGCCGTCAGGCCGCGCTCAGGCACATTGATGAGGCCCTGGACGGAAGGTTCCGGCCGGCCATCCTCACCCTTGCCTTCTTGCAGAGACCAAGTAACCGTGCCTTCGAAAGCCGTGGGGGATGTCTGGCCGAGACGCTCCTCATAGAGGAACACCTTTTGCCCATCCGTTACCGGCGCCGTCTGCTGTTTGGTAGCTTGTGGCTGCTGCTGGGTGGCAGGAGCTTGCTGGTCGGCGGAAGGCGGCGTGGTCGGCGAGGTCGCGGCAGGCGCCTGCGCGGCATTCGCATTGTTGGCGGGCGCGGTTGCTGGCTTTGCCGGAGCGGCAGAGGCCACATTCTGCTCGGCCACGGACTTGCCTTCAGCCACACCTGGCTGTCCGCCCGCTGCCGGACCTTCATCCTCTTCCGTGCCGTTCGCCAGCAAGCGCTGCGTGAACTTGCTGTTGACCGTGTTGGCGTCGTTGTCGAGCGAGGCGACATTGGTGTTGCCCGCCGCCGGCGACTGTGTGGTGGAATTATTATTTTGCGCCGGAGCAGTCGCGCCCGGCGTGGAAGCGGCAGGCGCATTCGCGGTCGGAGAGGCCGCACCATTGTTTTTGGCTGTCTCGGTGGCGGGAGCGGTCGCGGTCTTCGGCGCCGAACTGATGAGGTCGGCGACCATCTTGTTGAGCGCTTCGCGGTTCAGCCACGCGGCATAGCCACCGCCAGCGACGATCGCGAGACCAACAAGCGCCAGGACAATACCGGTCACGCTGAAGCGGCGGCGCTTCGGCTCCATGCGGAAGCTCTTGCCCTGCAGCTTCGATGCCATGGTCCGGCTGATATCCGGCGGATTGCCAGGGCCGCCGCCGCGTTCCCCCTCGGCGAATTTGTCAAAGCCGGCAAGTTCCTTGAGCTCGCGCCAGCCGTCTTCGGCAACATCGTTCTTCGACGTCGTCTTGGCCGAAGAATGCACATCGGCGAAGAGATCGACATCGTCAAAGGCATTGTCCGGCATCTGCCGGCCGGGCTGCGCCGGCTTGGTGGCTGGTGCCGGCACCGATTGCAGCTCTTCGAAAACATCTGCATCCCAGGCAAAAGCCTTGTCGCTCGCCGGTGCTTTCGCAGCGGGAGGCTGCTCCACGGGATGGCCGAAGACCGCGGGGGCAAAGGCAGCGGCAGGCATGACGGGTGCAGCCGGCTCGGATTCAGCCCGCTTTGCAGGCGCATCGACCTCGGCCCAAATCTCTTCGACCTGGCTCATGACATCATCGGCCGGTGCCTGACGAGCAGCATGCGTTTGCGGAGCGACATACTCAGGCTCGGCAGCAACGACCGGCGCCTCCTCCGCGTAGTGCTCCGGTTCCTCCAGATGCGCCTGCTCTTCGACAGGCTCCGCATAGGCATCGACGTGATGAACAGTCGGCGCCTGCTCCTGCGGCGCATCGACCCATTCCTCTACCGGCTGATGTTCCTCCGCGGCCTGATGCTGAGCATGCGCGGGCTCCTCATAGACAGGCTCCTCGTAAGCAGGCTCCTCATCGACTGGCTCCTGGTAGGCTGGCTCTTCTGGGGCCGGCTCTTCGTGCACCGGCTCATAAGCGGCGGGCTCTTCGTGCGCGTGAGCCTCCTGATAGGCCGGCTCCGGCTCTTCGACATGGTGTTCCTGCGCGACATGATGCTCTTCAGCAGGCTCATGTTGCGGCTCCTCCTGCACCAAAGGCGCTTCCGCTACAGGCTCTTCAGCCAGTGGCAACGCCTCCGCATGCTCGGCTTCCACCTCGACGATCGCGGCTTCCAGCTTGTCGAGTTGACGGCGCAGCATCTCCTCGGGCGGGCGCGGCTTCATGCTCTCAAGCTGCCGCTGAACGGCACCACGAGCTCGCTCGTAAACCTTGACCCGCATCTCGGGAGTGTTATCGGCCAGGCCGTCCACGGCCCGGCGAATGACTGCTACAAAATCCGCCATCAGTACTTTCTCAGGATGCCCGGCCCGTGGCCGAACCGGGATTCGTCATTGATCCGCGACATTAGCCCTCAAAGGGATCGGTCACAAGTATAGTGTCTTCGCGCTCCGGGCTGGTCGAAAGCAACGCCACCGGCGCGCCAATCAGCTCTTCTACCTGCCGGACATATTTGATCGCCTGTGCCGGCAGATCGGCCCATTTGCGCGCGCCGACGGTCGATTCCTTCCAGCCTTCGAGCGTGATGTAGACCGGCTCCACACGGGCCTGCGCAGCCTGGCTCGCCGGCAGGTAGTCGATCTCCTTACCGTCCAGCTTATAGCCGACGCAGATCTTCAGCTCGTCGAGACCGTCGAGCACGTCGAGCTTGGTCAGCGCGATACCGGTAATGCCGGAGGTCTTCACGGTCTGGCGAACCAGCACGGCATCGAACCAGCCGCAGCGGCGCGGACGACCGGTGTTGACGCCGACCTCGCGGCCGACCGTCGCCAGATGCCGGCCGATCTCGTCATGCAGTTCGCATGGGAAAGGCCCTTCGCCGACGCGCGTCGTATAGGCTTTGGTGATGCCCAGCACATAGCCGAGCGCTGTCGGCCCCAGGCCGGAACCGGCCGCCGCCTGCCCTGCCACGGTATTTGACGAGGTCACGAAAGGATAGGTGCCGTGGTCGTTGTCGAGCAGTGCGCCCTGAGCCCCTTCGAAGAGGATGCGCGCACCTGCCTTGCGCTGCTCATCGAGCAGCCGCCAGACCTGGTCGATATAAGGAAGAATGTGTTCGGCGACGGAGGTCAGTTCCTCGTGCAGCGCATCGAAGGAAATTTCGTCCAGGCCCATGCCGCGGCGCAGTGCGTTGTGATGCGTCAGCAGCCGGTCGATCTTGGCCGGCAGCGTTTCCGGTTCGGCGAGATCGATGACGCGGATGGCGCGGCGGCCAACCTTGTCTTCGTAGGCCGGGCCGATGCCGCGCCGCGTCGTACCGATCTTCGTGCCGCTGTTGGAGGCCGCGTCTTCACGCAGAGCATCGAGGTCACGATGCAGCGACAGAATCAGCGGAGCGTTTTCGGCTATACGCAGCACATCGGGCGTCACCGCAATCCCCTGGGCACGCAGCTTTTCGACTTCCGCGACGAAATGATGGGGATCGACCACGACGCCATTGCCGATAACGCTCAGCTTGCCGCGAACGAGTCCCGAGGGCAGCAGCGCCAGCTTATAGCTGATGCCGTCGACAACCAGCGTATGACCGGCATTGTGCCCGCCCTGAAAGCGCACAATCACATCGGCACGTTCCGAAAGCCAGTCGACAATCTTGCCCTTGCCTTCGTCACCCCATTGCGAACCGATCACAACTACGTTCGTCATTTCTCCATTCCCGCTTCCTGCGCACAAAGGCGCGCCTTGCTCAAACCCGCGCATCTATAAAACTTTGTTTTTGGGAAAGCGACCCTGTTGTCTCAGGAGATTCGGCTTTTTACGTGACGAATCAGCGCGCCCAACAGGATTTTTCCCATCGGTGCGCGTTCAGGTGCAAAATATTGCTGCTTTGCCAGGGCGATAGAACCAATCGTCCAGTCGCTTGGATCAAAGAGCGGTGTTAGCCGAGTTCAAGCGTGGTCACGGCAAAGACCCTGTCGAGGGTCGCTTTCGGCGGCTCGCCACGATACATACGCGCCGTCTCGAACACCGGCGACAGTCCGAAAGCTTCGGCAAGCCTTATCGCTTCGGTATTGTCTGCAGGCACATCCAAATAGACAGGCCGGCCCTTGGCCTCAGGCACCAGCTTGGCCAAGAGGGCCGATGCCACGTCGGGATCGTTGGCAAACAGCGGACCGACCTTGTATCCCTCGAAGCAGCGCCGGATCGTGCCGTAGCCGCGGATTTTGCTGCCGCTGCCGACCATGACGGATTTTCGCTTCTCCGGCGCACCGCACCAGGCCGCGATGAAGGAATAACGCAGCCCCGGGAAAATGGCGGCGTCATATCTGAGCAAGCCTTCGAGCTTGTCCTGCGTGACCGGACCAACCTCCGCACTCGCTCCGCCCATATCAGCCATTTTTGGGATGCCGCCATAGCGCAGGGTGCGGTAGGCCATCTCAAAGCCATGGCGACGGTAGTTTTCCTGCTCGGCTACGACGCCATCTAGACCGATCGTACGATTGCCCGCGAACGCCATGGCCTTCTTCCATAGCGCTTTACCATAGCCCTTGCCGCGAAATTCGGGATGGACGATGTAGAGGCCGAGAAAGGCGAAGCTTTCGCCATAACGCACGACGGAAATGCAGCCAACCGGCACTTCGCCGATCGCGCCGATAAAGAAGCCCGCAGGATCCGCCTCCCAAAAGGCCAGGGCATCATCGACACCGGGATTCCATCCCTCCTGCCGCGCCCATTCGAGAGCGAGCTCCAATTCCCCAGCCCGCATTGTACGCACGGCAAAAGTTGACTTCATAAACCTGCCCTGAATCGCCCCCTGGGCATCGTCCCCGCCGGAACGATTGCGCCCAATTCATCTTGCTGCAATGCGATAGCAATCACAAGCAATATGCGATGATATGCCTAATGGGTTAAATTCTTGGTGGCATTGGCGCGTAGCCAGCCGGATCGACCGATTGCGGCCGGCCCTCGAGCGATAGTCTTGCGATCCGCGCCGGCGTCTCGCTGATCACCCTGCCGCGCCGGACGACAAAGAGCCTCGTGGCGCGCATGCGAATGGCTTCGATCGGATCTCGAGCCTGCAGCACGACGAGATCGCCGCTGCAGCCGACTTCGAGGCCGTAACCGTCGATACCCATCACTTTCGCCGGATTGACGGTGACTGCCTCGAAACAGAACCGCATCGCTTCGCGCGACGTCAATTGACCGACATGCAGCCCCATATGGGCAACATCGAGCATGTCAGCGCCGCCGAGCGAATACCATGGATCCATGCAGCAATCCTGGCCGAGGGCGACGTTGATGCCGAATTCGCGCATCTCCTTGACCCGGGTCATCCCGCGCCGCTTTGGATAGGAGTCATGCCTGCCCTGCAGCACGATGTTGATCAGCGGATTGGGAATCGCATGCACGCCTGCCTCGGCGATCAGCGGCAGGAGTTTGGAGACATAATAATTGTCCATCGAATGCATCGAGGTCAGGTGCGAGCCGGCTACCCTGCCCTGAAGTCCGAGCCTTATCGTCTCGGCGGCCAGCGTCTCGATGTGACGCGACAGCGGATCGTCGGTCTCGTCGCAATGCATATCGACCATCAGACCGCGCTTTTCAGCGATCTCGCAGAGCGCACGCACGGAACGCCCGCCGTCCTCCATCGTCCGCTCGAAATGCGGAATGCCGCCGACGATATCGACGCCGAGATCGAGAGCGCGCTCCAGATTCGCCGCTGCCGTCGGCGAACGGTAGTAGCCGTCCTGCGGGAAGGCGACGAGCTGCAGATCGAGATAAGGCGCGACTTTTCTCTTCACGTCCAGCAACGCTTCGACGGCAAGCAGCCGATCGTCGCAGATATCGACATGGGTCCGCACGGCGAGCAGCCCTTGTGACACCGCAAGATCGCAATAGCGCAATGCCCGCTCGGCCACTGCCTCATGCGTCAATAGCGGCTTCAACTCTCCCCAAAGCGCGATACCCTCCAGCAGCGTGCCCGACGTGTTCAGCCGCGGCAGGCCGAGCGACAGCGTCGCATCCATGTGAAAATGGCAATCGATGAATGGCGGCGAAACCAGTTGCCCACCAGCATCGATTACGCGCTCCGCCTCGCCCTCCACGCTGGGGTGAACGACCACGATCTTGCCGCCGGCGATAGCGATGTCCTGGCCTTCGCGGCCATCGGGAAGACTGGCATTGCGGACGATGAGATCGAGCACCATGGGAATTGCCTTTGGATTGGAAGGTCTATCTGAAATGTCTAGCATGCCGCGGCGGGCAGGCAAGCCGCTCGCCCGGCTGAAACAACGCTGGCGAGCGATGCTGTCTCATGACACTTCTGTTGCAACTTCCTGGATAAGCACCATCGCGTATAGGCGGCACCGGCGATCCTGTGTATAAGCGCAGATGGCCGCAGAAGATGGGATCGCGTTCCGGCGCTGAGCCCTGCGCTAGCAAAGGATTAAAGTTTCATGCACATCACGATGATCGGTTCGGGTTATGTGGGTCTTGTGTCCGGCGTCTGCTTTGCCGATTTCGGTCATGACGTGATTTGCGTCGACAAGGACGCCGGCAAAATCGAGGCATTGCGCCAGGGTGATATCCCGATCTTCGAGCCTGGCCTCGAGCAGTTGGTCGCCGACAACGTCCGCGCCGGTCGCCTCTCCTTTTCCACCGAGGTCGAAAGCAGCGTTGCGGCGAGCGATGTCGTCTTCATCGCCGTCGGCACACCGTCGCGTCGCGGTGATGGTCACGCCGATCTCTCCTATGTCTATGCGGCTGCCCGCGAGATCGCTGAGCACGTTAAAGGCTTTACCGTCATCGTCACCAAATCGACCGTACCGGTCGGCACTGGCGACGAAGTCGAACGCATCGTCCGCGAAACCAATCCGGAGGCCGATGTCGCCGTCGTCTCCAATCCGGAATTCTTGCGCGAAGGCGCAGCGATAGAGGACTTCAAGCGCCCCGACCGCATCGTCATCGGCCTCAACGACGACCGCGCCCGCGGCGTCATGACCGAGGTCTACCGGCCGCTCTATCTCAACCAGGCGCCGCTGCTTTTCACCGCGCGTCGCACCTCGGAACTGATCAAATACGCAGCGAATGCCTTCCTTGCCATGAAGATCACCTTCATCAACGAGATGGCCGATCTCTGCGAAAAAGTCGGCGCCAATGTGCAGGAAGTCTCGCGCGGCATCGGCCTCGACGGCCGCATCGGCTCGAAATTCCTGCATGCTGGCCCAGGCTATGGCGGCTCCTGCTTTCCAAAGGACACGCTGGCGCTGGCCAAGACCGCGCAGGACTATGACAGCCCAGTACGCCTGATCGAGACGACAATCTCGATCAACGACAGCCGCAAGCGCGCCATGGGCCGCAAGGTGATCGCGGCCATGGGCGGTGATGTCAGAGGCAAGACCATTGCCGTGCTTGGCCTAACCTTCAAGCCGAACACCGACGACATGCGCGACAGCCCGTCGATCTCGATTATCCAGGCGCTGCAGGATGCCGGTGCCTCAGTGACCGGCTACGATCCGGAAGGCATGGACAATGCCCGCCAGCTCATCGACAACATCGCTTATGCCGAGGATGCCTACAGCGCGGCGCGCGGCGCCGATGCGCTCGTCATCATTACGGAATGGAACCAGTTCCGCGCGCTCGATTTCGGCCGGCTGAAATCCGTCATGAAAGCCCCTCTTCTCGTCGACCTCAGAAACATCTATCGCCATGACGAGGTCACAAAGCACGGGTTTGCCTATACAAGCGTCGGAAGACCCTCAAGCGACGCCACACTGTAAGCAAAGGCCGATCAATGCGTTATCTCATCACCGGAACCGCCGGGTTCATCGGGTTCCATCTCGCCAAGCGCCTGCTCGACGACGGGCATTTCGTCGTCGGTTTCGACGGCATGACGCCCTATTACGACGTCAAGCTCAAGGACAAGCGCACGGCGATCCTCGCGCGCTCCAATGGCTTCAAGGCCGTGACGGGTATGCTGGAGGATAAGGCGGCGCTGGATCATGCTGCTGAACTCGCCGAACCTGACGTCATCGTCCATCTCGCCGCTCAGGCCGGCGTCCGTTACAGTCTGGAAAATCCGCGCTCCTATGTGGATTCCAACGTAACCGGCTCGTTCAACGTGCTGGAACTGGCGAAAAGCCTGCAGCCGAAGCACCTGCTGCTGGCCTCCACCTCCTCCGTCTACGGCGCCAACGAGAAGATCCCCTTCGCGGAAAGCGACAAGGCCGACGAGCAGATGACGATCTATGCGGCAACGAAAAAGAGCATGGAGCTGATGGCGCATAGCTACGCCCATCTCTTTCGTATTCCGACCACCGCCTTCCGCTTCTTCACCGTCTACGGCCCCTGGGGCCGCCCCGACATGGCGCTGTTCAAATTCGTCGATGCCATCAGGAATGACCGGCCGATCGAAATCTACGGCGAAGGCAAGATGAGCCGCGATTTCACCTATATCGACGATCTCATAGAAGGCATCGTCCGGCTGATCGGTGTCGTGCCGTCGGAAGACAATCGCGTCGTCTCGGAAACCATCGGCGACACATTGTCGAAACACGCGCCGTTCCGCGTCGTTAACATCGGCGGCGGTCAGCCGGTCGGGCTGATGAGTTTCGTCGAGACCATCGAAAAGATGCTCGGCAAGAAGGCGATCCGGCACATGCTGCCGATGCAACCAGGCGATGTGCACAATACCTATGCCGTACCGGACCTGCTGGTGGCCTTGACCGGCTTCAAACCGCAAATCGAGGTCGAAGAAGGCGTGCGCCGCTTCGTCGAGTGGTATCAGGAAAACTATTGAGAAACCGACTATTCGGCCAGTCCGGCAGGATGATAGGCCCGGTCGAAATAGATGAGCCCCTGGCCGCTGTCGCGCAGGCGGATGGCATCGACTTCGCACATGAGGATATCGTGCGTGCCGCCATTGGCGCGATGCACGATGCGGCAGTCGAACGAGACGAGCGCATCCTCCAATGCCGGCGAGCCGGTCGATAGCTCCGACCATGCGGCGGCGGCGAAACGCTCAGCGACCGGCGTCTTGCCGCCGAAGAGGCGCGACAGGTCCTGATGACCCTCGGAGAGCACGTTGACGCAGAGCACGCCGTTTCCCGTGACGGCAGGGTGAACCGAAGCGGTGCGGTTGAGACAGACGAGCAGCGTCGGCGGACTGTCGGAGACACTGCAGACGGCAGTCGCGGCAAAACCGGCAAGCCCTGCCGGTCCGTTGGTCGTTACGATGCTGACCGCCGCCGCCATCCGCGCCATAGCATTGCGGAACTCGGATTTGACCAAATCGGGATCGGCGACGGGCACCGCCTTCTCCATCGCCACGGATGTTTTCATGTTCATTCCCATCATCCTTACCGCTTGCGCCGGACCCTGCCAAAACTAGTGGGTCGAGACTCTTGTCTCAAGCAACGATGTTTCTCGGAATCCGCGTGCAAAGAGCAATAAATTTGCTATAAAATCTATATACAAAAAGAAAAACAATTCCAGTCGACGTTTCGCGTCTACTCCATTCATGCGCAAACGACACGTCAAGAGCGGGGATTCGGGGCGGCCATCATCTGGGGTGCACACAAAAAGGCAGCGGCACGGCCACAAATTGATGCTTTCCCTAGCCATCGCCCTTGCCGTATCCGTTATAGGAGAAGCACATGAGAGGAAATGGCGATGGCGAAGCCCTTTTATTGGAACGAACTGACGACCTATGATTTCGCCGGCCTTTCGACCGACACCACGATCGCCGTCCTGCCGATCGCCTCGACCGAGCAGCACGGCCCGCACCTGCCGATCGCGACCGATGTGGCCATAGCCAACGGCATGCTGGCCGAGCTGAAAGCACAACGCCCCGACGATCTCGATTTCCTGGTATTGCCGACCCAGGAAATCGGCAAGGCCAACGAACATATCTACGGCCCCGGCACGCTCTCCCTCGGCGCCGAGCTGCTGATCCCGGTCTGGACAGCGATCGGCGCCAAGGTTGCCGAAGCCGGCATCCGCAAGATGGTCATCGTCAATTCCCATGGCGGCAATCTCGACATCATGGGCATTGTCGCGCGCGAGTTGCGGGTGCGCCACCAGATGGCGGTCGTCGCCACGCAATGGACGCGCTTCGGCACGCCGGACGGCATGATCGACGACCATGAGCAACGCTACGGCATCCATGGCGGCGACGTCGAAACCTCGCTGATGCTGCATTTCCACCCAGAGCTGGTGCGGATGGACAAGGCGGAGAATTTCGTCTCCAAGGCAGAATGGATGAAGGAGCGATCGAGCTATCTGCAGCCGCTGCCGCCCCATTCGCTCGCCTGGATCGCTCACGACCTCAATCCCAACGGCGTCGTCGGCAATGCTGCCAACGGCACGGCGGAAAAGGGCGCGCTCATCTGCCGGCATCAAGTGCAGGGCTTCATCGAACTGCTGCGCGATCTCAGGGACTATCCCCTGTCGAACCTCTATTCGAAATAGGCGTCAGGCCGGCGGCGTTCCGGCACCATGAGGATGTGTCCTTTCGCCTGCAGTTCCTCCACCAGGCCGGCGAGTTCGGCAAGCAGATATTCCACGAACAGGCTGGTCGCCGCGTCGAGCGGTGCCCGCGTGCGGGCAAAGAGCTTCATCGGTTGATGCCGCGAATGCGGCTCGGCGATTGGCCGGAACACCAGCTCGCCCCGCCGGCATTCGGCGATGACATCGAGCGGGTTCAACAGCGTCAGCCCTGCCCCGCATTTGACCAGTTGCTTCAGCATTTCCGAGGCATTGGTCTCCAGCACCGGCTCCACCTGCACCGATAACCGCGCCAGCGTCAGATTGATGATCTCGCGCAGGCTGGTGCCGGGTTGCGCCAGCAACAGCCGCTCCTCCACGACATCGGCGAGATTGATCGGCCCAGGCCCGATCAGCGGATGCCCCGGCGGCAGCACGACGCCGATCGGAATGTCGAAATTGCCGAGCGAACGAATGCCGGGCGTCGCCGGAATGTTGAAGCCGAGGCCGATATCGACTTCGCCTGACAGCACCGGCGCCATGGTCGTCGAGCCCGCATCGTTGCGCAATTGAACGAAGACGCGCGGATGTTCGGAAAGAAAACGCGCGACGATCTCCGGCAGGGGGCCGGAGGCGAGCCCGACCGTGGTGACGATCCTGACCTTGCCGGCCTGCTGCATCTTGAGACTGCGGATGCGCCCCTCCAGCCGCTCATAATTCTTCAGCACCTCGCGAATATGCTCGATGCAGAGCTCACCCGCAGCCGTCAGCCTGAGCCCGCGCGGCAGCCGCTCGAACAGCGGCGCTCCCATCTCTTCCTCCAGCGCCAGGATCTGCCGGTTGACTGCCGACGACGCCACATTGAGCCGCGCTGCCGCCTTGCGGATCGAACCGCAGCGGGCGATCTCGTTGATATAAAGAAGTCGCCTCGAGTGCAGCATGCGTATCCCCATTGCATAAATTTTGCCCAGGCCGCACAATTTAGGCACGGGCGCAGCCTGAGATGCCTAAAAGGCATCAATGCGCACGAATTTTGATGCTTTTCAAAGCGCAACGCAATCGCTCAAATGCGGAAAATGGGCGTCAATCGCGGCGTCCCATGGCAGATAAGGGGAACAACCGGCCATGTCCAATGCATTGAAGACCAAAGCATTTCTCGCCATCATGGGCTTGGTGGCCGCTGTCGCCGCCGCACAGCCGGCAAGCGCCCTCGACAAGGTAACATACGGAACCAACTGGCTGGCGGAGGCAGAACACGGCGGCTTTTACCAGGCGATCGCCGACGGTACTTACAAAAAATACGGCCTGGATGTTGAAATCGTCCAGGGCGGCCCGAATGCTGCCAATCAGGCACTGCTGATTTCCGGCAAGATCGATTTCTATATGGGTAGCCCGCAGCAGGAAATCGACGCGGTCAAACAGGGCATTCCGATCGTCGACGTGGCCGCGATCTTCCAGAAGGATCCGCAGGTGCTGATCGCCCATCCAGATGCCGGCGTCGATAAATTCGAGGATCTCGCCAAGCTGCCGACGATTTTCCTCGGCAAGGACGGCTACGTCACTTTCTTCGAATGGATGAAGGCCAATTTCCCGGGCTTCAAGGATGAGCAATATAAGCCTTACAATTTCAGTCCGGCGCCGTTCCTCGCCGATAAGCAGTCGGCACAACAGGGTTACCTGACCTCGGAACCCTATGAAATCCACAAGCAGACCGGTTGGGAACCGAAGGTCTTCCTGCTCGCCGACAATGGCTATTCACCCTATTCGACGATGATCACCACGCAGACATCGCTCGTTCAGAAGAACCCGGACCTCGTGCAGCGTTTCGTGAGCGCCTCGATCGAAGGCTGGTACAATTATCTCTATGGCGACAACAAAGCAGCCAACGACCTGATCAAGAAAGACAATCCCGATATGACGGATGGCCAGATCGCCTATTCCATCGCCAAGATGAAGGAATACGGCATCGTTGAATCCGGTGACGCCGTCGACAAGGGCATCGGCTGCATCACCGACGCGCACTACAAGAAATTCTTCGATGAAATGGTGCAGATCAAGATGTTCACCGCCGATACGGATTACAAGAAAGCATTCGACCCGCAGTTCGTCTGCAAGGGTGTCGGGATGACGCTGAAGAAGTGATGAATTTACCTTCTCCCCAGCGGGGAGAAGGTCGCGTGGAACACGCGGGTTGAGAGGGCGTTGCACCGTAAGGGATGCCTTATACTCAAGGCTCTCGTCGCTTTGCTCCTCGCCCCCTCATCCGCACCCCTGAGCTTGTCGAAGGGCGGGCACCTTCTCCCCGCTGGGGAGAGGGAGAATCGCGAGCAAGAGCCGAACGATGACCATACCCGATGTAACCAATGTCCCCTCGACAGAAGCACGCCAGCGGCCGCTGGTCGTCATGGACAAGGTATCGAAGATATTTTCCAACGGCACCCTGGCACTGTCCGACATGTCGCTGACGGTGGAGAGCGGTGAGTTCATCAGCCTGCTCGGTCCCTCCGGCTGCGGCAAGTCGACGGCACTGCGCATTATCGCAGGCCTCGGCGGCGCCTCCGGCGGCACAATCGATTGGCCAAGCTCCCGCGTCAACTCCAAGGGCCTGCCGGAGGGCGACATTGGTTTCGTCTTCCAGGAGCCGACGCTGCTGCCTTGGAAGACCGTCTTTGGCAATGTCCATCTGCCGTTGAAACTGCGCGGCGTTTCCAAAGTGGCGGCCTACGATCAGATCATGGGAACATTGGCGACCGTTGGGCTGCAGGATTTTGCCGATGCTTATCCGCGTGAATTATCCGGCGGCATGAAGATGCGCGTCTCCATCGCCCGCGCGCTGGTCACCAAGCCGAAGCTTCTGCTGATGGATGAGCCCTTTGCGGCGCTCGACGAGATCACCCGCCAAAAGCTCAACGATGATGTGCTGCGGCTGTGGAAGAACACTGGCATCACGGTGATCTTCGTCACCCATTCCGTTTACGAGTCCGCCTATCTCTCAAACCGCATCGTCGTGATGAAAGCGCGCCCCGGCCGCGTCCACGCCGATTTTCCACTCGACACCAGCGGCGAACGCGACCTCCTCTACCGGTCTTCCGAAGAATACCGGCAGGTTTGTGAAAAAGTATCCCGTTCCCTGATCGAAGCCATTGGTTGGCTGGAGGCCCATTGATGAGCGACAGCACCAGCTTCCCCGCCAATCTCTCTGCAGAAACGACCGAAAAGCCGGAAGAATTGGCGGTGCGCCCAAGAAATACCGAACGACTCCTCGGCGTTCTCGTACCGCTGCTAACCGTCTTCGTCCTGATCCTCCTCTGGCAGCTTCTCGTCGTCGGCGCCGGCATTCCGCAATATATTCTGCCAAGCCCGCTTGCCGTCGCGAAAGCACTGGTGTCCGACTGGGGCATCCTCTCGCCGGCGCTCTGGGTGACGACCGAGATTACCTTCATCTCGCTAGCACTGGCTCTGATCGGCGGCGTCGGCTTGGCGATCTTCCTCGTGCAATCGCGCTGGATCGAGCTCGCCTTCTATCCGCTCGCCGTCATCCTGCAGGTAACGCCGATCGTCGCAATCGCGCCGCTGATCCTGATCTACGCGCCGACCCGCGAATCCGCACTGCTGATCTGCGGTTTCCTCGTCGCCTTCTTCCCGATCCTCTCCAACATGGTGCAGGGGTTGAAGAGCGTTGATCATAATCTCCTCAATCTCTTCGATCTCTACGGCGCCTCGCGCTGGCAGACGCTGTTGCATCTGAAGCTGCCGGCCGCCCAGCCCTATTTCATGACAGGTCTCAGGATCGGCGGCGGCCTGTCGCTGATCGCCTCGGTGGTCGCGGAATTCGCCGCCGGCTCCGGTGGCCCCAATTCCGGTCTCGCCTTCCGGCTGCTTGAAGCGCAATACCGCCAGAACATGCCGCGCCTCTTCGCCGCCCTGCTGCTGCTTTCGGCACTCGGCGTCGCCATCTTCGCCCTCACCTCCTTCATCTCATGGCTGAGCCTGCATCGCTGGCACGAAAGCAGCCTCAAGCGGGAAAACTAATGTCATATTCCTTCATGTCCCCGCCGAATGCGGCGCGCTTCGTGCTGAGCAACGCCACCGTCCCCGCCGCGACAGCAGCCGGCTTCACTGGCCCGTCAAGCGAGGGCCTAGTAAAAGCCGATATCGTCGTTGCGGATGGCCTGATCAAGGACATCCTGCCAGCGGGCAACGCGCCGGCGGAATTCGCCAAAGCGGATATGAGGGACGGCATGGTCTGGCCGACCTTCGCCGACATGCACACCCATCTCGACAAGGGTCATATCTGGGAGCGCCGCGCCAATCCGGATGGCAGTTTCGTGGGTGCGCTCGACGCCGTACGCGCGGACCGCGAAGCCAATTGGTCGGCTGACGATGTCAGGAAGCGCATGGAATTCTCGCTGCGCTCGGCCTATGCTCACGGCACCAGCCTGATCCGCACCCATCTCGATTCACTCGCGCCGCAGCATCGCATTTCCTTCGAAGTATTCACGGAGATGCGTGAGGCCTGGAAAGACAAGATCGCGCTGCAGGCCGTCGCCCTCTTTCCGCTCGAGGATATGGTGGACGATGCATTCTTCGCCGATCTCCTCATGGTCGTCCGCGACGCCGGCGGCCTGATCGGCGGCGTCACGCAGATGAACCCCGATATCGATCGCCAGCTCGACAAGCTGATCCGCGCAGCCATGGATAACGGCCTCGACATCGACCTGCATGTTGATGAGACAGAAGACAGGCAGGTACTGACGCTGAAGGCGATCGCCGAGGCTGTATTGCGCAACGGCTTCACCGGTAAGGTCACCGCCGGCCATTGCTGCTCGCTCGCCCACCAGGACGAGGATGTTGCCGCCGCCACCATCGATCTCGTCGCCAAAGCCGGGATCTCCGTCGTCTCGCTGCCGATGTGCAACATGTATCTGCAGGACCGCCACGCGGGCCGTACGCCCCGTTGGCGCGGCGTGACCCTTTTGCATGAATTGGCCGCCGCCGGCGTGCCCACCGCCGTCGCCTCCGATAATACACGCGACCCCTTCTACGCCTATGGCGATCTGGACCCCGTCGAGGTCTTCCGCGAGGCTGTCCGCATCCTGCACCTCGACCATCCGCTGGATACGGCCGCCCGCGTCATCACCACCTCGCCGGCCGATATTCTCGGCCGCCCCGATATCGGTCGCATCGCCGTGGGCGGCCCCGCCGATCTCGTCCTCTTCAGCGCCAGGCGCTGGAGCGAATTCCTCTCTCGTCCGCAGTCCGACCGCGTCGTCCTTCGCAAGGGCAAGGTGATCGACCGCAGCCTGCCGGACTACCGCGAACTCGATACCGTTATTGGAGCCTGACATGCCGGATTATCAGCTCATCAAGAAAGAACTCGAAGGCATCGCCGTCGAAGACAACCCGGCTCTGGTGCGCCAGAAGAGCCGGGATTTCTATTGGTATTCGCCGATCCTCAAGGCGCAGCTCGACAATGTCACCGCCGATCTCGTCGTGACCCCGAAGACCGAGGAAGAAGTGATCCGCACGCTGAAAGTGGCCTATGCCCATGATGTGCCGGTCACCCCGCGCGGCGCCGGCACCGGCAACTACGGCCAGGCCATGCCGCTTTCCGGCGGCATTGTGCTGAACCTCGCGGCCATGAACAAGATCAAGGAAATCCATCCCGGCCGCGTCATCTGCGAACCGGGCATCGTCATCGCCGAGCTCGACCGCCAGACCAAGGCGCATTCCGGCCAGGAATTGCGCTTCCATCCCTCGACTGCGCAGACGGCGACGATCGGCGGCTTCATCGCCGGCGGCTCCGGCGGCGTCGGTTCGATCACCTGGGGCGGATTGCGCGACATCGGCAATATTCTGCGCCTGCGCGTCGTCACCATGGAGGCCGAACCGCGCGTGCTTGACCTCACCGGCTGGGACTTGACCAAGGTCAGCCATGCCTACGGCACCAACGGCATCATCACCGAAATCGAAATGCCGCTCGCCCCGGCCTATGACTGGGTAGACGTGCTGGTCGGCTATGATGATTTCATGGACGCCGTGCGCTTCTCGGACGCGCTCGCCAAATGCAACGGCATCCTGGTCAAGGAAATCGCGCCGATTGCAGCGCCCATCCCTTACGACTATTTCTCTCGCCACAAGCCCTATATCCGTCAAGGCCAATCCATCGTGGCGCTGATGATTGCGCCGCATGCCATGGACCCGTTCCTGGCCTTCACCAGCCAGCAGAAGGGCGAAATCACCTTCCGCTCCGACAAAGTCGAGAGCATGAAGGGCATTCCGCACGCCTACGAACTTGCCTGGAACCACACGACGCTGCGCGCCATCAAGGTCGACCCGACCATTACCTATCTGCAGGTGCAGTATCCAGGTCCGGATCATGTCGCAAAAGTCCAGAAAATGGTCGAGATCTTTGGCGACGAGGTGCCCGGCCATCTCGAATTCATCAGGTTCGACGGCGAAATCCAATGCGCCGGCCTGCCGCTGGTGCGCTACACGTCGGAGGCACGGCTGGAAGAAATCATTCGCATCCATCAGGATCACGGCTGCCCGATCTTCAATCCGCACCGCTATACGCTGGAAGAAGGCGGCATGAAGCAGACGGATACCGTCCAGCTCGCCTTCAAGAAAGAAACCGATCCGAAGGGCCTGCTGAACCCCGGCAAGATGATTGCCTGGGACAATCCCGACTTCGATTTCACGGCCGGCGAGAACTACCTCTTCCCCGGTCTCGCGGCGCTGATGGAGGCCTCATGAGGGTTCTCGTCCTCCATTCGCATCCCGTCGAGGAAAGTTTCGGCGCTGCCCTGCACCGGCAAACGATCGAGAGCCTGAAAGCGGCCGGCCATGAGGTCGACGACTGCAATCTCTATGCCGAGGGCTTTGACCCTGTGCTCTCCCGTCATGACCGGATGATCTATCACGACTATCCGGAAAACACGGAGGCGGTGAAACTCTATGTCGAGCGCCTACAATGGGCGGAAGCACTTGTTATCGTCACGCCGGTCTGGAATTTCGGTTTTCCGGCGATCCTGAAAGGCTATTTCGATCGCGTCTGGTTGCCGGGCGTCACCTTCGAACTGGTGAATGGCAAGGTCACCTCGAAATTGCGGCATATCCGCAAGCTTGGGGCCGTTATGACCTATGGCGCCGATCCCTTCCGCGCCTTCATCGTCGGCAATCCGCCGAAGAAGATCATCAAGCGCATGCTCCGCGCCATGATCAAACCCTTCGCTCCCGTGGTCTTCCTCGCCCATTACGACATGAACCGCTCGACGGACGAGACGAGGAAGCGTTTTTTGGAGAGGGTGAAACGGGAGATGGAGCGCTTCTGATCGACGCAATCGACAGAGCCACGCTTTGCCGAGAAGATATTCGCTTTACATCACCTTTGCCGCCGTCACCTCGACCTCCACCAGAAACTCCGGCCGCGTAAATCCGCCGACGATGATCAGCGTGGAGACCGGCTTCGGATCGAGCGTATAGCGGTCACGCACGGCCATATAGGCCGGGAAATCTTCGCGTTTGGTGACGAAGCCGGAGATGCGGATCACGTCGGAGAAGTCCATGCCGGCTTCATCGAGGATCGCCTTGATCGCCTCGAAGCAGAGTTCCGCCTGGCTGGTGACATCTGGCGGAATGCTATCATCCAGCGCAATGCCGAGCTGGCCTGATGTGACCAGCAGGCTCGCTCCGGGCGGTACCAGCAGGCCGTGATTGTAGTTGCCGAAGGGACGGCGGACGGAGGGCGGATTGAAAGTCTTCTTCAACGGCATCGGTTCCCCATGATCGCGCCGATTTCAGCATTTCACCGGCAGCCGGGCAAGCTATTCAGAGTGCTTGCGCCGGCTCTACCGCCCGATTTCGCCGCACTTCCAGCAAGATATGGCCGAAGAGCGCGATAAGTACGATCGGGCCACCGATCAGCGTCGCCTGCGAAGGCCGCTCGGCGAGAAACATCCAGACCCATAGAGGCGTCAGCGGTACTTCGAGCGACGTCAACAGGCTGGCGTCGGCAGCCGGGATCAGCCGCGAACCGAACGTGTAAAGGCTGAGACCCATGGCGTTCTGAACGATGCCGAAGGCGATGATCAGGCCGAGATCATGTCCCGATACCATCGCCGGCGAAGCGAACCAGAAGGTGATGAAGGAGCAGAGCCAGGCGGACAAGGCCATCGCCGGAAGCATCGGCACATCCCGGTGCCGGCGCATGACGACGGCGAGACCGGCGACCGTCAACGTCATGACGCCGGCAAGGACCTTGCCGAGCCAACCTCCGCTACCATCAGCCTCACCAGAGAGCATAACGATCACGCCGAAGAGTGCCACGACGCTGGCGACCAGCGTCGCCATGCTTGGGCGCTCCTTGATGAAGACATAGGCAACGCCGGCAGTAACGAAGGGCACCGTCGCATAGATCACCATCGCATCGGCGACGGAGGTATAATAGATCGAGCCGATGCCGCTGATCATGGAGGCGGTGGAAAACACCGTTGTTGCCAGCGACGGCCAACGCATGGAGCGAAGAATGCGCCAAGCCCTGCCGCGCTCGATATAGAAAAACAGCGAGAAGACGCCAAGACCGGATACAATGCCGCGGCAAAAGAGGATGGTCATCAGATCGGCATGGATCAAGCGCACGAACAGACCGGACGTCGACCATGCCAGGGCTGAACCCGCTACATAGATCACGCCCAGCCGATATTGCTGTTGCTCCGCCAGCGTCACGACGAATCCTCCCGAACCCTTTAGGCTTCGACTATTAGCGAGCACCGTGAGCACCTACAAGCGAAGCTTGCGGCGTAAAATGTCGTTAATGCGAGAAGAGGTGTCGCGGTTGCAGAACCGGCACGTCTATCTACGCCGAAACCAGCGCTCATCTCTTGCAGATACTCCGGATGCCTTTAGGGTACCGGATATTCGGGAGAGGGAGAATCAATGCAGCTATTGCTGGCAGGGCTGTTTGCATGCGGCTGCGTGAGCTTGGTCGACGCCCCGCTATGGCCGGCTGCCGAAAGCTACGTCAATGCGACGACAGAATGCAGTCAAAGCGGCGATCCCGGCAACTGCCGGCACACGCGCGATGCGTGGAAGAGCGAATACGACGCTGCGACCGCCGGAAAGTATCAAGACCAGCGCAATGTCGCATTCTGCCTAAGCACAGGCTGCGATAATGCCATTCAGGCCGACAAGATTCGCGGCTGCGCCTGGCGCATCGTCATCGTGAATTCGAGACCCGCGGAACTGGATAGTACCGATGCTGCGAATCTCAAGCATTTCTGCGGATCCGCTTATGTCGATCCAGTGGGACGGCGCGCAGCCGAGGTCCAAGCGAAGACAATGCTGGAACTCCTCGGGGTGCGACCGGGCGCATAGCGGTCGGTAACCGCCATGCGCCCGATTTCATTTACATTTTGGCATATGGCGCGAAAAAGCCTCGGATCGCCTCGATCTCGTTCGGGCGGATGTCGTGGCCGCCCGAATGCCAGTCGAGCGTCACCTCAGCCTTCTGCCGCATGAAATAATCCGCCAGCGCCTTGGTCACTGGCGCCGGCGAGATCGGGTCTCGTTCGCCCGCGGTTATCAAAACCCGACTGCCGTCGAGCTTGGCGTTGTCGCGCGGCTGGAACGGGATCAACGGATGCATCAGCACGGCGGCATCGAAGAGATCGCCATGCTCGATCAGCACATTGGCGAGAATATTCGCACCATTGGAAAAACCGAGGCCAAGCACTTGCGAGGCACCGTGGTCGACGGCCAGGCTCTTCACATAGGCCGCCATCTTCTCTGTGGCGCGGGCAAGGTCCGCCATGTCGTAGACGCCCTCGCCCGTGCGCCGGAAGAAGCGTGCCGCACCATGTTCCGAAACGTCGCCACGCGGCGAGACGATCGTAGCTTCCGGCAACAGGCGGCTGGCGAAATCGAAGAATTGGTTCTCGTCGCCGCCCGTGCCGTGGAAGGTGAACAGAATAGGCTTGCCAGGTGCACCGGGCTTCACCCGATGCACATAGATCGTATCCGTCATGATTGCCCCCTTGATTAAGCGTCCAGCGGTTCGAGATGCTGCTCGAGCAGCGCCCGCAGATGAGCGTGCTGTTCCGGCAGTTTCAACGCCTCGCCGAGATGGGCCGTATCTTCGTCCCGATTGAAACCGGGCTCGTTCGTGGCGACTTCAAACAGCACGCCGCCCGGCGTGCGGAAATAGATCGCCCAGAAATAGTCTCGGTCAATCACCGGCGTGACCTGATATCCCGTATCCATCAGCGCCTTGCGCACTTCGAGCTGCTTTGCGCGGTTCTCGACGGCAAAGGCGACGTGGTGGACGGAGCCTGCGCCGGGAAGTGCGCGGCCGATATTCGGCATGGTTTCAAGATCGACGAAATCGGCACCATTTCCGCCCGGAATGGCGAGCCGCTTGACGCCTTCATGCGTATCGACCACTTCGTACCCCATGTATTTCAGCAACTCAGCCGTGGCACCCTCGTCCCTGAGCCGCATGGCGACCGAATGGAAGCCTCTGATCGCATGCTCGGCATCGACGCCGCCATGTGTCCACGGCTGGCGACCGTCGTCCTTGACCTCGACAAGAGCGAAACCGTCACCATCAGGACCGGCGAAATGCAGGCGCTTCTGGCCGAAGGATTCATCGGTCTTCAGAGCCTCGACGCCCTGATTGCCGAGCCGCTCGGTCCAATAGCCGATCGCGCCTTCCGGAATGGAGAAAACGGTATTGCCGACTTCCCCGGTGCCGGGACGGCCGCGAGCCATCTTCGGGAACGGGAAATAGGTCATGATCGTGCCGGGCGTGCCGATCTCGTCACCATAATAAAGATGATAGACATCGGGCGCGTCGAAATTGACCGTCTTCTTGACCCGGCGCAACCCAAGCGTGTCCGTGAAGAACTTATTGTTGGTGCGGGCGTCTTCCGCCATCGAGGTAACGTGGTGAAGACCCTTGATCTGATTGAGCATCTTTAACCCCTTGTCTCGCCCGCAACGGCAGGCGTTTCTCATGAGCAGAAGATGGTCCCGCAGCCCGTTTTTCGATAGCCCCCAATAGCCAAACGGATTGTCTCTGATTGTTGAACGATAAATTGCTATCGTTCAACGATGCCCTCTCGCTTCAACATCAGCCTTGTTGGCATTGCCTAAGGCGATCGCACATATTACTCTAATCTAGACAGTCTAGCTAGGAGTCCACTGATGGATTGGCCATTGCAAGATGCCAAGAATCAATTCTCGAGAGTCGTGCAGAAGGCACGCAGCGAAGGTCCGCAGACCGTCACGCTACGCGGCGAGCGCGCGGTCGTTGTTCTCTCCGCTGAGGACTATGACGCCTTGCGCGCTAATAGGCCGAGCCTGGTCGACGATCTGCTGTCAGGGCCGGCCTGGGACGATGAGTTCGCCGATGCGGTGACAAAGCGAGACAAAACGCCAAGCCGGGATATCGCCTTCTGATGTATCTGATCGATACCAATGTCATTTCCGAAGCCCGTCGCGGCACGCCCGAAGCAATATCCTGGTTGCGCACTGCCGATCCGTCCACCGTCTATCTCAGCGTCATTACGCTCGGCGAAGTCATGCGCGGAATTGCCCTGAAGCGAAAGTCCGACCCACGAGCCGCCGCACATCTGGAAGAATGGCTGCGCAAGCTTCGCCATGATCACAGTGGCCGCATCCTGCCCATCACCGACCAAATCGCTGTCGAATGGGGTCGCGTTGCCGCACTGCGTCCCCGTGGCGGTGCCGACGAGTTGATCGCAGCCACTGCAATCGTCCATGATTTGATTGTCGTTACGCGCAATATCAGTAATTTTGACGATACCGGCGTGTCGGTCATCAATCCCTGGGATCAGACCTCTTACTGACGCTCCGGATCACTCGGCAAAGCCCAATCGATCGGGTTCTTCCCGTGCTCGACCAGATAGGCATTCGCCTTGGAGAAATGCCGGCAGCCGAGGAAGCCGTTATGCGCCGACAGCGGCGACGGATGGGCAGCTTTCAGCACGAGATGGCGCTCGGTATCGACGAATGCGGCTTTCTTCTGTGCGTAGGAGCCCCAGAGCATGAAGACCACGCCGTCGCATTCGTCGTTGACCCTGCGGATGACGGCATCGGTGAAGCGCTCCCAGCCCTTGCCTCGGTGCGAGGCCGCTTGCGATTCCTCGACCGTAAGCACGCTGTTGAGCAGAAGCACGCCCTGCTTCGCCCAGCTTTCGAGAAAGCCGTGACGCGCCGGCGGGATGCCGAGGTCGGTTTCCAGTTCCTTGTAGATATTGACCAGCGACGGCGGGATGCGCACGCCGGGGCGAACGCTGAAGCAAAGCCCATGCGCCTGGCCGATGCCGTGATAGGGATCCTGCCCGAGGATCACGACCTGCACCTCATCGAGCGGCGTCAGGTCCAAGGCCCGGAAATATTCGCTGCCGCGCGGAAAGATCACCTTGCCGCGCTGCTTCTCTTCGACAAGAAAGGACTTGAGCTGCTGCATATAGGGGCTGACGAATTCCTGCGATAGCGCCTCTTTCCAGCTCTCCTCCAGCTTGATTCCCGCTTCCGCCATCGGCCATGCCTCCATCTTTCGTCAGCATCTCGATTGAGGATGAAAGCGACAGCGTGTCAAGAAGATGACTTGCATCGCAGCCTACAGAACACAGCTTTCGGGGAACGGCGCGGCTTGATCGCTGCCTCACATCGGCGATAACAAATCTATTCTAGGCGGAACTTGCCACCGATAGCTACTGCGCCCTCACCCCCGTCGAGATCAGTAAAGCATCGCGCTCCGCCTCTGGCATGGCGCGCACGCGTCGGCTCACCGTGAGGCGGATCGCGGCAAACCCTGCCACCATCAACACCGCCTTGCTGACGATGCCGAAGGCGGGCATAACGACTGCCCATGTGTGAAGATCAAACTCGATACCGAGGAAGGCATTGAGGGCGCCAGACACGAACATGAGGCCGGCCCACACAAAGCCCACATAGGTGGCGACATCCGGTGCGACCGACCGCGCGATAGCCGGCAGATAGCGATTCATCCAACCGGGCTTGAGCATCACCACGCCGACGATCGCATAAATGATGCTCGGTTTGAACAATACGAAACGCGGATCGTCCGTCAGCAGCGTTGCGATGCCTGCGGCAATGACCAGAAAAAGGCTCAGCCACTCCATGATGTCGATCGGCTTGCGTCGAATGAATTGAATTCCGATTTGCGCAAGGCCAAGCGCAATCGCCAGGCACACCGAAAGCGCCGCATTGCCTGTCAACGACAGCAGAACGATGAAAAGCAGACTGGAGGCCAGATCGGCGAGCAGCAGCCCAACAGCATCGAAAAAGCTCTTCATCGCGTCCCAGTTCTCATTGCGACGTCCGCGATGGTGATAAAGCGAAGCGACGCCGCCCAGCAAAAGACGTGCTCGCAATCCTCGCCGATCACCCCTTAACCCGCGCCATCTGCGGATCATACAGCGGCTGTAACGAAACCCGACAAGGCACGCGCCGCCGCGCAACGTCGAGCTCATACCGGCCGCCCAACACAAAATCCTCGCTAACTCCATCCGCATTGCGGACATAGCCGTAGCCGATCGGCTTGCCGATCGTGTAGCCATAGCCGCCGCTCGACAGCCAGCCGACGCGCTGGCCGTCGCGGTAGATCGTCTCGCGGCCGAGGAGTACGGTTTCGGGATCATCGGGCACAAAGCAGGCGAGCAGCTTTTTCACCCCCGAAGCCAGTTGCCGCTCGATGGCCTCCCGGCCACGGAAGGCGATATTTTTCTTCGTCTTCACCGCCCAGGCGAGCCCCGCCTCGACCGGCGTGTGATCGGGGCCGATGTCGGAGCCCCAGGCACGATAGCCCTTTTCCAGCCGGCAGCTTTCGATCGCGCGGTAGCCTGCATTGACCAATCCCTGATGACGCCCCGCCGCCATCAACGCATCATAGACCGTGGCAGCATATTCCACCGGCACATGCAGCTCATAACCGAGCTCGCCGACATAGGTCACGCGCAGCGCCCGAACCGGGCAACCGGCGATGCCGATGGTCTTCACCTGCAGGAAAGGAAATGCGGCGTTCGAAACATCGTCCGCGGTGACGGATTCCAGCACTTTGCGGGAATTCGGTCCCATCAGAGACAGCACGGAATAGGCGGAGGTGATATCCACCAGTTCGGCATGCATCTCGGCCGGAATATTCCTGGCGATCCAGTCGAAATCATGCGTGGCAAAGCCTGTACCTGTCGTGATGTAGAATTCGTTCTCGGCGACACGTGCCACGGTAACATCGCATTCGATGCCGCCTCTGTCGTTCAGCATCTGCGTATAGGTCAGTGCACCGACCGGCTTGGCGACATCGTTGGCCGCGATCCAGGAGAGCGCCGCTTCGGCATCCCGACCCTTCAGCACGAATTTGGCAAAAGACGTCTGATCGAAGATCACCGCCGCCTCGCGTACCGCCCTGTGTTCACGGCCGACCGCATCGAACCAGTTCTGGCGGCCGTAACTGTAGATGTCCTTCGGCTCCTCGCCGGCAAAAAGGTCGGCGAACCAGTTCGGCCGCTCCCAGCCGAGCTTTTCGCCGAAACAGGCGCCCTGCGCCTTCAGCCGGTCATAGAGTGGCGACTTCCGGCAGGGGCGGCCGCTCGAATGCTCCTCGAACGGCCAGGCCATAGTGTAATGCTTGCCATAAGCTTCCAGTGTGCGGGTGCGCACCCAGTCCGTATCGAAATGTGGGCGGCCGAAGCGCCTGATGTCGACGGGCCAGAGATCATAGGGCGGCTCGCCCTTCACCACCCATTCGGCGAGCGCCATGCCCGCACCGCCCGCTGACGCAATGCCGAAGGCGTTGAAGCCGGCGCCGACGAAGAAGTTCCGCAGCTCCGGCGCTTCACCGAGGATGAAATTGCCGTCGGGCGTAAAGCTCTCAGGGCCGTTCAGAAGCTGCTTGACGCCCGCCGTCTGCAACGCCGGCACACGCATCAGGGCCTGTTCCATGATCTGCTCGAAGTGATTGAAATTGCTATCGAGCAGCGTGTAGTGAAACTCCTTGGGGATGCCGTCGATCGCCCAGGGTATCGGATTCGGCTCATAGCCGCCCATCACCAAACCGCCGACCTCCTCCTTGTAATAGGTCAACCTGTCGGGATCGCGCAGCGTCGGCAGGTTGGAGGGGACGCCGAAGGATTCGGTGATGAGATATTGATGCTCGACGGAGACGAGCGGCACGTTGACGCCGAAGCGCGCACCAAAGCTCCGCGTCCACTGCCCGGCGCAGACCACGACACGCTCGCATTCGATTCGGCCGCTGTCGGTGATAACAGCGCGGATCCTGCCCTTGTCGATCTCCAGATCGAGAACTTCGGTATCCTCGAAAATCGAAACGCCGGCCATGCGCGCGCCCTTCGCCAGCGCCTGGGTGATATCGGAGGGATTGGCCTGCCCGTCGGTCGGCAGAAAGGCGGCACCGACCAGATCGTCTGTATCCATCAGCGGCCAAAGATCGAAGGCCTCCTTCGGCGTCAGCAGATGCATCTGCAGCCCGAAGGATTGCGCCGTCGTCGCCTGCCGCTTGACTTCCGTCCAGCGCTCCTCGTTGCAGGCAAGGCGCAGGCCGCCGTTCATCTTCCAGCCGGTGGCAAGCCCCGTCTCGGCCTCCAGCCTCTTATAGAGATCGACCGAATAGCCGAGCATCTGGGTGATATTGGCGCTGGTGCGCAATTGCCCGACGAGACCCGCGGCATGGAACGTCGTGCCCGATGTCAGCTTCTTTCGCTCCAGCAGCACCGTATCGGTCAGCCCGAGCTTGGCAAGGTGATAGGCCGTCGAGCAGCCGACGATACCCCCGCCGATGACGACCGCCTTCGCTGCGTGGGGCAGTTCCTTCATCGCATCACCTCAAGAATTCCGGAATGATTGATAGGCGCGTTCAAATCGCGCCAGATTTTCGCTCGTATAGGCTGAATAATCGAAATCGATATGGGAGTGGATTTCGGAAACCATACTCCACATCGTCTCGCGCAACAGCGAAGCGCATTTCATCGCCTGGTAGCGCCGACGTAGCTCGTCGCTCACCGGCGCCTCGAAATAGGCCTCCAGCATCGCCGTTTCCTGGCCTTCGGAGAATTCGTTGTTGGAGGCAAGACCGCCGAGATCGAAGAGCGGCGTGTTGAAACCCGCATAATCCCAGTCAATCAGCCAGAGCCTTGTTCCATCATCGAGAAAATTGTTGGCCAGCAGATCGTTATGGCCAAAAACGATGTCGAAAGGCCTGGCAGCCTGCTCCAGCTGCTCGGCGGTATCGAGGAAGGAAGGCAGCAATGTCTTATGACGACTACCGTCCTCTTTAAGAACGGCGGCATAGTCGCGGACGACATGAAAAACCCAGAAGATGGCCGCGGCGCCACGAAAATGTCTGGCGACATTCCGGTGACAAGAACGGACAAGCGGCACAATGCGCGCCAGCATCAAAGGGTCGCGAACATCCTCCGCTACAAGCGGTTTTCCGTCGATATAGTCCAGCACGAGGACGCCTGGCTCGGAGTGAACGACAGCGGGTGACAATCCAGCCGCATGCGCGGCCTTGCTCGCGGCCAGTTCGTTGGCACGGCTGATGTGGTGAACCGGAATATCCGTTCCAAGGCGGACGACGAAACGCCGGCCGCTGTCGGTGACCAGGTAATTGCGATTGGTGATGCCGCCCACGAGCGGAGCGATATCGATCGATCCTCGCCAGATACCAAGAGCTTGTATCTTGTCTTCGGGCGTTACGATCATCCCTCCTCCAGCGCTAAAATCGCGCGTCTTTCGGATGTAAAAGGTTCCTCACAAAAGGAGAACTGTCAAGAACTAGCCACAAAATGAAACGATCATTTGGTTTTTTGTTGGATTTTGCGGGGAAGAGGGGTCTAATCCCTATTAGGCTCTGGATATTTGCAACAGAAAGCTTCACCGTAATTAGGATTTGACCTAAAAATTCAATCTCGAGGTGATTGGGACGAGATAACTTGCGTTTGAGTCGTTATCCCGCTCCAGAGCAATTCCAGGAAAAGTGCGAAGCGGTTTTCCGTCCGGAATGCTTGGAAATAAAGGGGTAGAGCGGGAAAGCGATTCCGTGAAACGCTGAACGGCTCTAGATGTTTGATCAGGCATGATCTTACCCACAAGCCGCTTCGCATGTTTGGGATCATGCCTTAGATAGGATCGATACCATGTCGGACATCTCGCAGGTGCCGCTTCATTCGAACCATCGGGAACGCGAGATCCTGGAGGAGCTTCGGCTTGCAGGCGGCGCAAGCCGTATTCAGTTTCTCGCCGAGCGGCTGGCGGTTTCCGAGGAGACCATTCGCCGCAATATCCGCAGCCTGGAAGCCAATGGCCTCGTCACCAAGGTGCATGGCGGAGTTCATATCAAGGACTCGATCATCGAGCAGCCGCTGCATTTCCGGATGAACGAGAATGCCGAGGCCAAACGCATGATCGCGGCCCGTGTTGCGGCGATGATCCAGAACGGCGATACGCTCTTCCTCGACATCGGCTCCACGACGGCTTTCATCGCCGTCGCGCTACAGAAACATCAGAACCTCTTCGTCGTCACCAATGCCGTCTCGGTGGCGCATGCGCTGGCGACCCGCAACGGCAATCGCGTTTTCTTCGCAGGCGGCGAGCTGCGCAGCCACGATGGCGGTGCCTTCGGCACGGAAGCGACCAACTTCCTGCGCCGCTTCAATGTTCGCCATGCTATATTGTCCGTCGGCGCCGTGAATGCCGTCTCCGGCTTCATGCTGCACGATCTTGAAGAGGCGGAATATTCCCGCGAAGCATCGCGGCGCGCCGAAAACCGCATCATCGTCGCCGACAGCGCCAAATTCGGTCGCAGCGCCCCGATCATCATCGATGATCCCGCCATGTACGACGTGATGGTCACCGACGACATGCCGCCCCCGGATATCCGCGCCATGCTCGACCGCAACGAAATCGACCTCGTCATCGCCAATCAGCGCCGGATGGAGCAGCTCTAAAGCAAGTGCAGGAAAAGCGCGCTCCGTTCCCGTTATGGCTTTAACTCCTGCACATGGCTTCCAGGGTCAGCGCCGCCTTGCTGGCATGTCGCTCTTTGTGACGCAGCAGACGGAAGCTGCGGACGGGCAGGTCGAAAGCCGCACGCACAAGTAATCCCTGTTGCAGATAAGCCATGGCCGCGGCACTGGAAATCGCCGCGGCGCTTTGTCCGTAGCAGACGGCCGACAAGACGGCCTCGTTCGACGGCAGCACCAGCGCGACGCCAAGATCATGTGGCGATGTACCAAGCTTGATGATTGCATTTTCGAATTCGGATCGCGTCCCCGAACCTTCCTCGCGCATCACCCACGAGGTACCCGAGGCAAGATCGTCAACGCTCAGCTTCCGACCGTCGGCCCAGGGATGACTTGGCGGCACGACGATGACAAGCGCATCCTGCGCGACAACTTTCATCGACAAAGCCGGCGTATCCACCTCCCCTTCGACGAAGCCCAATTCGGCGGTGCCTTCGATGACCGCCTCGATGACCGTACGTGTATTGCCGATCGTCAAATCGAGCTCGATGCCGGGATATTCGCGATGAAAGCGCATCAGCAAGGGCGGCAGCCAATAGCTGGCAATAGTCTGACTGGCACGCAGGCTGAGCCGGCCGCGCTGCAGGCCGCCGAGTTCGGAAAGCATGAGCTCCGCCGATCGCACGCGAGCCAGCGTCGCCTTCGCCTCGCTGAGAAAGATCCGGCCGGTTTCCGTCAGCTCGATCCGCCGGCCGACCCGATGAAACAGCTCGATGCCATAATAGCCTTCGAGGTTCTTGATGGCGGCGCTGACGGCCGAGGGCGTCAGATGGATTGCCTGTGCCGCGTGGGTCAGGTGTTCCCGCTCGGCGACGGCGACAAAAATAGCGAGTTGCTCGAATGTCATAGGAAATCATTCTAATTAATCGAATAAAACATAGGATAATATTCGATGGATGTCGACATCAGGAGGTGAGACTTTCTCGTCATAGAAAATTCTCCATAGCCAAACGGCGGTCCCGCATGCCCCTTTTCAGACGAGCCCATATCATCCTTCCCGGCCTTATCCTTACGAGCCTCGTGGCCCTTCTCGCCTATGCCTTCGAGCGTATAGAGATCGGCATTTTCGGTCGCCGGTGGATCGAGAGCCTGGTGCTCGCCATTGCGCTCGGCATTGTCGTCTGCACCGTAAAGCCGCTGACGCCCGCACTGCGCCCCGGCATCGATTTCAGCGCCAAGATCCTGCTTGAAATTGCCATTGTCCTGCTTGGCTCCTCGATCAGCCTCTCGGCCATCAGCGGCGCCGGTGTCTGGTTGATCGCCGGCATTGCCATCGTCGTCGTGTTGTCGATCGCAGCGACCTATATGACCGGCCGGCTGCTTGGCCTGCCACCGAAACTGGCGACGCTGATTGCCTGCGGCAATTCCATCTGCGGCAACTCGGCCATCGTTGCCGTTGCGCCGGTCATCGAGGCCGGTTCGGAGGAGATTGCCGCCGCTCTTGCCTTCACCGCCGTACTTGGCATCGCCGCCGTCTTCCTGCTGCCGCTTCTCTATTTCCACGCCGGCATGAGCGTGCCGCAATATGGCGTGCTGGCAGGATTGACCGTCTATGCTGTGCCGCAGGTGCTTGCCGCGACCGCGCCGGTCAGCCTCCTTGCGGTGCAGACCGGTACCCTGGTCAAGCTGATCCGCGTGCTGATGCTCGGGCCTGTCATCTTCCTGCTCGGCATTATCACCAAGACCAAAACGGCGGGGATGGACAGCCGCACAGGCCAGCATCACTCGCTGGTTCCCTGGTTCATCTGCGGCTTTCTAGGGCTGATGGCCCTGCGCTCTTTCGGCTTGATCCCGGACGCATTGATCGCGCAGATGGCGGTGATATCCAACATCCTGACGGTGATTGCCATGGCAGCACTCGGCCTGTCCGTGAACATCCGTTCCGTTGCCCATGCCGGCGGCCGGGTCATCACGGCAGCCACGCTGTCGCTGCTGGCGCTCGGTGGCATCAGCTATGGGTTGATTGCCGCTCTTCAAATCCGGTAGATCCGGCATTGTCGTGGGAATTGCCGGAAGTCCGGTGCGGATCCGGCTTCTGAGCCGATGCCAACAGCACCGCGATTTCGCTTCCCGGCGAAGGATAGCCGATCGCATAACCCTGAAGTCTGTCACAACCCGCGCGTGGTCCTCGGTTTCCACGCCTTCGGCGATGACTTCAACGCTGAGCGCCCTTGCTATTTCCACGATCGCGCCCACCATGCGGCGCTGTTCGTCCGAAACGGTAATTGCCGTCACCAACTGCCGATCGATCTTCAGCCGCTTCGGCTTCAGTTTCACAAGGCCGATCAATGAGGCATGACCGGAGCCGAAATCGTCGATTTCGATCTCGATACCCATCTTTTTGATCGCGTCGATATTGGCGAGCACCTTGTCGTCGGGATCGTCGAGGAAGATCGTCTCGATCAGTTCGAAGGCAATGGCATGGCTTGGTATATTCTGAGCTTGCAGCCGTTCAATCAGGTGCGGATCGGCCAGACGGTTTCCCGAGATGTTGACGGCGATACGCGGCGGCATCAGGCCTTGCAGGGCCCAGTTGGCGCGGTCGAACAATACGCGGTTCAGGATGGCCGCATCGATCTCCGCCGTCAGCCCGTATTCCTCAGCCACCTTGAGGAAGGCTGCGGGCGCCAGCAGTCCCTTCTCCGGATGCCACCATCGGGCCAGAGCCTCCAGTCCCACGATCCGTCGGCTGCGCGCATCCACTTGGATTTGGTAGAACGGCACGATTTCATGCCGGATCAGCGCCAATCGCAATTCCTCTGCCAATTGCCGTTCGGCCTGCAGATCGGATTGTAGTTTCGGCGTGAAGAATTCGACACGGTTGCGGCCCAATTTCTTTGCTTGATAAAGGGCGATATCAGATTCCGCCAGCAGATTGCCGGCCCCGCCCACGGTGCTCCAGGCCGCCCCGATCGAAGCTCCCACCTGCAGCATGTCATGGCCGAAGCGGACATCGCACCTCAGCCGCCAGAGAATATCATCGGCAATGGTTTTGAGTTCATCGACACCATTGAGATTGACCAGCATCACGACGAATTCGTCACCGCCAATGCGGGCGACCATATCATCAGCCGCAATCGCGCCGGAAATCCGCACCGCCGCATTCTGCAGCGTCAAATCGCCAGCCGCATGCCCCCATTTATCGTTGATCTGCTTGAAACAGTCGAGATCGATGTGGAGGACGGCCAGCGTCTTGACCGCCGCATCGGCGCGCAGCTCCGCCAACCGGCGATCGAAGTAGCGGCGGTTGGGCAGGCCGGTCAGATAGTCGTGGTCGGCAGCGTGCTCGATACGGGCCCGGCTCTGCTCCAGCGCAATAGCGCGCGCTTCCGCGACCGCTTTCTGGTCGGTCAGCTCGCGGTTCAGCAGGACATCGGCTGTGACATCCCACTCCGCACCGATGAAGGACGGCTCGCCATCAGGTCCCTCATAGAAATGGGCGCGCGAGCGCAGATAGCGCACCGTTCCGTCAGGTAGGATGATGCGAAATTGTGAGTTGTAGAAACCTTTTTCCACAACCGCCATATCGAACTCGGCGACAGCCCGCTCGGCATCGTCGGGGTGAAGAGCGTTCAGCCAGATCTCAGAGGGCACTTTGCGATCGGTACGGCCGGTCTGATAGAGCTTGTGCATCTGCGGATCCCAGAGCACTTCCTCTTCGTTCAGATTATGCTCCCAGACGCCGATTTGAGACGTCTCCAGCGCCAGTTCCAGCCTTCTCAAAAGGTTCTGGAACTCCTGTTCGGATCGCGCTGACACCGTCTCTTCCACCGAGTCGCCCCTCTGGACACATGGAAGTTTGCATGATTTCGGCGATATCTTTGCACCACTCCCTTTAACGATATTTAATAACCTCTCGATAGGTACCGGCTTTCGTCCGCAACTCTCGGTGCAATCAATTTGTGGTTAATGATTATGGCGCGGCGGATTGGCCGCGAGGTTGCGGAAATCGGCAGCGCCGTCGAGCACCGCGCCATCTGAAAGTTGCGTGACCGAACGGCGGTAGATGCGTTGCCAAGGCGTCGCATCCGGCGGAACCGCAGGAATCCCGTCCTCCTTGCGCCGCTCGATTTCAGTCTCGTCCACCAACATGTTGCAGCGGCCGTGATTGAAATCGATGCGAATGGTGTCGCCGGTCCTCAGCCATGCGAGGCCGCCGCCAGCCGCACTTTCCGGCGAGGCGTTCAGGATCGACGGGCTGTCGGCGGTACCCGACTGGCGGCCGTCGCCGATCGTCGGCAGGCTGCTGATGCCCCGCTTCAGCAGCGCATCCGGCGGCTGCATGTTGACGACTTCGGCAGAGCCCGGCCAACCGATCGGCCCGGCCCCGCGAATAACGAGAATCGTGTTCTCATCGATACCGAGATCGGCATCGTTGATGCGCTTGTGATAATCCTCCGATCCGTCGAACACCACCGCCCGGCCTTCGAACACGCCCTCGCGGCCCGGCTCCTGCAGATAGCGACGACGGAAATCCTCTGAAACGACGCTCATCTTCATGATGGCGAAATCGAAGAGATTGCCCTTCAGCACCAGGAAGCCGGCCCGCTCCTTCAAAGGCTCTCCGAAAGGACGGATAACCTCGCGATCCGTTGCTTCCCTGCCTTTCAGGTTGTCGGCCATCGTCTTGCCGGTAACGGTCGGACAGTCACCATCGAGTTTGCCGGCCTGCAGCAGCTCCCACATGACGGCCGGCACGCCGCCGGCGCGATGGAAGCGCTCGCCAAGATAGGCGCCCGCCGGCTGCACATTAGCCAGCAGCGGAATGTCGAATCCATGGATCTGCCAATCATCCGGGTGAAGCTCGACGCCGGCATGCTTTGCCATGGCTGCAATATGTGGCTGCGCATTGGTTGAGCCGCCGATCGCCGAATTCACCCGGATCGCATTGAGGAAAGCCTGCCGGGTCAATATGTCTGACGGCTTGATGCCCTCGAGCACCAGCTCGACGGCGCGGCGGCCGGTGCGATAGGCCATCTGCCCGCGTTCGCGATAGGCGCCGGGAATGGCGGCGCAGCCGGTGAGCGACATGCCGAGCGCCTCGGCCATGGCGTTCATGGTCAAGGCCGTGCCCATGGTATTGCAATGGCCGATCGAAGGCGCCGAGGCGAGCGATGCCTCCATGAAGCCCTCTTCATCGATCTCGCCGGCCGCCAGCTTGCGGCGCGAACGCCAGATCACCGTGCCGGAACCGGCCAACTCGCCGTCGTGCCAGCCGTCCAGCATCGGACCGCCGGAGAGGACGATCGCCGGAATATTGACCGTGGAGGCCGCCATCAGCGCCGACGGCGTGGTCTTGTCGCAGCCCGTCGTCAACACGACGCCGTCGAGCGGATAGCCGTAAAGCACCTCGACAAGGCCGAGATAGGCGAGATTGCGGTCGAGTGCCGCCGTCGGGCGCTTGCAATTCTCGAAGATCGGATGGGTCGGGAATTCGATCGGAATGCCGCCGGCATCGCGAATGCCGTCGCGGACACGCTTCGCGAGATCGAGGTGATGGCGGTTGCAAGGCGTCAGGTCGCTGCCGCTCTGGGCAATGCCGATGATCGGCTTGCCGGAGCGCAGCTCTTCCGGCGTGATGCCGTAATTCATGAAGCGCTCGAGGTAGAGCGCGGTCATATCGATATGATCGGGATTGTCGAACCAGTCCTGCGAGCGCAGACGACGCTTGGATGTGCCGTTGTCGGTCATGTCTTCCTCAGGTCTTTCGTCGAGCATTCTTTTCTTCCAGATGCGCCAGCAAGCCGCTGTGATCGCTTTCACCGCCGCCCTGCTCCACGAATTCGGCGAACTCCGCCCTGACGGCCTCGGTCAACGGCAGATGCAGCGACAAGCTTTGAGCAGCGGCAAGAACGGCGTCGAGATCTTTCAATTGGTTGCGCGACGTGCCGCCGGGTACGAAATTGCGCTCGATCATGCGCTGACCATGCAGCTCCAGAATCCGGCTTTCGGCAAAACCGCCGCGAATGGCAGCGCGAAACGCCTCACGCGAACCGCCGCCGGCTTCGACCAGAAGCATGGCTTCCGCAATCGCGCCGATGGTGACCGCCACGATCTGCTGATTGCCGAGCTTGGCGAGCTGGCCGGCGCCGCTTGGTCCCACACGGGTAACCCGGCCGAGCGGGGCCAGCACGTCCCGGACACTATCGATGATTTCGGCCTCGCCGCCCGCCATGATTGCCAGCGTTCCGGCGGCTGCACCAACCACGCCGCCGGAAACGGGAGCATCGATATGATGAACGCCGCGCTCCGCCAGCTTTGCCGCGTTCTCGCGGGCGAGCGGCGGCGGAATGGAGCTATTGTCGATCACGATGGCGCCGGGCTCCAATGCTTCCGCAACACCGCTTCCGAACAGCACCTCACTGACCGCGCCGGCATTGGTCAGCATGGTGAACAAGACGGCGGCCCCCTTGGCGGCCTCCGCTGCCGTCGCAGCGACGGTCGCTCCATCGGCCGCCAATGCATCAGCCTTGCTCCGATCGCGATTCCAGACGGTGACGGCAAAGCCCCCAGCGAGCAACCGCCTCGCCATCGGGGCTCCCATCAGCCCAGCTCCGAGAAAAGCGATCTTCCGACCGGTCATGCAATGCGTCCTTCCAATTCGTCTTCGATATGGACCTGAATGATCTCGTCGAAAGAGCTTTCGGCCACAAAACCCAACTCCCTCGCCCGCGTCGCCGTAAAGCCTTGGGCCCAACCGGAGACGATGCGCATTATCATCTCGTCCGGCTCGCGGCGGATCAATTTTACCGCCTTCTCGCCGGCAATGCGACGCAAAGCCTCGATCTGCTCGCCAACCGTGGCGCTGACGCCCGGCATGGAGAGATTTCGGTCAGCCCCGACAGGCGCAAGATCGATCGTCGCGCCATGAACGAGAAATCCGACTGCCGAACGCGGCGAGGCATGCCAATGCCGCACGTCCTCCGGCACCGGCAACACGGCTTCCTGGCCGATCAGCGGCTCGCGCAATATGCCGGAGAAGAAACCGGAGGCCGCCCTGTTCGGCTTGCCGGGACGAATGCAGATGGTCGGCAGGCGAATACCGATGCTGTCGAAAATGCCGCGCCGCGTATAGTCGGCCAGCAGCAGTTCGCTGATCGCCTTCTGCGTACCATAGCTGGTGAGAGGCGTCAGATGGAAATCGTCGGGAATAGGCGTCGGAAAAGGTGAGCCGAAAACAGCGCAGGAAGAAGTAAAGACGATGCGCGGATGATAGCCGTCCTCGGCATGGGCGGCTCGGATCGCTTCGAAGAGCTGCCGGGTGCCGTCGAGATTGATGCGGTAGCCCTTGTCGAAATCGAGTTCCGCCTCGCCCGAAACGATCGCCGCGAGATGGAAGATCACATCCGGCCGGCGGGCGATGATCTTCTCCGCCGCTCCTGGCGCAGACAGATCCCGGGCACGCGCCTTCACCTTGCCGGTAAAACCCTGCGGCAGAGGCGGCTCGACGACATCGACCAATGTCAGCCTGGTGATCTCCCGGCCGCCGAGACCGCCATCGGCGATCAACCGTGCCGTCAATTTTCGGCCGATCATGCCGGCTGCTCCGATGATGGCGATGTGCATAGAATCCTCCCTCGTGAATGACCGTTAGCGGGCGGCTCCTCCGGCCCGACGTACGTCAATCATGTGCCTAACTGTTTGATAAACCCATGACGTCAGCATGCAAATGAAATTGGCGGACAAGGGGCAAAATCTTTGAAAAACAGATTGGCCGAAATGGAAAATATCAAAGCTAAAGTGAGATAAAAAATAGGGCGGAACCTTGCGGTCCCGCCCACGGCATATCGGGCACTGGGGGTACTGCCCGACACGGCTCTCCTATTCGGCGGCGATCGGGAGAACCTCTGCCGAATGGCTGTTGTTGTCATTGTGGTGATGCTGCTTCAGCGGACGGTTGCCCGTCAGCCTGCGGATCAGCACGTAGAACACCGGCGTCATGAAGATGCCGAAGAACGTTACGCCGATCATGCCCGAGAACACCGCGATACCCATGGCGGCGCGCATCTCGGCACCAGCGCCGGTCGAGGTGACCAGCGGCACGACACCCATGATGAAAGCCATGGAGGTCATCAGGATCGGGCGCAGACGCAGACGGCTGGCTTCGACGGCAGCTTGAACCGGCGTGCGGCCTTCGAATTCCAGCTCGCGGGCGAATTCCACGATCAGGATCGCATTTTTCGCCGACAGACCGACGAGCACCACCAGGCCGATCTGGGTGAAGATATTGTTGTCTCCACCCGTGAGCCAGACACCGGTCAGCGCCGCCAATACGCCCATCGGCACGATCATGATGATGGCGAGCGGCAAGGTCAGGCTCTCGTATTGGGCGGCCAGCACGAGGAAGACGAGCAGCAGCGCCAGCGGGAAAACAACGACGCTGGAATTGCCGGCCAGAATCTGCTGGTAGGTCAGGTCCGTCCATTCGAAGTCAATGCCGGGCGGCAACGTCTCATGCAGGATCTTCTCGATCGCCGCCTGTGCCTGACCCGACGAGTAGCCGGGCGCCGGGCCGCCATTGATATCGGCCGCAAGGAAGCCGTTGTAGCGGTTCGTGCGTTCCGGACCGGTGGTGGCATCGACCTTCAGCAAAGCCGAAAGCGGGATCATCTGGCCCGATGCCGAGCGAACCTTCAACTGGCCGATATCGTCCGGCTGAGCGCGGAACTTGGCATCGGCCTGCACGCGGACGCTGTAGGTGCGGCCGAAGGCGTTGAAATCGTTCACGTAGAGCGAACCCAGATAGATCTGCAGCGTCTGGAAGACATCCGTGACGGAGACCCCGAGTTGTTCGGCCTTGGCACGGTCGAGATCGGCAAAGAGCTGCGGCACGTTGATCTGGAAGCTCGAGAAGATGCCGGCGAGTTCCGGTGTCTGGTAGGCCTTGGCTATCACCGCCTTGGCCGCCTGGTCGAGAGCCTGGTTGCCGAGGCCGGCGCGATCCTCGATCTGCAGCTTGAAGCCGCCTGTCGTGCCGAGGCCGTTGACCGGCGGCGGCGGGAACATGGCGATGAAGGCGTCCTGGATGGCGCCGAACTTCTGGTTCAGCGCCATGGCGATCGCCCCACCTGAAAGGTCAGGCGTCTTGCGCTCGTCGAAGTCCTTCAACGTCACGAAAACGATGCCGGCATTCGAGGAATTGGTGAAGCCATTGATCGACAGACCCGGGAAGGCGATCGCATTGGCGACGCCCGGCTGGGCGAGCGCAATATCGGTCATGCGCTTGATCACGTTCTCCGTGCGGTCAAGGCTCGCAGCATCCGGCAACTGTGCGAAGCCGATCAGATACTGCTTGTCCTGCGACGGCACGAAACCGCCGGGAACTGTGGTGAACAGGCTGTAGGTCGCCCCCACCAGCGCGAGATAGAGCACCATGACGATGCTCTTGCGCGACACCAGGCCGCCGACGCCCTTGCCGTAGTACTTCGAACCGGCCCCGAACGCCCGGTTGAAGCCGCGGAAGAACCAGCCGAAGACCGCGTCCATGAACCGCGTCAGCCAATCCTTCGGCGCATGATGGCCCTTCAGGAGCAGGGATGCCAGTGCCGGAGACAGGGTGAGCGAGTTGAAGGCAGAGATGACGGTCGAGATGGCGATCGTCAGCGCGAACTGGCGGTAGAACTGGCCGGACAGGCCGGAGATGAAGGCGAGCGGCACGAAGACGGCGACGAGCACCAGCGCGATCGCGATGATCGGACCGGAGACTTCCTTCATGGCCTTGTAGGTGGCGTCTCGCGGACTGAGCCCGTTCTCGATATTGCGTTCGACGTTCTCAACCACCACGATCGCGTCGTCCACGACGATACCGATCGCCAGCACCAGGCCGAATAGACTGAGCGCGTTGATCGAGAAGCCGAAGACATACATCACCGCAAAGGTGCCGATGATCGACACCGGAACGGCGATCAGCGGGATGATCGAGGCGCGCCATGTCTGCAGGAACAGGATGACGACGAGGACGACGAGCGCGATGGCTTCGAGTAGTGTGTCGAGGACCTTTTCAATCGAGGCGCGGACGAATTTCGTCGTGTCGTAGACGATGTCGTACTTGACGCCCGCCGGCATGGCCTGCTGCAGCTCGTTCATGGTCGAGCGCACATTGTTCGCAATCTCGATCGCGTTCGAACCGGGCGCCTGGAGAACCGCGACGGCGACCGCCGGCTTGCCGTCGAGCAGCGAACGCAGGGTATAGTCTTCCGCACCGAGCTCGACGCGGGCGACGTCGCGAAGGCGGGTGATCTCGCCGTTGGCGCCCGTCTTGACGATGATGTTGCCGAACTCCTCGGGTGTGCGCAGGCGGCCCTGGGCATTGACGTTGAGCTGCAAATCCACGCTCGGCCGGCTGGGTGAGGCACCGATGATGCCGGCCGCAGCCTGGACGTTCTGGGAGCTGATCGCATTGCTGATGTCGCTGGCGGCAAGATTATGCTCGGCTGCCTTCTGCGGATCGATCCAGACGCGCATGGAATAGTCGCCGGCGCCGAAGACCTGCACCTGCCCGACGCCTTCGATGCGGGCGAGCCGATCCTTGATGTTCAGGGTCGCATAGTTTCGCAGATAAGTGATGTCGTGGTCGGCCCCGTCCGAGACGAGATTGACGACCATGATGAAATCAGGCGAGCTCTTGACGGTCGTGATGCCGAGGGCACGGACTTCCGTGGGCAGGCGCGGCTCGGCCTGCGAAACGCGGTTTTGCACGAGCTGCTGCGCCTTGTCCGGATCGGTGCCGAGCTTGAAGGTGACCGTAACGTTGAGAACGCCGTCGGACGTTGCCTGGCTGGACATGTAGAGCATGCCCTCGACGCCGTTGATCTGCTCTTCGAGCGGCGTCGCCACCGTTTCGGCAATGACGGTCGGGTTGGCGCCGGGATAGGTGGCGCGCACGACAATCGACGGCGGCACGACCTCTGGATATTCGGAGATCGGCAGCGCTCTAAGACCGATCAGGCCGGCGACCACGATGAGGACCGAAAGAACACCGGCAAAGACCGGGCGGTCAACAAAGAATCTGGAGATGTTCATATCAAAGCCCCCTCCGGGGTGAAAACGGATGCAAAACTCCTGTCCGGCGATTTGAAAGCCGCCGGCGGATCATGCGATTTCGGATATCGGCCTTCTCCCCGCGGGCAGAAGGCGAAGTCTTATTGAGCGGTCGCGACCTTCTCGGCCATCTGCGGTGCGACGACTGCACCGGGACGGATGCGCTGCAGCCCGTTGACGACGATCTTCTCGCCGACTTTCAGGCCGTTCTCGATCACTCGCTGCCCGTCGACCAGCGACCCGAGTTGGACCTGCCGGTAATTGACCTTGTTTTCACCATCAACGACGAAGACGAACTTCTTGTCCTGATCAGTGCCGACTGCGCGGTCGTTGATGACGATCCTGTTTTCAGCTTTCGGCTGGCCCATGCGAACACGTACGAACTGGCCGGGGATAAGGCGCCCGCCCGGATTGTCGAAGACGGCACGTACGGCAACGGTGCCACTGGCCGCATCGACTTCATTGTCGATCAGTTGCAGCTTGCCGTTGATCGGCGTGCCGTTGTCGTTGGTGGTGCCAATCTGCACGGGGATCTGTTCGACCGGCGGAACCGCGCCATCCGTCGCCGGAAGCTGTGCGAGCGCCTGGGTGACAGTCTGTTCGCTGGCATTGAAGCTGGCGTAGATCGGATCGACCGAGACCAGCGTCGTCAGTGCCGGCGAAGCGGAACCGGCAGCAACGAGGTTGCCGACGGTGACCTCGATCTTGCCGACGCGACCGGCGATCGGAGCGCGAACCTGCGTATAGTCGAGATTCAACTGTGCCGTCTGCAGGGCGGCTTGCGCCGCCTTCAGATTGGCCTCGGCCCCGGCGTAGTTGCTGGCGCGCGTGTCCATATCGCTCTGCGAGATCGTCTTGTTGTCGGAGAGCTTCTGGCCGCGGTCGACTTCGACCTTGGCGAGATCCAGCTTGGCCTTGGCCGCAGCAACTTCCGCCTGCGCTTGGGCGACGGCCGCCTCATAGGGTGCCTGATCGATCGTCACCAGCAGGTCGCCCTGCTTGACCAACGCGCCTTCGCGGAAGTGCACCGATTGGATGGCGCCGGCCACACGCGGACGGACTTCCACACGGTCGATGGCTTCGAGCCGGCCGGAAAACTCCTGCCAGGTCGTGATGTCGTGCGCCTCGACGGCGGCGACGGTGACGGGGATCGCCGGCTTTGCAGCCGCGGCCGCCGTCTCGGTCGCTTGAGCGCCACGGGGCATATCCAAATACAAGGCTGCGCCTGCAACGGCCGCAGCAACACCTATGCCGGCGCCCAATAGGGCCCAGCGCTTACCGTTGGACTTCATGTTAGTCTCTCCTGTTGATCCCGGCTTGGGGCACGGGATCGAAAATTCCTAGCGTCTCGACATCATCAGACTTGGTCGATCAAGCCTGCACATCCTCGACAAAGTGCCGGAAACAACAGCAGACATCCTGCTGCCATGACGGCTTATCCTTAGACTGCCCGCCGTAGATGGTGGGCCAGCCTGTCCCGGCGGGAAGGACTTGCTGGCGAACACGAACGCCGGCCCCTTTCAGGCGGCTGCCGTATTCCATGCCCTCGTCGCGGAGCGGGTCGTCCTCGGCCGTGAGCACCAATGCCGGCGCGAGGCCCGAAAGCCGCGAACAGTATCGAGGCGCTGCATAGGGGTGACAGACACCGCCCAGGAAGCCCAGGTAACGGTTCCAACCCTCCGTCCAACGCTCGCGCATGCCGCTTTCCTCCGCCTGGAGGAAAGATTTCGATCCCATGAAAGGATCAAGCAAAGGCGAAATCAGCACCTGTCCGTCCAGCGAACCGGGCATCTGATCGCGCGCCTTTAAAGCCACGCCCGCTGCAACATTGCCACCCGATTCCTCACCGGCGACAAAGAGCAGCGATTTTTTCGCCCCGCCCAACGCAAGCATGTTCCGCTTGTTGCCGAGATAGGCGAGAATCCCGTAGGCGCATTCCAACACCTGCGGAAAGGCATTCTGGTTGCCGCTGGTGTAATCGGCCGCAACCACGATCGCACCGGCTTCCGCAAGACTTGCAGCCACCGGCCGGTCAATAGCATGCTCGGTATCGATAAAGGCACCACCATGCAGGTAAAGCACGATGGGCGCAGCCTTCTTCATACCTTCACCGTTGTAGACCCGTGCTGCAACCGGCCCCGTGGGCACGTTTTCCAGCATCACATCTTTCCACGGCGCACTCATGGACCCACATCCTTATCTATTCGATTGAACATGACCTCTTCTGAAAACCGTTTCACACGTTTCAGGATCATGTTCCGAATTACGCGGCCCCGAGCGCCCCATGCCGCTTTGCAACATTCACATTCACAACATATTGTTATTCCGTTCTGAGAATAAGTGGCCTATATTCGATCAGACTATTCACCAGAACAAACAATCGACCCCTTTTACGCTGTGGTCGAAAGGCGCCTCAAAAATGGACCAGCTATCAGCAATGCGGGCATTCGCGCGCGTGGTGGAGACGGGCAATTTCACCCGCGCCGCCACGACCCTTTCCATGCCGAAGGCGACGGTGACGACGCTCATCCAGTCGCTCGAGGCGCATTTGCATACGAAGCTCCTGAACCGCACGACCCGCCGCGTCATGGTCACGACAGACGGAGCGCTCTATTACGAACGTGCCATTCAGATCCTCTCCGAAATCGAGGAACTGGATGGCAGCATCAGCAACTCGCAAAGCCTGCCAAGCGGTCGCCTGCGCGTCGAGATGGCGGGCGCCTTCGCCGACACCATCGTCATGCCGGCAATTTGCGATTTTCATCAACGTTATCCGGACATCCGTATCGATCTCGGCGTCGGCGACCGACTGGTGGATTATTTGGCGGAGAATGTCGACTGCGCCCTGCGTGCGGGCATGCCGAGCGATCAGTCGCTGATTGCCCGGCGCGTCGGAGAAGTGCATCTCGTCACCTGTGCCGCTCCACGCTACATCGAAAAATTCGGCATGCCCGAAAGGCCGGAAGAGCTGGAAAGCAGCCACTATGCCATCAGCTATTTTCGCGCCCAGACCGGGCGGACGATTCCGTTCGAATTCCATCGCGGCAATGAATCGCTGGAAATCAGTCCGCGCTACATCCTTTCGGTTAACGACAGCCGCAGCTACGTCAACGCCGCATTGACCGGCCTCGGCATCGCCCAAACGCCGATATTCATGGTGCGTGATGCGCTTGCCAAGGGGGAACTCGTCTCGGTCCTCCCCGGCTGGACCCGCCCGCCCCTGCCGCTGCACATCGTCTATCCCCCGAACCGGCATCTCAGCAACAAGGTGCGCGTATTCGTCGACTGGCTGGCAAAATTGCTGGCAACGTCGCGGCTCGGAGCCGCTTAGTTCCCTTCTCCCCGGCGGGGAGAAGGTGGTGCTGCCACAATCCTACACCATCAGCTCCAGGAGGCTCCCGCCGGATGCCGGACCGTCGCGTTGAGCCGGTTCCAGACGTTGTCGACGGCAACGGAGATGATCAAAGCGGACAGTGCTTTTTCATCATAATGTTTGGCCGCCTCGTTCCATATTTCATCGCTCACCGCGTCCGGCCGGTCGGCAAGGCGGGTCATCGCTTCACCGAGCGCAAGGGCGGCGCGTTCGGCATCGGTGAAATAGGGCATTTCGCGCCAGGCGGAGACGCCAACGATCCGCTCGATCTTTTCTCCCTCCTTCTGCAGCTTGCGGAAGCCCATATCGGTGCAAACGCTGCAGCCATTGATCTGGCTGACGCGCAGATGCACGAGATCCATCGTGTTCTCGGACACACCGCGATCCCTAATCGAGGCGCTGACCGCCAAGAGGGCTTGCAGGGTTTCCGGCAGGATGACGGCGGGGTTCTTCATGCGGGCTTGCATCATTCTCTCCTTGAGGTGTTTTTCGGTGAGCCCAACAGGGGCCGATCTTGACGGCACGGCCCTTGTCGATCCTTTGTCACATCGGCTGGGTTTCGTTCGTCATAGGCATGACGGAGCACGAACAAGGAATGTGACCGATGGACGAAAAAAAGTGGCAGGCAGAAAAATTCGAGGCCAACCGGCCGCATTTGCGCGCGGTTGCCTACCGCATGCTCGGCTCGCGCACTGAGGCGGAAGACGCGGTCCAGGAGGCTTGGTTGCGGCTCAGCCGCGCGGATATTTCTGATGTCGAAAACCTCGGCGGCTGGCTGACGACGGTCACCGCCCGCATCTGTCTCGACTGGCTGCGCTCCCGCAAATCCCGACGCGAGGAGCCGCTGACCGTCCACGTCCCCGAACCGGTCGTCAGCCACGAAGCGGGCACAGGTACCGATCCGGAGCAGGAGGCGCTGCTTGCCGACTCAGTCGGCCTGGCGCTGCTGGTGGTGTTGGAAAAGCTGACCCCGGCCGAGCGGCTGGCCTTTGTGCTGCACGATATGTTCGACATGCCCTTCGACGACATCGCTCCGATCGTCGGGCGCACGACGACCGCCACGCGCCAGCTTGCCAGCCGGGCGCGGCGCCGGGTGCAGGGAGCGCCGGTTGCTGCGGAAGCTGATCTGACCCGCCAGCGGCATGTGGTCGATGCTTTTCTGACCGCGTCGCGCGGCGGCGACCTGCATGCGCTCCTTGCCGCTCTCGATCCGGACGTCGTCTTCCGCGCCGATGCCGTGGCAACGCGAATGGGCTCGCTGGCGGAAATCCGTGGAAGCACGGCGGTGGCCGAAACCTTCCGCGGCCGTGCCCAGGGAGCCCTGCCGGCCGTCATCAACGGCGCTGTCGGCGCGATCGTCGTTTTCGGCGGACAATTGCGCATCGCGCTCCGTTTTTCCGTCGCCAACGATGGCCGGATTATCGGCATCGATGCAATGGCTGATCCCGAGCAATTGCGTAGGCTCGAGGTATTGGTGATCGATCGGTGACAATGTCAGCGCATCTGCGTCGGGCTCGTCCCCGTCAGCCGGCGGAACATCGCGATGAAAGCGGAGGCATTGCTATAGCCTAGCTGCACCGCGATCTGTTGCACCGGCTGACCGGCGTCAATCAGCGCCAGCGCCGCGACCAGCTTCAGCCGCTGGCGCCACTCGTTGAAGGAGATGCCGAGATGGTCGTGGCAGCGGCGGGAAAGCGTCCGCTCGGTCGTTTTTATCTGGCGCGCCCATTCCGCCAGGGACTTGCGATTACCGGGATCCGCCTGCAGCGCCTGGAGAACCGGCCCGAGCAAAACATCATCCGAGAGCGGCAAATAGCTTTCGCTGCGCGGCGCCAAACGTATCTGGTCGACCAAAACCTGGGCCAGCCGGAGATCCTCCTCGGTCTTCGGCAAGGTGATGTCACGAGCGGCGAAATCGGCAAGAATCGCCTTCAGAAGCGGGCTGAGCCCAAGCGTTGCAGGTGTCGCCGGAAGATTGGCGCAGAGCGACCGCTCGACGTAGACGGTGACATAGCGAACGTCGTACTGGTTCCATGCTTCATGCAGCACATCGGGCGGAATCCAGATCGCGTAATGGGGCGGCGACAGATAACGCACGCCCTGAATATCGAAATCGACCACGCCGGTCAGCGCATAGTTCAGTTCGCCCCAGGTCTGGCGTTTGGCCGGAAACACCGTGCCGCCTTTGTAATTCTCCGTGCGGAAGGAAACTGGCTGCGGCGGGTCGCCTTGAATACGTGGTTCTCGCGGGCTCATGTCCGTATTCCGCTACCGATGTCTGAAACTCGCTATATACCAGTAATCAGACAAAGGGTAAAAGCGAAATCTCCATCCAGCCAGGCCGACCATCCGACAGGAGGACCGCCATGAGCAGCAACACGACGTCTCGAGCCGATAAGCCAGCCTCCATCATGACGAGCGCAGCGCTGGCTCCGCTTTGCACCGTCCTTATCTGGTCCGGCAACACGGTCGTCACCAAGGCGGCGTCCGGTGTCATCTCGCCAGGCTCGATCTCCTTCTATCGCTGGCTGCTGGCCTTCCTCGTTCTCCTGCCTTTCGTTGGCGGGGCCGCATGGCAGAACCGCGCGCTCCTTAAACAATATTGGTTGAAGCTCGCCACCCTCGGCGCACTCGGCATGGTCATCTATCAAAGCCTCGCCTATGAGGCCGCTAAGACCACCTCGGCGGTCAACATGGGGGTCATTGTGGCGCTGATGCCGTTGCTATCGACGCTGCTCGCCAGCGCATTGGCCGGCGAAAAGTTGACGGCCGCCAACCTCGCAGGCGGTGCCATTTCGCTGATCGGCCTGATTTATCTGACCTCGCAAGGGCACCCGGCGACGCTGCTGAGTGGCGGCTTTCATATCGGCGACGGCCTGATGATCATCGCCGTATTATCCAACTCGCTCTACGGCGTGATGTTGAAGCGTTGGGCGATGCCGCTTTCCACGTGGCAGCAATTGTTCTGGCAGATCGGTTTTTCGACCATTTTATTGATTCCGGTTTTCCTGATGGGCGATATTTCGCCGATCACCTCGGCCAATCTGCCGCTGATCCTCTATGCGGCCATTCCGACGTCGCTGGTCGCGCCGCTCTGCTGGATGATCGGCATCCGGAATCTCGGAGCCGCCCGCACTTCGCTGCTCATCAATCTCCTGCCGATCATCGTCGCGGTCCTCGCCTGGGCGATCCTGCGCGAAGAACTGCACGCCTATCATGCCGTCGGCGGCGCGCTTGCGCTCATCGGCGTGGGGCTTGGCCTCCGGCAGGCGAAGATCGCCAAGGGCGAGACGGAGCCGGGCGTAGATCGCGCGGCTTGGGAAACGGAGGAGGTCTGACGGTCCGGTCTCCGTGTCGAAACACTTTCCATGCCACCCGCCTTCGTTCTACCATAACGGCAACGGGAGTCGCCCGAGCAAGAAGGAAACGAGCGTGCGCATAGCCTTGGAACCGGTGTCTTCGAGAACGACCATCCAGGAGGGCGTTTATCAGCAGTTGCGCAATGCGCTGATGGCCGGCAATTTCGATCCGGGCCAGACATTGACCATCGCCTCTCTCGCCGAAACATTCGGCACCAGCAACATGCCCGTGCGCGAAGCCTTGCGCAGGCTGGCGGCGGAAAATGCGCTGGAGGTGGCGGCGAACGGCTCGGCCCGCATACCGATCGTGACGCTTGCGCGCCTCGACGATCTCTGCCGCGCCCGCATCGCCGTCGAAGGATTGGCCGCCGAGCTTGGCATTCCCAAGCTGACTGCCACCAACATCGAGACATTGGAGCGCATCGCCGCCGAACAACACGCCATCGGCCGCAGCAGCAATGTCTACGAACTCATGGCGAGGAACCAGCAGTTCCATTTCACCATCTACCGCGCCTCTGGCTCGGAGGTGCTGCTGCAACTGATAGAAACGCTGTGGCTGCGTTTCGGCCCTTATATGCGCATGCTGTCGGCCTCCGTCGAACCGCTCATGCGCAGTGGCGAGATCGATCCTGCCGGCTCGCATTTCCCGATCATCGAAGCGCTGAAGGCTGGCGATTTCGTCCGTGCCCGCGATGGCGTCGTCGCCGATATCAGGCGCACGCATGAGATTTTGCGCGACTATTGCCCCGCAACGGAAGACGAACCCCGCGCCAAGGGACCGGCCTCAGCTCTGCGACGGTAAACCGCCCCGACAGCACGCGAGGAATTTAATTGAACCCTCAAATATTTTGTGATCAAATGATCATAATGTGACTTTCAAACCTTCCTTCTTGCAACGAGATTCTCATGAGCGCTTCTCCTTCTCCGTCGAAATTTGCCGGCTATAACAGCTTTCCGGTCGATGAAATCCGCGCCATGTTTCCGGCTATTCAGAAGGCCGGCGATTTCGTGTTCCTCGACAATGCCGGCGGTTCGCAGGTGCCGCAGACGGTGGTCGATGCGGTCGCCAATCATCTGATCGACTACAACGTCCAGCGCATGGCGAAATATCAGCATAGTCGGGGCGTCGACCGCAATCTGGCTGAAGCGCGCGAAAGCGTCGCCATGCTGGTCAACGCCTATCGTCCCGAAGAAATATCCTTCGGTCAAAACGCCACCTCCTTCATCCGCCTGGTAAGCCTCGGCATCGCCAAGCTGCTTGGCGAGCGCAACGAGATCATCATCACCGACATGGATCATGACGCCAACATCGCCACCTGGCTGGCGCTGGAGGCAGACGGCGCCAAGATCGTCTGGTGGCGCATGCGCGAAGACGGCACGCTGCATACCGAAGACTTGAAGCCGCTGCTGAACGACAAGACCCGTCTCGTCGCCTGCACCGTGACGGCCCACTCCATCGGCACGATCGTCGATGTCGCCACCGTGGGGAAGCTCGCGCATGCAGCCGGTGCTGAAGTCTTCCTCGATTGCGTCCACTACGGCCCGCATGGGCTGATGGATGTGCAAGCCTGGAATTGCGACTATCTCGTCTGCTCGGGCTACAAGAATTTTTCGCCGCACATGGGCTTTCTCTGGGGCCGCTTCGATGCATTGGTCAAGCTGCCGACCTTCAAGGAAGACTTCATTCCGGACGTGCCGCCCTACAAGATCGAGGTCGGCACCTTCACCTATGAAAACGTCGCCGGCATGAATGCCGCGGTCAAATATCTCGAAGCTCTCGGCCTCCGTTTCCTGCCGGCGGGCCAACACACTCGCCGCGAGGCGCTTGCGGCGGCCATGGGCGCAATCCGCGAATACGAACTCATGCTCTCACGCGAGATGATTGCCGTTCTGAAGCGCCACGGCGCCGTCATCTACGGCATTTCCGACGACGCCCGCCTCGAACAGCGCGTGCCTACCATCTGTTTCAACATTCCGGGCATCACGCCGCAGCAATTCGCCGCTGAGATGGGCGAAGCCGGCATCGGGCTGCGCGACGGCCACATGTTCGCCCCGCGCCTGATGAAACGCCTCGGCCTCTCCATGGAAACCGGCGCGATCCGCGTGTCTCTGGTGCACTACAACAAGGCCGAGGAAATCGCCCGCTTCGAAAAAGTGCTGACCGACGTCATCGCGCGGCACAAATAGTCGCTTCGCAGCTCTGTATTTTCAGTCTATCCCTCTTCGCAGAGATCGTGGAAAGCGAAGAAAACCATGGGCCATTTCCGCAAAAACTGCCTCAATAAAAGCCTGCTCATCGGCACCTTCGCTGCCATTCCGCATCCCGTCGCCATCGAGGTCACGGCGGCGTCCGGCATCGATTTCCTCTGCATCGATTGGGAGCATTCGCAGATCGGCCGCGAACGCATCGAGGATCTGATCCGCGCCGCCGACGTGCACCATGTTCCCGCCATGGTCCGTGTTCCGGGTCACGCGCCGGAGGCCATCGCCTCGGTACTCGATGCAGGCGCGGCCGGCGTGCTGGTACCGCGCGTGTCGACGGCGGCGCAGGCAAGAGCGGCCGTGCTGGCGACGCGCTATCCGCCGATCGGTGAGCGAGGCGTTGGTCCAGGCCGGGCGGCGGCCTACGGCTATCGTATTCCGGATTATCTCGCCAAGGCCAATGCCGAACTCGTGCTTGCCATTCAGGTCGAGACGGCGGCAGGGCTCGCCAACATTGCGGAGATCGCCGCGGTCGATGGCATCGACGTCATCTTCATCGGCCCCGGCGACCTCTCGGTCTCGATCGACGCCATGGGACCGGCCGGCAAAGACAAGCTCGACGCGGCCATCGAAACTATCGCGGGAACCGCGCTCGCCGCCGGCCGCACGGTCGGCATCTTCCGGCCGTCGCCGGACGATATCGGCGCATGGTCTATGACCGGCATCAGTTTCTTCCTGCTGGCCAGCGACACCATGTTTCTGGGTGCTGGTCTTGCTGACGGGGTTGCTCAGGCGCGTCGGCAAGGCACGCCGAAACAATAGGCGGCCGCGCTTAAAGACCCGACGCGCGTGAAAAATTATCCCGGAAAGCGGCAAGGTCGGGCGGGCTGACATCCGAAACCGCCCAGAAGACCAGCCCGCCGCCGGACCATCCGGCAAGATTATAGCCATCATGCACCGTCTCGCTCTGCGCAACCTTCTCACCCGGCCAGACGAAGAGATTGATGACATGACCGTGACGGCGATAGACGAGCGCCGCAACGACGCGACCATTGATGTAATCCACCCGGCCGCCGATCAGCGGAAAACCATCCGCTGCAAGATCGACCACCGGCGGCGAGAAATCGATCTTGCCATTGAACCACGGCTTGACCGTATGCTGATCGGATGTCTGCACATCGACAAGATGGTTGGCGAGCATCGAACGCACATGGCTTGCCAATAATTCATTTTGAATCGGCGCGCTCGTCTGCGGATTGCCAAGTATGAGCATCAGGCTCGCCGCCAAGGCAGCAAGCGACGGTACGAAGCTCCATTGCCCAAACAATTGCAGGCCGCGCCGCCATACGTTCTCGCGGCCGCCTGTTCCCGGAACCTGCGCCTGCTGCCGGGCCTGCTCAAGAGAAATGGCCGTCATAATGCGCGCGCGCACTTCATCGGGCGCTTTCCATTTGACAGCGTCCCGACCGACAACCCGCTTCATGTCTTTGAGCCCTTCCAAGGCGGCGGTGCATTGCGGGCATGTCGCAAGATGCTGTTCGAATTGTATCGTGTGAACCGCATCGAGTTCGTCATCCACATAGCAATGAAGGATGGTTTCCCATTCCGGGCAGCCTTCCGAGGTTTTCTCGCTCATCATGCGGCCCCGCCTTTCTCGCCCGTTTGCCATGCCTCGCAAAATTCACGCCTTGCCCTCGCAAGCCGCGACATCACGGTTCCGATTGGCACATCGGTTATGTCGGCGATCTGGCGATAAGACAGATTTTCCAGTTCCCGAAGCACCAGCACTTCCCGCGATAGATCCGCAAGAGAGTTGATGACTTGCCGGACTCGCTGCGACTCCGATTTGCGGATCAAGGCTGTCTCGGGCGAGTCCTCTTCGGAGGCAACGTCGTGAGCGCCGCTGTATGGCTGATCTTCGTCCTTCGCATCGCCTGCCGTCATTGGCGTCTCGAAGCGCGCCTTACGCCGGCCTTCGCTCAGCCAGACGTAATAACAGTTCCGGACGATGGCAAACATCCAGGCGCGGGGTTCGCCGCCACGATAGTCTTCGAAATTGCGATAGGCGCGCAGGAACGCTTCCTGCACGATGTCCTGCGCCGCATCGGCATCCCGGCTGAGAAACCGTGCGAAATTATAGGCGGCATCCAGATGCGGAACGATCGTATGCTGAAACCGCAACATCAGATCACGCGATGCCGGCGATAGACTTCCGACATTTTCGTGGTACTTCGATTGCAGCATCGGACCAACGGCATCGATGGCAACGGCCGAGCGGGGCTTTGCGATTGCCGCCAAGGATTGGCGGACAAAAGCAATAGCAGCCCGCATCCGAGTCATAGGCCGCTTCAACGCGGAAACGAAAACCGGCGAAGGCCGGTCGTCGAATGCGAAGAAGGCGAAATGGATATCCGTCGTCATGATCCCTGCATTGCTCCGGCGTCGGTTCGGTCAGCTTAGGTCCCGACCCAAATATTGCTCTTCATTCTCCAGATCGTCTCAGGCGGCATTTTATTCTCACTGCACGCAAATATTTTTTGTCGGCGACGGTGCCGGGCAGCGGCACTTCTCCCACATGCCCCACTGTGCACCCGCTTACTAAAGCGCGCCAGCAGAATTAAATTAAACATATCAAAAACTTATCAGAAATATGCCGCGAACCGAGAATAATCCGCCGGCACCGGCGATCTCCTTCGACAGCGGAGGCATTGATTGATCGCTGTCCTCCGCTTCGCGTGGCGATGCCACTCAAAGAGGAGACAAGACAATGTTCAACATGACGCGCCGCACTGTTCTCAGCTCGGCCGCGGCAGCAGCCGCTTTCGGCCTGTCGGCAAAGCTGGAATTCATTCCGTCGCTGGCCAAGGCCGCAACACCGCTTGAACCGGAGGTCGGTTTCTATCGCTACAAGGTCGGGGATGTCGAAGTCACCGCCATCTATGACGGCATATGGCGCAAGCCGCATGATCCCGCCTTCATCAAGAACGCCTCCGTCGAGGACACCAAGCAGGCACTGGCCGCCGCCGGCCAAACCACCGAATTCATGCCCATCCCGCTCACCGTCGCCGTGCTGAAGATCGGCGACCGGCTGATCATGATGGATGCCGGCTCCGGCGTCGGCCAATGGCAGGCCAATGCCACGCATTTGCCCGCCAACATGGCCGCAGCCGGCATCGACTACAAGAACATCGACACGGTGATCATCTCGCATTTCCATCCCGATCATGTCTGGGGCCTGATGGAAAAAGGCACGAATGAACCGGTTTTTGGCCATGCCGAGCTCATCACCAACGCCGACGAATTCAATTGGTGGACGGCGCCTGACCGCGTCGACAAGTTGGCTGCGGGCCGCAAAGAGGCCGGACGACGCATCGCCGAAGTCTTTCCAAAATGGAAGAATTGGAAACTGGTCGGCGATGGTGCGGAGGTGGCTCCCGGCGTTCACCTCGTCTCAGCACCCGGCCATACGCCCGGCCATTCCACCTTCCTTGTCGCCTCGGGCAAGGAACAGCTACTCGTCTCCGCCGACATCATGTACGTGCCGGCACTGCTCGCTCCCCATCCGGAATGGGAGGGCAGCTACGATCAGGATGGACCGGCGGCCGTCGCCACGCGCCGCAAGCTGATCGACCGCATCATCGCCGACAATATCAAGATCTGCGGCTCGCACTTCCCCTTCCCGGGCTCCGGCACCTTCGTGAAGGACGGCAATGCCTATGGTTTCACCCCGACAATACAAGCCTGAAAGCTCAAGGAGACCTATCATGATCAGACATGCAATCTTCGGCGCCGCCAGCCTTTGCGCCGCCATCATCGTTCCCGCAGCCATCGCGCTGCCGGCTTTTGCCGTCGACAACATGGAAACGACGGATGCGCCGGATCTGACCTCCGTTCGCGCCAAGATCGACGCGAAGGACTACACCGGAGCCTTGGCCGAACTCCGCGGCCTGGCAGAGGATCACCAGCAGGCTGACGTCTACAATCTTCTGGGCTTCACGCTCACAAAGACCGGCGATTTCCAGACCTCGCTGACCTACTACACCAAGGCACTGGAACTGCAGCCCGATCACAAGGGTGCCCGCGAATATCTCGGCGAACTCTATGTCGTGACCGGCAATATGGACAAAGCAAGGGAACAACTGGCGACGCTGAAGCAACTTTGCCCAAGCGGCTGTGAGGAGCTGGAGGACCTGCAGAAGGCGATCGACACCAAGACTGTCAACTAAAGCAATTCCAGGAAAAGTGTGCAGCGGTTTTCCGTCCGGGATTGCAAAAAACAAGGAGATAGAGCGGTTCTAAGATTCCGTGAAAAGCTGAACCGCTCTAACCCGAGAAAGCAGTGCCTGCGAAGCGAACGCTGCTTCGCAGGCACATTTGGAGGTGATGAGATGGACTATTTGGAAAATGCAAATGTCGTGCATCCGATGGACATAACGCTTGTCGCAGGAAGGCTGTTGCTTGCCTGGATATTCCTGCATGAGGGCGTGGCGCTGGCGCTCAATTTCGACGCCGCTGTCATCGCCATGGCGAAACTTGGTGTTTCCGAGTTACTGGTCGTTGCCGTGATTGCGCTGCAGGTTGCGGCTGGTCTTTCGATAACGCTCGGTTTGTTGACCCGCCTCGGCGCCTTGTCGCTCGGGCTGTTCTGCCTGTCGACGGCGTTGATGTTCCATAACGATTTCGCCAATCACAACGAAATCCTGCATTTTGAAAAAGACTTGGCGATCGCAGGCGGCATGTTCGTTCTGGTGACGACAGGCGCTGGTGCGCTGTCCGTGGATCGCTTCCTCGAACGCCGCATCATGGCCTCGGACGACAAGGCCCGCAAGCCGCTGCGCCGTGTGATTGAGAGAGGAATTCTCTGAATGCCTCAGACATATCCATCCGCGTGAAATTCCTGTCGAAAACAGCCTATCATGGGCTGTTTTCGACATTTCCGTCGATTTTTTAAGCTTAAAACTTTTTCCTTGAAATGCGTCTCATTTTGGATAACCATCCCGCGATGAAGGGCAATCCGAGCACCGTCATTCGCGACGGAACGACCCTTTGACATCAGGATTTCAGGAAAAGTTCCTTGTCGCGTCTATGCCACAGCTTGTCCGAGACGACACGCAACCGAAACACCTTTGAGGATATTCGCGGCCGGCCTGCCCGCGCTGAACGAGGCCTCTCCGACTATCAGGCCGCCCGATCGACGCGATGAAATGACGGTCCCCCAATTTTGGCGGGCCGGCAATAGCCGCGGGCAGAAGGCGCCCGCGGTCATAACCAGAGGGAGACAAATCCAATGAATTTTACCCGTCGTAATCTACTGGTCCTGGCGACCGTCGTCGGCATGGCCGGCGGAAGCCACTTCGCCTATGCCGCCGATGTGCTGAACGTTGGCTCCTATCCGAACAATCCGCCCTTCGAATACAAGACCGAGAGCGGTACCTTTGAGGGCTTCGAGGTCGATATCGTCAACGAAGCCGCCAAGCGCGCCGGTATGACGACCAACATCGCCGATTATGGTTTCCAGGCCCTGTTCGCCGCCACCAGCTCCAAGCGTATCGATGTGGCGATCTCCTCGATCACCATCACGCCGGAACGTCTGAAGTCGCAGTCCTTCACCCAACCCTACTACGACTCCGACATGGGCATCGCCACCAAGGACGGCAGCGCGATCAAGGGTCTCGCCGATCTCAAGGGCAAGACCGTCGGCGTCCTTTCCGGCTCGACCGGCGAGAAGTGGGTCAACGACAACAAGACTGTCAACGGCTTTGCCGACGTCAAAGGCTACAATTCGCAGCAGGACATGTTCCTTGATCTCGGTGCCGGCCGCATCGACGCTGTCGTCAGCGACATTCCCGGCATGCAATATCTCTTCGTCAAGACCAAGGGCTTTGCCATCAAGGACCGCATCAAGACCGGCGAACAGTATGGCCTGATGATGACCAAGGATTCGCCGCTCGTCGCCAAGATCAACGACGCCATCACTGCGATGAAGAAAGACGGCACGCTGGAAAAGATCCACGAAAAATGGTTCGGCAGCAAGGCACCCGCCGGCTCCTCCACCGTCACCGAAATGCCTATCCCCAAGGCGTGATCAAAAGATCACTTCCCTCAACCTCCACGCCGGCCCCTTCGGCCGGCGTAGTTGTGCTAAAGCATCATTCTGTTTCGCCTGATGGGAGTGCCAATGTCGCTCGTCGATACCTTTTTCAATTCCGACGTCATGATTTCGGCCTTTCCCCAATTGCTGCGCGGTCTCTGGATGACGCTGGCACTCGGCATCGTCAGCATCCTGATCGGTGTTTCCGGCGGGCTCATCGTCAGCCTGATCCGCCTCTATGCACCTAAGCCGTTCCGGCTGCTGACGATCGCCTATATCGACATCATGCGTGCCATGCCGATGCTGGTCGTGCTGATCCTGATCTATTACGCCCTGCCCTTTGTCGGCATCAGCTTCTCGGCTTGGTGGTCCGCGATTTTGGGCTTCTCGATCGTGCTTGCTGCCTATTCGGCGGAGGTCTTCCGCTCGGGCATCGAGAGCGTGCCGCGCGGCCAGTTCGAGGCGGCCGCAGCACTCGGCATTCCATTCCTCGTTACGCTCTATAAGGTCGTGCTGCCGCAGGCGATCCGCATCGTCATTCCGCCGACCACCAGCAACTGTGTCTCGATGTTCAAGGATACGTCGCTCGCCTCGACCGTGGCTTTGCCGGAACTCTTGAAAGAGGGACAGAACGCGCAGGGCTTCTATGCCAACCCCTCGCCGCTGATCATGGCCGCGCTGATCTATATCATCCTGCTCTGGCCCATGGTACGGCTCGTGAGCGTACTCGAAAAGAGGTTCAAGAGCGAGAAGGCGCGGTAGAGCAATTCCAGGAAAAGCTGCATCGCGACAAGCATAGTCTTCAGTCGAAAGCAGCACCGGAAAGGTGATTGTTCACGGATGCTTTCACCCCGCCGATATCCTTCCAGAGTTCGACGATAATGGCGGGATCGACGTCGGCCATCATGTCTCGCAGCCAGCCCTCATGCGCGGCGGCCATGACTGTGAACAGCTCCTCGCCCTTCTTCGTCAGTTTGGCGACCGTCACGCGGCGGTCGCCGTCAGGCGTCTCGCGCAGCACCAAACCGTCCGTTTCCAGCCGCTCGACCAATCCCGTCACATTGCCATTGGTGACCATGGTACGTTTGGAAAGCTCGCCAAGCCGCAGACCGTCGCGCTCGCGATAGAGCTGCGCCATCAGGTCGAATTGCGGCAGCGTTGCACCGAATTCGTTGCGCAGACGGCGGCGGATTTCCTGCGATATCAGCTTTGTGGTCGACAGCATGCGCAGCCAGAGCCGCAGCTCCTGCTTTTTGCCTTCCTGCGCGCCCTGGACGATGATTTCCAGATCGACGGTTGCACTTTCGGACTCTGCCATGATGTCAGCTCAAATCATCGCGTTGCAATTTCATATATGAACGGTCTACGGAGCAATATTTCAAATGTCAAAGGTTTACGCGTCAAGCCCGGAGACGGTCACCTTCTCGCATTATTATCATCACATGCATAGATTTTGAATTTTAAGCTTCAAATGCACACCATGGAAATCGCCCTTCGACGACCACAACCATATGTCGTTAGCGCAAGAAAATAGCGCATAAATAGCCTTTATTTTCCGGCGATTGCTTGGGTCGCACAGCCTGCCCAACCGATGCCGCTTTTGGTCCTTCAGGCGCCGGCAGAATGCTTGCAATATCATATATTGTAACATAGGCTCGCCCTCATCCGATTGCCGCTGCACGGCCTTGCGATTTGAGGAATCGCGTTCGTACACCCGGCAATAATGGCTTTCGGGCTTAGCCCTCAACCGAGGATTCCCTTTAGAGTTTTTCGAACAAGGCCAGGCCACACAAAGGGGGAACGCAATATGACCACCAGCACTCTTGCCAGCTTCGCCACGGCCCTCGTTTCGGGCTCCATCAAGGTCGTCGACCTGACCGCGCCGCTCGGGCCCGAAACGCCGGTGCTCTACCTGCCGCCGCAGTTCGGCAAGAACACGCCCGCGGTCAAAGTGCACCAGATTTCCGAATATAACCAGGACGGTCCTTTCTGGGCCTGGAACTGGCTCGAACTCGGCGAACACACCGGCACGCATTTCGACGCGCCCTGTCACTGGGTTACCGGCAAGGACAATCCGAACAATACGACCGACACTATCCCACCGCAGAACTTCGTCGCTCCGGTCAATGTCATCGACCGCTCGAAAGAAGCTGCCGCCAATCCGGACTATCTGCTGACGGTCGACAGCATCAAGGAATGGGAAGCCGAACATGGCGCGATCGAATCTGGCACCTGGGTGTTTCTGCGCACCGACTGGTACAAGCGCAACGGCTCGACCGAAACCTTTCTCAATGCCGATGAAAACGGCCCGCATTCGCCGGGCCCAACCGCCGAGGCGATCGAATATCTGCTGACGAAGGGTATCATCGGTTGGGGTTCGGAAGCGATCGGCACCGACGCCGGTTCCGCCGGCGGCATGAATCCGCCCTTCCCGGCCCATAATCTGATGCACAAGAACAACCGCTACGGCCTCGCCAGCCTCTCCAACCTCGATCAGCTTCCGGCCAAGGGCGCCGTGCTGATCGCCGCGCCGCTGAAGTTCGTCAAGGGCACGGGCTCCCCGGTGCGCGCGCTGGCGCTGGTGGCATGATATGGCGGCTTGCGCCCTTCTCCCCGCCGGGGAGAAGGTGCCCGACAGGGCGGATGAGGGGGGCGAGGAGCGATAGTTCCGAGCGCCTTGAGCGACGAGCGAAAGGCAATTCTTCCGGTGACGCCCCCTCAACCCGCGCTACGCGCAACCTTCTCCCCGCTGGGGAGAAGGTGGGGGATATCCCATGACCTCCCCCGATTACATCATCGTCGGCAGCGGCATCAACGCGCTGGTCGCGGCCGCCATGCTGGGAAAGAAGGGTCGCAAGGTGCTCGTCCTCGAGCGCAACGACCGCATCGGCGGTTGCCTGCGCAGCGAGGAGATCACCGAACCCGGCTTCATCCATGATGTCATGGCAACGACGATGGTGCTGTTCCTGACGTCGCCGGCCTATGGTGCCATCGGCAAGGACCTGGAGGCCCGCGGTCTCGAATTCGCCCACGCCGACCTGCCGACCGGCGTGCTGAGGCCGGATGGTTCGCACGTCATCTTCTCGAAGGACAGGCGGCGCAACATCGCCACCTTCGACGAGCTGTCGCTCGGCGACGGACAGACATTCCTGCGCGAGATGGATGCGCTGGCGGCCGACGCTCCCTTCCTGTTTTCGCTGCTCGGCGGCGCGCTGTGGTCGGGCGCGACCTTGAAGGCCGTCGCCAAGCAAGGTTGGGGCCGCGGCCTGCGCAACCTGGCCGCCTGGTTCGGCAACGCCCTGACGCCGGCCCGCGGCTACCTCGAAACCACCTATCGTTCCGAAGATATTCATGCGCTCTGGGCGCCTTGGGTACTGCATTGCGGCCTCGGGCCGGAGAGCGCCTACTCGGCCGAGATGCTGAAGGTCATCGGCTTTGCCTTAGAGCTCGCCGGCGCTCCCCTTGTCAAAGGCGGCGCGGGTGGGCTGCTCACCGCCTTCGAACGGCTGATCACCGACAATGGTGGCGAGATCCGCACCGGCGCCGATGTCGAAAGCATCACCCCCGGTCCAGGCGGGCGTGCCAGCAGCGTCAGGCTTGCCGGGGGCGAAATCCTGAACGCCAAAGCCGGCGTCATCTGCTCTGTGACGCCGAACCAGCTCTACGAGCGACTGCTGAAGGACTGGCCGACGCCGCTTCCCCCGGACATCAAGACGAGCGTCGCCCGCTATCGTTATGGCAAGGGCAATATGCAGATCCACTATGCGCTGTCCGAACCGCCGCGCTGGAAGGCAGATGCGGAACTTGGCAAGGTCGCACTCCTTCATCTAACGCCCGGGCTCGATGGCGTTTCGCGCGCTGCCAATGAATGCGAACGCGGGCTGCTGCCGGCTGAGGCGACCATATGCGTCGGCCAACCCACCTCCTTCGATCCCAGCCGAGCGCCACCGGGCAAATCGATCCTCTGGCTGCAGCTTCCCGAGGCTCCGCGGCATATCAAAGGCGATGCGGCGGGCGAGATTGCAATACCGGCGGACGGCCGTTGGACGGAAGAGGTACGCGAACGCTATGCCGACCGCATCGAGGCGCGGCTCGAAAGCCATATCGAGAATTTCTCCGGCATAAAACTCGCTCGACGCGCCCATTCGCCCACCGACCTCGAGGCCATGAACATGAATCTCGTCGGCGGCGACCCCTATGGCGGCTACTGCGGCATAGACCAGTTTTTCCTCTGGCGCCCCTTCAAGTCCTCTGTTAACCACCGCACCCATGTAGCAGGCCTATACCACATTGGGGCTTCGGCGCATCCTGGGCCGGGTCTCGGCGGCGGTTCGGGTTTCCTGCTTGCGTCATCATTAAAATAGGATTCCGGAGGGAGATAGCGTCTTATGGAGGAGCGGTTTTCAGGTACCGTTTTGCGGCGTCGCAAAGAGGGCACGGAAAAACGTCCGACCATGGGCGAAATAGGGCTCAACCATTTCGCCCCCTACCTGATGAACCGGCTGATGGCCCGCTGGAACATCAACATGTCGGAAGAGCTGCGCGAATACGACATGACCACCGCGAAGATGAGGGCGCTCGCCGTCCTCAGCATCTCTTCCTCGGTCACTATCAACGAACTCTCGGTCTTTGCCGTCACCGAGCAATCGACGATGAGCCGCACGCTGGATTCCCTGGAGCAACAAGGCTTCATCCGCCGTCAGCCCCGCGTCGAGGACATGCGCATCCGAGACGTCTCCATCACCGAAGAAGGCCGCGCCGCCTTCGAAAAGGTTTGGCCGACCATGTACGATCTGTTTCTGCAGATGTTCGACGGCGTGGAAGAGACGGAATACCGGGCATTCATCTCGACGCTGCACAAGGTCCTGCACAACATCCGCAAGCATGAGATTTGAGATGAGATAGGGATGGCGCCTGCGGCCACCTCGTCCTTCGAGGCATCTTTCCGCTATGCTTCAAGATGCACCTCAGGATGAGGCGGAACGAATTTCGCGATTGTCGCAAAGAGTTAGCCCTCATGGTGAGGTGCGGAGGGCTGAAGGACCGAAGCCTCGAACCGCGAGGGCGGATGGCTAAAACACTCTCATCACAGCGTCGCCACCGTCTTCAGCGCCCCATCGAGGGCAATCCCCTTCTCATCCAGAAGTGCGGCCTGCCTCAACCTCTTCATCCAGGCGGCTCCGTCGTCGCGAGCGCGCAGGAGCGGCAATGCCGACATCACGCGATCGAATTTCGAAAGGCCGCGCGCATGCGTGTCGGAATAGCCTTTGACCAGACGGCGGTTGTTGAGAACTTCGACGGCGAGATCGTAGTTCACCTCGAGCAAGTCGGTCGCGGCGGCTAGCCAGATTTCACGATGCTCGGTTTCGCGCATATGGCGCAGCGTACCTCGGCGGGTCCGGCGCAGCGCTGAGACGATATAAAGTCCGAGGAACCAGAAGAGCGTGCCCGTCTGCACACGGCGCCCCTTGTTGACGATGCGATCGAGGCGATTGAAGAGCTTGGGCCGGCCCTCGATCCAGAGGCCGAGGCCTTTCGGCAAAGTGCCGCAAACCTCTTCCATGCGCGGATGCATATATTCGGTCATATAGACGATCTGATCGTCCTTGGCGCCGACTTCCTTGCGTACGCGGTCGAAACGGGAGCCACGCACTTTCAGATCGGCAACGCGGATGACATCATCATAGGCCATGGCGACCGCGGTATATTTCGCAGCCTGCACGGTGAAGGCGAAATCCTTGGCTGCACCGCCGACTTTTCGATCCAGGGCATAGAGCGCTGCAACGCGGGTCAGATATTCATCGGCATAGTCCGGGTCCTGATAGTCGGTGAGTTTCTTGACGCCAGCAAACAGCAGCGGCAATGCCTCCTGCGGGAACTCGGTGCGGATACGTTGCACGAGACCGTCGAGCGCCGGATGACCCGCGGTTTCCGGCAGTGCATCGAAACGTTTCAATGGCGTCGCGGAGACGGTATCGCGCGGCCTGTCCTTGGCTCGATCGAAAGCGGCATTGAAAGCCTTCAGGCTGGGTTCGATGCCTCTGCCGGCGGCACGGATCATGGCTTCAAAGGCCTCTTTGGCAAAGGGCAGCGCTTCCGACGCCGCAAGCGCACCGAACATCGAAGCGGAAATCACGCTGCCATTCTTGACCGCGAGCGTCTCCATGTCGAAGGCGATGGTGCGCTTGGCGGCAAAATCCGTGGCGTCCACCACCGCTTCCGGATTGCCGATGCCATCGCCCGGCTTTTCCTTTTCGCCGACAGCGAAAGAACGATGTGTGGAGGCGATCAGCACGGTCTTGTCGGGTGTCACCAGGCCGCGCAGCACCGAACGGCCGGCTTCCATCAGCTCGGCAGCCATAACGACATCGACATCACCCGGCGTCGGCATCAGCGAGAAGATCGGCGCATGGCCGTCACGGGCCGGCAGCATTTCGATATAGTAGATCGTCGCGCCCGTGCGCTGCGCCACGCCCGGGACAGAGGTCGTCTGCGCCATCCAGCCTTCGGCTTCGGCAAGCCCGACGATCCAATCGGCCAAGACACCGCCACCCTGCCCGCCCATGGCGAGGATAGCCAGCGATAGCGGCTTGTCGGTCGACAGACGTTGGTTGCCGATAGTGCTCATGCTGAGATGCTCGTTCATATCGCTCCCTCAGTCCGCAAAGACGATGCGGCCGGCCTTGCGGCGGGCCTGCAGCCAGCCGATGACGGTGGCGCGCATGCGGGCGAGGAAGCGATCCCAGCCGGTGGGGTTGTGGATGATATCAGCACGATAGAAGGAGGGACAGAGAACGGCCGCCTCCGCCACTTCGCCGCAATTGCCGCAGCCGACGCAATTATTGTCGACCGCCGCCACAGGATCGTCCTTCAGCGGATCGTCGGTATGCTTGACCGACAGCGACGGACAGCCGGACAGGCGGATGCAGGCGTGATCGCCCGTGCACACATCCTCGTCGACGCCGAAGCGCTCCTTGACCATCCGCTTGCCGTCCTTCACCGCCTTGGCAAACTGCGGCTTCACGCGCCGCTGCTTGTTCAGCATACATTCCGACGAAGCGACGATGATCTTCGGGCCTGGCTCCTCTGACGTAAGCGCCTCGCGCAGCGTGTCCCGCATCTTGCCGACGTCATAGGTCCGATCGATCTGGCGGACCCATGTGGCGCCGATGCCCTTAACCGCGTTGACGATGGAATTGTTGGTCTTGCGGCGCGGATTCAGCGCGCGCGAGGACGGGATGTCCTGACCGCCGGTTGCCGCCGAATAATAGTTGTCGACGATGAGGATGACGCCGTCCTGTTTGTTGAAGACAGCATTGCCCACCGACGTCGCCAGGCCGTTATGCCAGAAGCCGCCATCGCCCATCACGGAAATGGCGCGCTTGCCTGCGGCGACATTGAAGGCGGAAGCGGCCGCCGGACCGAGGCCATAGCCCATGGTCGTGCTGCCAATGTTGAACGGCGGCAGGATCGAAAAGAGATGGCAGCCGATATCGCCAGAGATATGATGCTGCCCAAGTTCATTCTCGACCAGCTTCATCGCCGCGAAAATCGGCCGCTCGGGACAGCCGACACAGAATCCCGGCGGGCGCGGCGGCACGACTTCGGCCAACGCCTTGACCTTTAGGTCGTTGAGAACAGGCGTCGGGTCCGGCAAAGGCGGCTGGTTGCGGAGCAACACGCGCTGATGCGTCTCCAGGAAGTTCTTGATACCCTTCACCAGCACCGACGGGGTATATTCGCCGCCCATCGGCAGCACGTCCTTGCCGGAAACCTTAGTCTGGATGTCGCGGCGGCGAAGGATGGTGTTGAGCGATTGCTCGATATATTCCGGCGCCCCCTCCTCCACCATCAGCACAGCCCTCTTGCTCGCGCAGAATTCGGCCATCTGATCGTCGATCAGCGGATAGGCGACGTTGAGGACATAAAGCGGAATAGCGGAGTTGCCGTAGACATCGGCAAGGCCGAGCTGCTGCAGCGCGCGCATGACGCCATTAAACATTCCACCAAGCATAATGATGCCGACATCGCCCTCGGACGGACCGAAATATTCGTTGAGCTGGCGCTTCTTGATGAAATCGACAGCGGCCGGCCAGCGCTTCTCCAGCTTCTCCCTCTCATGCAGGAATGAGGCCGGCGGCAGGACTATGCGGTTGACGTCGCGCACAGGATTTTCCAGCGCCTGCTTGAGCGTATAATTCGGCCGCTTGTTGTCCTTGGCCTCGAACTGGCCGTGAACATGGCAGCTACGAATGCCGACCTGCAGCATGACGGGCGTGTTGGAGGCTTCCGACAATTCGAATCCCTCCTCGACCGCTCTTACGATAGACGGCAGGTTCGGACGCGGATTGAGCAGCCACATCTGCGATTTCATCGCATAGGCATGGCTGCGCTCCTGCATGATCGAGGAGCCTTCGCCATAGTCTTCGCCGATAATGATCAGCGCGCCCCCGGTGACGCCGCCGGATGAGAGGTTGGAGAGCGCATCGGAGGCAACATTGGTGCCCGCCGTCGACTTCCATGTGACGGCGCCGCGCACCGGATACATGACCGAGGCCGAAAGCATGGCAGCGGCGGCTGCTTCCGAAGCAGAAGTTTCGAAATGGACGCCCAGGTCTTCCATCACATCCTTGGCATCGGCCAATACGTCCATGAGATGGGAAATCGGCGACCCCTGGTATCCGCCGACATAGGAAACGCCGGATTGCAGCAGCGCCTTGGTGATCGCAAGAATACCTTCACCACGGAAGATATCGCCTTCTCCGAGCTTCAGATCCTCGACTTCGCGAGCAAACGACCGTTCGGCCATCGAAGCTACCCCTTTGCCCTATCGGGCCTGCTCTTAAATCATTTGCAAAATCATATTTTGAACCCCATTCGGCTGTCAACGAACAAATAGAAAATCCCGAGACTCCTCGAATCGTTGGATTCATACGCGGAGTTGCGAGTCATAAAAATACTATTATGGGTCATAAATGACGAACGTACATATATGCAATTGCATAAATTATGAGCTGCATCGCCGAAATCCCGATCAAAAGGGAGCGCCGGAATCTGCGAAATCCCCGGAGAAAGTAAATGCCGGGTTTTGGGAGTCATATTTTAAGGTCAAAACATTCCCTACCGTAGATCGAGCCCACCTGGCTCGGTCGCGAACCGAACAGGAGGATGCCGCTTAAGCCGCCTATTTGAGGCGGAAGCGCTGGATCTTGCCCGATTCCGTCTTCGGCAAAGCGTCCACAAAGACGATCGACCGGGGATATTTATAAGGCGCAATCATTGCCTTGACGTGGTCCTGCAGCGCCTTCACCAGCAAATCCGAGCCGGCAACGCCGGGCATCAGCACCACATGCGCCTGGACGATATGGCCACGATCGTCGTCCGGCTTGCCGACAACGGCGCATTCCAGCACGTCGGCATGCGATAGCAGGGCCGCCTCCACTTCCGGCCCGGCAATATTATAGCCGGCCGAAAGAATGATATCGTCGGAGCGCGCCGCGAAACAGAAATAGCCATCTTCATCCTGGATGAAGCTGTCCCCCGTCACGTTCCAGCCATCCTTGACATAATCGGCCTGACGTTGGTCGGCGAGGTAGCGGCAGCCAATGGGGCCGCGTACCACAAGCTTGCCGATCGTGCCGCGCGGGACTTCGTTCATGTCGTCGTCGACGACGCGCGCCTCGTAGCCCGCGAGCGGCTTGCCGGTGCAATTGGGCTTGGCATCATCGAGCCGGTTGGAAATGAAGATATGCAGCAACTCGGTCGAGCCGATGCCGTCGAGGATCGGCTTGCCGGTCTTTCGCGTCCACTCTTCGAAGATCGGGCCCGGCAGGGTCTCGCCGGCGGAAACCGCAATGCGCAGGGAAGAAAGATCGGCCCCTTCTTCCATCGCCGCCAGCATGGCGCGATAGGCTGTTGGAGCGGTGAAACTGATCGTCGCGCCATATTCCTGGATGATCTCGATCATATTCTTCGGTGAGGCGTTTTCGAGCAGTGCCGTCGACGCTCCGAACCGCAGCGGGAACACCACCAGGCCGCCAAGCCCGAAGGTAAAGGCGATCGGCGGCGAGCCGACGAAAACATCCTCGGGCGTCACCTGCAGGACTTCCTTTGCATAGGCATCGGCGATGATGAGGATATCCCGATGGAAATGCATGGTGGCCTTGGGAACGCCCGTCGACCCCGAGGTGAAGCCGAGCAGCGCCACATCGTCCCGCCCCGTCTTTGCCGCCTCGAAACGCACCGGCTTGTTGAGCGCGATCCGATCAAGCTCGGCATCGTGATTGGCGGTGCCGTCGAAGCCGACGACCTGCTTTAGGAACCGGCTTTCCTTCGCCGCCGCAACCAGATCTTCCAGCAGCCGCGTATCGCAGAGCGCGAAGGAGATTTCCGCCTTGTCGATGATTTTCGAGAGTTCGCCCGTTCGCAGCATCGGCATTGTGTTGACCGCGACAGCGCCCACCTTGGTCACCGCCAGCCAGCAGGCAATCATCGCCGGATTGTTTCCGGAGCGGATGAGAACGCGATTGCCCGGCTTGATCCCGAAATTTTCGACAAGCGCATGAGCGATGCGATTGGTCCAGTCCGCCAGCTCCTTGTAGGTACGCCGGCGGCCGTTGCCGACCAGCGCGACGTGATCGCCGAAGCCACGCTCGACCATACGGTCGCTGAGTTCGACACCGGCATTCAGCCACTCGGGATAGTCGAAACCATCCAGCAACAGCTCCGGCCATTCCCCTACCGGCGGCAGATTGTCCCGCGTGAATGTATCGGCATGACCGGTCGGTCCAAGCATGGTTCGCTCCCGCATTCCTCTCGACCCAATTCGACACCCAACGCCGATCTCCCGCCAGCGTGTGCAGCATTGTGAAAAATGATTGCACCGAAGGCGCAAATGTTCAAGCAAGAAATTTTAAGCCTAAAATAAATTGCAATACCCGTTGATTCCACAGGATATTTTGATCTGATTGCGCCATCAGGATCGCATTTCAGACTGAGAATCCCGCAAGACAACTCTTGACGAATGGTGGCGACAAGATATTTTAAACTTAAATAATTTGAGTGACCCGGCTTCGGCGTCACAGGAGGGATAAGCGATGCAAATCGTCTGTATCGGCGGCGGACCCGCCGGCCTCTATTTTGGGCTTCTTATGAAGAAGCTGCATCCCGAACATTCCATCAAGGTGGTCGAGCGCAACCGCCCCTATGACACCTTCGGCTGGGGCGTGGTCTTCTCCGATGCCACCATGGTATCGATGCGCGAATGGGATCCGGAAAGCGCCGCCGAAATCGAGGATGCCTTCAATCATTGGGACGATATCGAGGTCTGGTTCAAGGGAACCCGCCAGCGTACCTCCGGCCACGGCTTTGTCGGCATCGGCCGCAAGAAGCTGTTGAATATCCTGCAGAAGCGCTGCGAGGCGCTCGGGGTCGAGCTGATTTTCGAGACCGATGTCACCTCCGACCTCGATTTCCCCGACGCCGATCTGATCATCGGTTCGGACGGCCTGAACTCACGGATTCGCAACCACTATCCCGAAGTCTTCCAGCCGGACATGATCACCCGGCCGAACCGCTATATCTGGCTCGGCACCAACAAGCTCTTCGACGCCTTCACCTTTGATTTCCGTAAGAGCGAACACGGCTGGTTCCAGGCGCATATTTACAAGTTCGACGACAAGACCTCGACCTTTATCGTCGAAACCACCGAGGAAGCCTATCTTGCCCATGGCCTCGACAAGATGGACCAAGATGGCTCGATCGCCTTCTGCGAAAACTTGTTCTCAGAAGTGCTCGACGGCTCCCCGCTGATGACCAATGCCCGCCATATCCGCGGCTCGGCCTGGCTGAATTTCAACCGGCTGATCTGCGGTAAGTGGAGCCATTTCAACGGCAATTCCCATGTCGTCCTGATGGGCGACGCCGCCCACACCGCCCATTTCGCCATCGGCTCCGGCACAAAACTCGCCATTGACGACGCGATCGAACTCACCCGGCAATTCCAGATCCACGGGCACCGCAAGGACAAGATCCCGGCGGTTCTCGAAGCCTATGAAGAGATCCGCCGCGTCGACGTCGCCCGCATCCAAAACGCCGCGCGCAACGCCATGGAATGGTTCGAAGTCGTCGGTCGCCGTTATGCCGACACGCTGGAACCCGAGCAGTTCATGTATTCGATGCTGACACGCTCGCAGCGCATCAGCCACGAGAACCTGCGCCTGCGCGACAAAGATTGGCTCGAAGGCTACGAGCGCTGGTTCGCCAAAAAATCCGGCCTTGCGGTTGGCAACGACCGTTGCCTGCCGCCGATGTTCACGCCCTATCAGCTACGCGATGTGACGCTTATCAACCGCATCGTCGTCTCGCCGATGGCGATGTATTCGGCCGAAAACGGCGTCATGAACGATTTCCACATCATCCATCTCGGCTCACGCGCCCTCGGTGGTGCTGGTCTCGTCTTTGCCGAAATGACCTGCGTCACGCCGGATGCGCGCATTACCCCCGGCTGCCTTGGCCTCTGGAACGAGGAACAAGCAGCACAGTGGCGCCGGCTTGTCGAATTTGTGCATTCAAACAGCGCTGCAAAGGTCGGCGTCCAGCTCGGACATGCCGGCCGCAAGGGCGCGACGAAAGTGGCCTGGGAAGGGATCGATCAGCCGGTCGCCGAAGGCGAATGGCCGCTGATCTCAGCATCCGCCGTCCCCTATCTCAAGAATAGTCAGGTCCCGAAGGCCATGGATCGCGCCGACATGGATCGCGTCAAGGCCGATTTCGTCCGTGCAACGGAATTGGCGATCACCACTGGCGCCGATTGGCTGGAGCTGCATTGTGCCCATGGCTATCTGCTGTCGAGCTTCCTGTCGCCGCTCACTAATTTGCGCGACGATGAATATGGCGGCAGCCATGAAAACCGCGCCCGTTATCCCCTGGAGGTTTTCCGGGCCATGCGCGCAATCTGGCCGGAGGACAGGCCCATGTCCGTGCGTCTTTCCTGTCACGACTGGACCGACGGCGGCAACACGCCGGAAGATGCGGCGATTTTCGCTGGTATGTTCAAGGATGCGGGCGCCGATCTGATCGATTGTTCATCCGGTCAGGTGTCGAAAGAGGAAAGGCCGGTCTACGGCCGCCTCTTCCAGACACCGTTCTCCGACAAGATCCGCAATGAGATCGGCATTCCGACCATTGCCGTCGGCGCGATCTCGGAGGCCGACCATGCCAATTCCATCATCGCCGCTGGCCGCGCCGATCTTTGCGCCCTCGCCCGTCCGCATCTGGCCGATCCCGCCTGGTCGCTGCACGAAGCCGCCAAGATCGGCCTGACATCGATCCCCTGGCCGAAGCAATATCTCTCCGGCAAGATGCAGTACGAAACCAATCTTGCCCGCGCGGCCGCCGCCGCGCCGGCGAAGTGAGCAACCGATGACGACATCAGGCAAACTCGCAGGCCGCCACGCCCTCGTCACCGGCGCCGGCAGCGGCATCGGTGCCGCGATCGCGCGGGCACTTGCGGCCGAGGGCGCACGCGTGACGCTGGCTGGGCGAAAAAGAGAGCCTCTCGAGGCCGTCGCTGCCGAGATCGGCGCGAATGCTCTCGCCGTTGACGGTTTCGACGTCACCAGCGTCGAAGCGATCGCCAACGGACTGAACGTTGCCCGCGAGAAATTCGGCCCTGTCGATATTCTCGTCAACAATGCCGGTGAGGCACCGACTGCGCCGTTCGAAAAAACCAGCCTGGGCATGTGGAACCGCGTCCTGACGGTCGATCTCACCGGCGTTTTCCTGGTGACGCAAGCCGCCCTGCCCGATCTGAAAGCATACGGAGCCGGCGCGCGCATCATCAACATTGCTTCGACGGCAGGCCTGACCGGCTACAGCTATGTTTCCGCCTATGTTGCCGCCAAGCATGGCATCGTCGGCCTGACGCGCTCGCTGGCACTGGAGCTGGCAAAGACCGGCATCACCGTCAACGCTGTCTGCCCAGGGTTCACCGATACGCCCATCGTCGAACGTTCGATCGCGACGATCGTCGCCAAGACGGGACGCACCGCGGAAGAGGCGCTTTCGGAATTCACGAAATCCAATCCGCAGGGACGGCTCGTCAAGCCCGAGGAGGTTGCAGACACCGTTCTATGGCTGGCGTCGCCGGCCGCTGCATCGATCAATGGACAGGCAATCGCGGTTGCCGGCGGGGAGGTTTTAGCGGGATGAGCGATCGGGATATGACGATGCAGGGCCATCTCAAGCCCTTCAAGGACTACAAGCCGCAGCATTTCCTCTGGGACGTCAGCGAAGACGGCCGTGTCGCCACGATCCGGCTGAACCGCCCGGAGCGCAAGAACCCGTTGACCTTCGAAAGCTATGCCGAACTGCGCGATCTCTTCCGCGATCTCGTCTACGCCTCCGATGTCCGCGCCGTCGTATTGACCGGAGCTGGCGGCAACTTTTCATCCGGCGGCGATGTCTTCGAGATCATCGAACCACTGACCCGCATGGCAATGCCCGAGCTTCTCGCCTTCACGCGCATGACCGGCGATCTGGTCAAGGCGATGCGAAAATGCCCGCAGCCGATCATTTCCGCCGTCGACGGTATCTGCGCCGGTGCAGGCGCCATCCTTGCCATGGCCTCCGACCTGCGCCTGGCGACGTTCGAAGCCAAGACCGCCTTTCTTTTCACGCGCGTCGGTCTTGCCGGCGCCGACATGGGCGCATGCGGCATCCTACCCCGCATCATCGGCCAGGGCCGCGCCGCCGAACTGTTGTTCACCGGCCGTTCGATGACATCAGCCGAAGGCCATGCCTGGGGTTTCTACAACGGGCTGCATATCAGCGCCGATCTGGAGCAGGAAGCGGTGAAGCTCGCGCGTTCGCTGGCCGACGGGCCATGGTTCGCGCATAGTATGACCAAGACCATGCTGAACCAGGAATGGGCGATGGGTATCGACGAGATGATCGAATCCGAGGCGCAGGCCCAGGCCGTCTGCATGGCGACCCAGGATTTCCGCCGCGCCTTCGAGGCTTTCGCCGCCAAGCGCAAGCCTGACTTCCAGGGGAATTGAGGCGATGTCCGCTGTCTCAAACCTCTCCGGTCCGAGCAGGGATCACCTGGATTGGCCGTTCTTCGATGAACGCCACCAGGAATTCGTGGCTGAGTTGGACGCTTTCACCAAATCGTCTGCCATGGCCGCTATCGACCACGAGGATGTCGACGGCGCCTGCCGCAAGCTGGTCAAGGCGCTTGGCGACGCCGGCCTCCTCGCCGCCGCGACCGGCACCTCGGACAGCGACCCGCTGATCGATTCCCGCCTCGTCTGCCTCGCTCGTGAAACGCTTGCCTGGCATGAGGGCCTTGCCGATTTTGCCTTCGCCATGCAGGGGCTCGGTACGGGAGCCATTGGCCTTTCCGGCTCCGCCGAAGTCCGCGCCGCCGTGCTGCCGAAGGTCCGCGCCGGCGACTGGCTCGCGGCCTTTGCACTGTCGGAGAAGGATGCAGGCTCGGATGTCGCGGCTATAAGCTGCGCCGCCCGCGTCGATGGCGACCATTACATCCTCGACGGCGAAAAGACCTGGATCTCCAACGGTGGCATCGCCGATGTCTACACCGTCTTCGCCCGTACCGGCGAGGCGCCGGGCACGCCCGGCATTTCCGCCTTCGTCGTCTTTGCCAACGATCCAGGCCTCTCGATCGCCGAGCGCATCGAGGTGATCGCGCCGCATCCGCTGGCAACGATCCGTTTCGAAAACTGCCGCATCCCCGCTTCGCGGCGCCTCGGCGCGCCCGGCGAAGGCTTCAAGATCGCCATGCGCACGCTGGATATCTTCCGCGCTTCGGTTGCCGCCGCAGGCCTTGGCTTTGCACGGCGGGCGCTGCACGAGTCGCTGGCGCATGTCCGCACCCGGCCGATGTTCGGCGCGACGCTCGGCGACCTTCAGTTGACGCAGGCGGCCCTCGGCGATATGGCGACCGGCATCGACGCGGCGGCCTTGCTCACCTATCGGGCGGCCTGGCGTCGCGACGTGCAGCACCTGCCGACGACGCGCGAGGCGGCCATGGCCAAGATGACGGCCACGGAAACCGCGCAAGCCGTCATCGACCGCGCCGTCCAGCTTTTCGGCGGGCGCGGCGTCAAGGCGGGAGAGATAACGGAAAAACTCTATCGGGAGATACGCGCACTTCGCATCTACGAGGGTGCGACGGAGGTTCAGAAACTGATCGTCGCGCGCGAACTTCTGAAAATCAGATGACGGGAGACAAGACGATGAGCCGCGAAATTTTCGACTGGGCCGATCCGTTCCGCCTGACGGAGCAGTTGAGCGATGACGAGCGCATGGTGCTGGACACAGCACATTCCTACGCGCAGGAGAAATTGGCGCCCCGTGTGCTCGAAGCCTTCCGCCATGAGAAGACCGACCCGTCGATCTTCCGTGAGATGGGCGAACTCGGCCTGCTCGGTCCGACGATCGCGCCGGAGTATGGCGGCGCCGGCCTCGGTTATGTCGCCTATGGCCTGATCGCACGTGAGGTCGAGCGCGTCGACAGCGGCTATCGCTCAATGATGAGCGTGCAGTCTTCGCTCGTCATGGTGCCGATCAATGCCTTCGGCTCCGAGGCGCAGAAACAGAAGTATCTGCCGAAGCTTGCCACCGGCGAGTGGATCGGCTGCTTCGGCCTCACCGAACCGAACCACGGCTCCGATCCCGGCTCGATGGTGACCCGCGCCAAGAAGGTCGATGGCGGCTACAGCCTGACCGGCGCCAAGACGTGGATTTCCAATGCCCCCATCGCCGATGTTTTCATCATCTGGGCCAAGACCGAAGACGGCGTTATCCGAGGCTTCATTCTGGAAAAGGGCTGGAAGGGCCTGTCAGCTCCCGCCATCCATGGCAAAGTGGGCCTGCGCGCCTCTATCACCGGCGAAGTCGTCATGGACGACGTCTTCGTGCCGGAAGAAAACCTGATGCCGAACGTATCGGGTCTCAAGGGGCCTTTCACCTGCCTGAACTCCGCCCGCTTCGGCATTGCCTGGGGTGCATTGGGTGCCGCTGAGGATTGCTATGCCAAGGCGCGGCAATATGTGCTCGACCGCAAGCAGTTCGGCCGGCCGCTCGCCGCCAACCAGCTCATCCAGAAGAAGCTTGCCGACATGGTGACCGAGATTACCCTCGGCCTGCAGGGCTGCCTGCGCCTTGGTCGTTTGAAAGAAGACGGCCATCCGCCGGTGGAGCTCACCTCGATCCTGAAGCGCAATAGCTGCGGCAAGGCGCTCGATATTGCCCGCGCGGCTCGCGACATGCTCGGCGGCAACGGCATTTCGGACGAGTTCGGCATCGCCCGCCATCTCGTCAACCTCGAAGTCGTCAACACCTACGAAGGCACCCACGATATTCACGCCCTCATCCTCGGCCGCGCCATCACCGGCATCGCCGCTTTTGCGAACTGAGGCCGGCCTTGGCGTTCAAAACCACCAGACCCCTGCGCTTCGGAGACTGCGATCCCTCGGGGATCGCCTATTTTCCGTCGTATCTGAACATCCTCGTCGGGGTGCTGGAGGATTATTTCGCCCATCTCGGCTTCCCCTGGAAGACACTGATCGACGACCGCCGCATTGGTGCGCCGACCGTGCGCCTCGACGTGACATTCGTTCGACCCGGCTTTCAGGGCAATGAACTTGATTTCGTGGTGGCGGTGCGCGGCATCGGCCGCTCCTCGCTGGATCTGGAATATCAGGTCTCGGCGAACGGCCAGGTCCTGTGGACTGCTTGGCAGCGCGTCGTTTGCACCTTTCTCGACACCCATCAATCGCTTGCGTGGCCGGACGATATCCGCGCCGCACTGACCCCTCATCTGGAGATGACCGATGCACACCATCCTGCAACCTGAAGGCTGGGCCAAGCCGATCGGATATGCCAACGGCATGGCGGCGACCGGTCGCATGGTGTTCGTCGGCGGTCAGGTCGGCTGGAACGCCGCCTGCCAATTCGAAAGCGACGATTTCGTCGAGCAGGTGCGCCAGACGCTGAGGAATGTCGTCGACATCCTCGCCGAAGGCGGCGCCGAACCAAAGCATATCACTTCGATGACCTGGTATTTCACCAACAAGAGCGAATATCTCGCCAATCTCAAAGGCATAGGCCAGGTTTACCGCGAGATCATCGGCCGGCATTTCCCGGCCATGGCCGCCGTACAGGTCGTCGCCCTCGTCGAGGACCGCGCCAAGATCGAGATCCAGGCGACCGCGGTCATTCCGGAATAGGACGGCCCAGAATAGGATAGGCCAACCATGTCGGCATTGCGCTTTTCGGACACTATTTCGGCGACGCTGACCGGTGGCGTTCTTGTTGTCACCATCGACAATCCACCCGTCAATGCGCTCTCGGCCAATGTCCGTGCCGGTCTGATGGCGGCGCTAGATTACGCGGAAAAGGACAGCGCGGTCGTTGCCGTCATATTGATGGGGGCTGGCAACACCTTCATCGGCGGCGCCGACATCAAGGAATTCGGCAAGCCGCCTGTCGGACCGCTGCTGCCGCAAGTTATTGCCCACATCGAAGATTTCTCCAAACCCGTCCTTGCTGCCATGAACGGTGCCGCGCTCGGCGGCGGCCTAGAAGTGGCGCTTGCCTGCCATAAGCGCTATGCCGCTCCCTCCGCGAAAATCGGCCTGCCGGAGGTCAAACTCGGCATCGTTCCCGGCGCCGGCGGCACACAACGCCTGCCGCGCCTGATCGGTACGGCCGCCGCCATCGAACTTATCGCCAATGGACGCGTTGTCTCGGCCAGTGAAGCACACAAACTCGGTATCATTGATACACTGTTCGAACGCTCGCTGATCGATGCAGCCGTTACCGCCGCCAAGAGCGCAGTCGATCTTCCCTTGCGACGCACCGGCAAATTGCCGATCCCGATAGAGTCTGAGGAAACCATCGACAAAGCAGCCGCGGAAGCTCTTCGCAAGGCCCGTGATCAGCACGCGCCCGCCGAAGCCGTCCGACTTGTTCGCCTTGCTGCAACGACATCGCTAGACGAAGGACTTACCGAGGAACGCCGCACCTTCATCGAGCTCCGCGACAGCCAAGAGGCCGCAGCCATGCGCCACGTCTTCTTCGCGGAGCGCTCCGCCGGCAAGGTCGATGGCCTGGAAAAAGTCGCCCCGCGCAAGATCGAAACCGTCGGAATCGTCGGCACCGGCCTGATGGGCTCCGGCATTGCAGTGGCTGCATTGAACGCCGGCTATCGCGTCACCGGCATCGAGCAGACCCAGGAAGCGGGCGACAAGGGCCGAGAGCGCATTACCGGCATCCTCGACAAAGCCGTGCAATCAGGTCGCATCGATGCAGCAGGACGGGAGGATCGCCTGAACCGGCTGAGGGTCGCCGCCGATGCTCAGGAGCTTGCGCAAGCCGATCTCGTCATCGAAGCCGTCTTCGATGATCTGACCGTCAAGACCGAACTGTTCCAACACCTCGACAGTATCGTCCGCACTGAGGCCATCCTTGCGACCAACACCAGCTACCTCGATCCAAATGCCATCGCCGCCGCAACCGCTCATCCCGAGCGAGTCGTCGGTCTGCACTTTTTCTCGCCTGCCAATATCATGCGGCTGCTGGAAGTCGTGAATTGCGAAAAGACCGCGCCGGATGTGCTGGCGAGCGTCCTCGCCTTGGCCAAGCGCCTCGGAAAACTACCTATCGTCTGCGGCGTCACCGAGGGCTTCATCGGCAATCGCATTTTTTCCGCCTATCGCCGTGAGGCCGAATTCATGGTCGAGGACGGCGCCCTACCGCATGAGATCGATGCCGCGCTGGAGGCCTATGGTTTTCCGATGGGGCTCTTCGCCGTCTACGACATGGCGGGCCTCGAGATCGCCTGGGCGCGGCGCAAACGCCAGGCGGCAACGCGCTATCCCGCCGCCCGCTACGTCGCCATCGCCGATCGCCTCTGCGAAGCCGGCCGCTTCGGTCAGAAGGCCGGGCGCGGCTGGTATGCCTATCCGGATGGCAAGCGCACGGTGGACCCAGAAGTCACGGCGCTGATCGAAGCCGCACGCGCCGAAAAAGGCATTGTGCCGAAGAGCTTTACCGCAGACGAGATCGTCATTCGGCTGCTGAAGGCCATGGCCGATGAGGGCGATGCGCTCTTGGCCGAGGGCATCGCCGCTCGCGCCGGCGATATCGATCTGGTGATGATCAACGGCTATGGTTTTCCGCCGCACAAGGGCGGTCCGATGTTCGCGGCTGGGCGCCGGTGAAAACCGTCACGCCGCCGAAGACAGCAGCGTGAACAGCTCCTGCGGCCGGTTGACGCCGCGCAGCGCGTAGCGACCGACCGAGACGAGATCGTTGCTCTGGCTGGACGCCAGCGCAGAGACGAAATTCGACGACATCAGGATATTGCGGTCGGCCGAACGGCACATGGAGGCAATGCGGCTGACCTCGTTGACGGCCGGGCCGATGACGGTGAAATCCAGCCTGTCCATGCTGCCGATATTGCCGTAGAAGACATCACCGATATGCAGGCCGAGATAGACGTCCGTCACCGGCCTGCCCTCGATCTGCCGTTGGGAATTGAGATCGCGCAACCGCTGGCGCAGCAGCGATTCCGCCATCAGCGCCGCAGCACAGGCATCACCCGCATCGCGCGCCTTGAAGATCGCCAACGTGCCGTCGCCGATCAGCTTCAACACATTGCCGCCGGCCTCGTGGATCGAGGAAATCACCGCGTCGGCGTAAGCATTCAGCATCGGAATGATTTCATCAGGCTCTGCCGTGTCCGAAATGCGGGTATAGTTGGCGAGGTCGGAGAACCACAGCGCCGCCGAGATGCGCTCTGCCTTGCCGCGCGTGATCTTGCCTTCGAGAACATGCCGGGCGGCATCCTCCCCCAGATACACCTCCGCGATGGTGCGGGCGATGCGCCCCATGGCGGTGCATTTGATCGCCAGTGCTAAGGCCGGCGTGAGCTTGCGCAGCACGCGCAGTTCCTCGTCGATGAAACCCGCTCCGGCGGTGGTGGCGAAATGAGAATAGAAACAATCCATCTCGCCGATGGTGCCGCCTTCCTCGAACCGGTGCACCATGGCGAGGTAATCGGTGTGACCGTCGGTCTTCAGCGTATCGAGCCCGAAGAAATCGATCGGATCGCCGAAGCCGATGCGGCGACGCACCTCGTTCCCGCCGGTCGTCAGCAAATGATAGAAGGAGGAACGCAGCCAGTTCTCGGCGGCGATTCCCTGCTGCGTCGGACCATATTCGAACTCGCGTTCGACCACCTGGTTGCCGTCCCAGCGGAAGGCGCGGCCCTCATAGACGGGATGCAGCGTATCCATCAGCGCCATGGCGCGATCGACGTTCAGCCCGCGTTCTCGGCATGCCTCGCAGAACCCTGCCAACAGATCGGCCTCTCCCATGCCCTTGAGGCCGCTCTGCATGAGCCAGGAGGCGATTTCGCCAATGTCCTTGTCGTTCATGGATATCTCCCGACCCTGAAAGGATTCGCTTTAATACCAAATAGGCAGGCTTGGAATGTTGCACAACGCAAAATAGTCCACCCAAAAACAAATGATCGACCGGCTCGTGAAAGCGGCGCTGGATGAATATTCCATCGGACCGATCAAATAAATGAAATCGGCTCTTTGAATGCGCCGACAAGGCTCCTACGTCGAGAGAGACATTTTCGCTAGCGCCTACCCGCGCGTGTCGCCATGAACCAGCGATGTTCGAGAGGGATAGACCCATGACTGAACAGAAGCAACTGAAGCTTGGGGCGTTCATGCGCCCTGTCAGCCTGCACACCGGCGCATGGCGCTATCCCGGCGCCTATCCGGACGCGAATTTCAATTTCAAGCACATCAAAAGTTTTGCGCAGGCGCTGGAACAGGCGAAATTCGATACCCTCTTCATGGCCGATCATCTCGCGGTGCTGAACATGCCCGTCGGAGCGCTAAAGCGCAGCCATACCGAAACGTCCTTCGAGCCCTTCACGCTGCTCTCGGCAAACCGCTTCTTCACACGGGCCTCCGAAGCCGCGCAATGAGAGACGACAGCCGATGAGCCATATCACGCCAATCGATTACGACACCGCTTCCGAAGCCGTCCGCACGGAACACGACCGCGAAGTACAGCTACGCGGCCGCATGACCAATATGAAGCGAACACTGCTGCATTCACCGGTGGCACACCGCATCTACGCCGAATGGTTCACACTGCGCGAAGAACTGCGCCCGGCGCTCGACGACCGCGCGGTCTGGCTTTTCTGTCATGCCATCTCACTGGAAAGCCGCTCGATCATCCCGATCGGTTTCTTCAGACGTGCACTGATCAATGCAGGACTGACGCCGGAAACGCTCGTACCCACTGAAGACGAGGCATTGTTGATCGATTTCGGCAAGGCCATCGTCAGGGATTCCAACGCCGTGCCGGAAGAGTTGTGGGACCGGTTGAAGGCACGCTATGACGAACCGACGCTCGCCAATCTCGTCGCTTTCGCCGGTATCATGATTGCAACGGCGGTCTACAACAATGTGGTCAAGGTGGATATCGATCCGGAGCTTGGGCCATATCTGGAGGGATTTGAATTGCCGGCCACTCCTTCTCCCCAGCGGGGAGAAGGTGTCCGCCCTTCGACAGGCCAGGAGGGCGGATGAGGGGCGCCCTGAGCGGCAAGCGAAGGGCAGCCTTACGGTGCAACGCCCCCTCAACCCGCGCGTTCCGCGCGACCTTCTCCCCGAGGGGAGAAGGTGTTATCGCCTCACCCCGAAATCAGCGTCGCAAACCTCGGATTCCCCCGGATCGTGTTGCTGACCGTGCAGATCTCATCCTCGGCTGCATGCGCGATGGCATTGCGGATCTCGTCGCTGAAATCGCCTTTGATGGTGAAAGCGATGTTGAATTTTTCCACGCGCGACAGCCCTTCCGCCGCCTTTTCGCCGGTCACGACGGCAGTCACTTCCGTCAGTTTGTCCAACACGCCAAGGCTGCTTGCAGCCATGCGGGCGCTGAGCACGAGACAGGCAGCCAGTGAGGAATAAAGCAGGTCGAGCGGATTGAAGCCCGGCTGTGACGGCGAGGTGACGATATCGATCTCGCCACCCATCACCGACGTCACATGCGGAAGGCCGGTGCGGCCGACCGTCGCTGTCGCGCCCGTCTGTCTCGTCTTCACCTTCAATTCGGCCATCTCGAAATCCCTCGGATAAAATCGTTGAAACTGCTCCCTGAAACATAGGGATTCCGCTTACCCGACACAATCGGGCGTGACCTGCTCTTGCGTGTTCGCGCCAGTTGAGCCACCAAATGCTTATGAGCTCATCGCAGACAGGTAGATTTCGACATGACCGTTTCCGATCCCCGCGCCTTTCTTACCTCCCTTTTCGACGCAGCCGTCCGCGCCGCCGATCCCATGACCGGCATCCGCGCCCATCTGCCGGCAAAGCCGAAAGGGCGCACGATCGTCATCGGCGCCGGCAAGGGATCGGCACAGATGGCAGCCGCCCTGGAGCAATGCTGGGATGGTCCGCTGGAAGGGCTGGTGGTGACACGCTACGGCTTCGCCGCCCCCTGCCAGCACATCGAAATCATCGAAGCCGCCCATCCTGTCCCGGATGAGGCAGGCCTCGTCGCCTCCGGGCGGCTGTTGAAGCTGGTCGAGGGATTGACCGAGGATGACCTGGTGATCGCGCTGATCTCCGGCGGCGGTTCGGCGCTGCTGCCCTCCCCGGCGGGTCGCCTTACCCTTGCCGACGAGATCGCCGTCAACAAGGCGCTGCTTGCCTCCGGCGCGCCGATCTCGGCGATGAACGTCATTCGCAAACATCTGTCGACCATCAAGGGCGGCCGTCTCGCCGCAGCCGCCTATCCGGCAAAGGTCGTCTCGCTGGTCGTTTCCGACATTCCGGGCGACGATCCGGCTCTTGTCGCCTCCGGACCGACCGTTCCCGGTGCGGGCACGCGTACCGAAGCGCTCGACCTCATCCGTCTCTACCGTATCGAGCTGCCCGCCTCCGTCCTTGCACATATAGAAAGACCGGAAGCCGATGCGCCGCGTCCTGGGGATCCGCGCCTTGCCGGCAACGAGGTGCATGTCATCGCATCGGCGGGCGTCTCGCTGGAAGCCGCGGCCGAGGTGGCGCGCGAAGCCGGCGTCGAGGCAGCGATCCTGTCCGATGCGATCGAAGGCGAAGCGCGCGAGGCAGCGCACATGCATGCCGCCCTCGCCCGCGAGATCCTTCATCGCAACCGGCCCTTCGCCAAGCCGATCGTGTTGCTGTCGGGTGGTGAGACGACGGTGACGCTGACAGGCAAGGGCAAGGGCGGCCGAAACTCCGAATTCCTGCTGTCGCTGGCAATCGACATCGACGGTCATGCCAGCATTCATGCAATGGCTGCAGACACCGACGGCATCGACGGCAGCGAAGACAATGCCGGCGCTTTTGCGGATGCAAGCACGGTGGCGCGGCTGCGCAAGGCCGGGCTTGTCCCTGCCGAGATGCTGAGAAACAATGACGCCTGGTCGGCCTTCAACGCGATCGGTGACCTCTTCGTCCCCGGTCCGACCGGCACCAACGTCAATGATATCAGGGCAATCCTGATCCTTTGATCGTCAGGACCGCAACGCCTCACTGATTGACGGAACAGTCCTCGCAGCGCCAATAGGCCGGCGCTGTCGACGACCACCGGAAGAAGTGGCGATGGCAATGCATGCACTCAATTTCGACAACATGCGTCTTTTGGGCAATGACGAACGCCTTGGGTTTGCTGTTGCGCTCGTTCTTCCACTGCTCAAGCTTCGTGACGGCCATCAATACCCCCATGCGATACTCCCCGCCTCGACAAGTCCCTTACCTAAAGTAGACTGCTCTTATGAAAGAAATATTGCGAGTGCGCGCAGGCATTTATCCCCGACATTTTAAGGGATGCTAATACGAAAGATCGGTTGCGTGATTTCCGCTAATACCTGGGAATTAATCCCCAATCGACGGGATGACTGTCTCGTCGATCTTGGAGAGGCGGTGTCTTCTTCTATCCGATCCGGATTCCGGTCATATGGCTGCCGCGGTCGCCAGCGGAATTCGGCAGCAGAAATTATTCTTCAGCCCTAGACACAACGCTAGGCTGCCTTACCTGAAACTTGACTTAGGGAGGGACCATCATGCGCCATTTCCGCCAGCGTGCGATATCGTTAGCGACTATCTGTGCCTTCGGGCTCTTTTCCATCACCATCGTCCAAGCCGCAGCGCCACAGCCGGTCGAAGCCGAGCATGGAATGGTGGTGACTGCCCAGCATCTGGCGACCAATGTCGGCGTCGACGTGCTGAAGAGCGGTGGCAATGCCGTGGATGCCGCGGTTGCGGTCGGTTATGCCTTGGCCGTGGTCTATCCGACCGCGGGCAATATTGGCGGCGGCGGCTTCATGACCATCCGAACGAAGGACGGCAAGACCGCCTTCCTCGATTTCCGCGAGCGCGCGCCGCTTGCCTCGACCAAGACCATGTATCTCGACGACAAAGGCAATGTCGTCAAAGGCGCGAGCACGGATGGCTATCTCGCCGTTGGCGTGCCCGGCTCCGTCATGGGCTTCGAGACTGCCCGCGAGAAATACGGTACCAAAACCCGACAGGAGCTGATGGCGCCGGCAATCCGCTACGCCAAGGAGGGCTTCACGCTGAACCAGGCCGACGCCGCCGAGCTGAACGAAGGCAAGAAATGGCTGTCGCGCGATCCGGCGACGGCGGCGATCTTCACGAAGCCGAACGGCGCCCCCTTCTCCAGCGGCGATCGCCTGGTCCAGCCCGATCTCGCCGCGGTCCTGTCGCGCATTTCGGAACAAGGCCCGGATGGTTTCTACAAGGGGCCGGCCGCCGATGCGATCGTCAAGGCCAGCCACGACAAGAGCGGCATCCTAGCGAGGGAGGATTTCGAACAATATAAGGTCCGCGAACTCGATCCGGTGAAATGCAATTACCGCGGCTATGAGATCATCTCCTCGCCGCCACCCTCTTCCGGCGGTGTAATCATCTGCGAGATCCTCAATGTACTGGAGGGCTATCCCCTTTCCTATACCGGCTACGGCTCGGCTGAGACCGTGCATCTCATGGTCGAGGCCATGCGCCACGCCTATGTCGACCGCAATTCCGCGCTGGGCGATCCCGATTTCGTCAACAATCCCGTCAGCAAGCTGCTGGACAAGAACTACGCGAAGAAGATCCGCGACAGCATCGATCCCTATCGCGCAGGCGTCTCCAAGGATCTGATGCCGAAAGGCCTCGGCGAGAGCACGGAGACCACGCATTATTCGATCATCGACAATGACGGCAATGCGGTTGCCGTCACCTACACGCTGAACGGCTCCTTCGGTGCCGGCGTGGTCGCGCCCGGCACCGGCATCCTGCTCAACAATGAGATGGACGACTTCACCTCCAAGCCTGGCGTACCCAATCTTTACGGTCTGGTGCAGGGCGAGGCCAACGCCATCCAGCCGAAGAAGACGCCGCTCTCCTCGATGAGCCCGACGATCGTCGCCAAGGACGGCAAACCCTTCATGGTGATCGGCAGCCCCGGCGGGGCGCGCATCATCACCATCACCCTCGAAGCGATCGTCAACGTCATCGATTTCGGCATGGATATTCAGCAGGCAATCGACGCGCCGCGTGTCCATCATCAATGGCTGCCGGATAAGGTCTATACCGAGCCTTACACGCTGTCTCCCGATACGATCAAGCTGCTGAGCGGCATGGGCTACAATGTCCAGGTCGGCGGCGATTGGCCGGTCTGGGGTCAGGCCGCCGGCATTCTCGTCGGCGGCAAGAGCCTCGGTCAAATCGCCGAGGGTGGCGGAGCCCGCTACAACGGCGCGATGGACAGCCGTGCCGGTTCCGGTCTTGCCGAGGGATATTGAGCTTCAGGCGATCTTCGTAAGCTCGCCAGCTCGGCCTCATAAGGTGTGGTGGCAATGACGTGCTCATTGACACCAGCCGGTTCGACGTCGATCCAGCCGGAACTGACGCTTTTCGATCACCTCGGTGCGCGGTTCCGGTCTCTGTTCATCGGGCATTCATCGGCTGTGACATTCCTGCCCGCCTGCGTCGTTTTTTCCATTTCGATCAATAAGATTTGCAAATTCGGATATAGTCATCTCGCCCGAGCGGGCGTATATCAGCCTTCGTTCCAATCGGCCTTTGCGTCGTCACCAGACTCGCGGTTCTGTCCTTGGACCCCACCGCGCCATCGAGAGCGATCCCCGACAATGTCGGACCAGATTTTCCAGGCCGCACCAACCCGGCGGACCGCCCCTAATTTTCGTGTAATCGCGCTGATCGTAGCAAGCGCCATGTTCATGGAGCAGCTTGATGCGACCGTGCTCGCCACAGCGCTGCCGACCATGGCAAGAGACTTCGGCGTCAGCGCGCCGGCGATGAGTATCTCGCTGACGTCATACCTTCTCAGCCTCGCGATCTTCATTCCAGCAAGCGGCGCCATCGCAGACCGCTTTGGATCGCGCACTGTCTTCCGATCCGCCATCGCAGTTTTCGTTGTCGGCTCGCTTCTGTGCGCACAGGCACCGAACCTGTTCTTCCTCGTGATCGCGCGGCTGCTGCAGGGCCTCGGCGGTGCGATGATGCTGCCCGTCGGCCGTCTTGTGCTGATGCGCAGCGTCGCCCGCAAGGACATGGTCAACGCCATGTCCTGGCTGCTGATCCCGGCGCTCGTCGGCCCCATCCTCGGCCCGCCCGTCGGCGGCATGTTCGTCACCTATCTCGACTGGCGCTGGATCTTCTATATCAACGTGCCGATCGGCATTATCGGCTTCGTGCTGGTGTCGATGTTCATCGAAGAGGTGAAAGGGCCACGCAATGGCCGCTTCGACCTTTCCGGCTTCGTCCTATCCGGCGTCTCGCTCGGCTCGCTGCTCTTCGGTTTCGAAATGTCGAGCCGCGAAGGCGAAGGCTATCTGGCCGTCTTCCTGATTTCCATCGGCCTGCTGTTCGGCATCGCCTATCTGCGACATGCCCGCAAGCATCCCTCGCCGATCATGGATTTCTCGCTGATGAAGGTGCCGACCTTCCGCACCTCGGTCATCGCCGGCTCGCTGACGCGCATCAGCCAGGGCGCCCATCCCTTCCTTATCCCGCTGATGCTGCAGCTCGGCTTCGGCCTTTCGGCCGCTACGGCCGGCCAGATCGCCATTGCGACCGCACTCGGCTCCATGGCCATGAAGCCCCTGCAGGTACACATTCTTCGGACGCTCGGCTTCCGCACCGCGCTCATTATCTTCGGGCTTATTGGCACGCTCGGCTACGGAATGTGCGCCATCTTCCAGCCGAATTGGCCGTTGCCGGTCATCTTCGTGATCCTGTTCTTCTGCGGCTTCTTCATGTCGTTCCAGTTCACGGCCTATAACACGATCGCTTATGACGAGATCGAACGTGACCGCATGAGCATCGCGACCAGCTTTTATTCGACCTTCCAGCAACTGATGCTCTCGCTCGGCATCTGCGTCGCCGCTCTCGCCCTGCACGGCTCGATGCAGCTCCGCGACCATGCGAAAGCCGAGATGATCGACTTCTCCGTCGCCTTCATCGTCGTCACGGCCATTGCGCTGCTCGCGGTGATCTGGAACGCCAGCTTTTCGCGCACCGCCGGCTCGGAGATCAGCGGCCACCGCAAGAAGTTGCCCGAGGATGCCCTCGGGGAGCACTGAATTCTTCAAGCAAAATGCAAAAAAGGCCGGGCTAACCCGACCTCTTCCTTCATTGCCTCAACGATCGATGCCAGTACATCCGTGGTCAAAGACCGGAAACAAATGCCTTACAGGGATTCAAGCTGGTCAGCCGACATCTTGCCCGAACGCTTGTCCTTGACAAGCTCGTAGGAAATCTTCTGGCCGTCGCGCAGCGTGCTCATTCCAGCCCGTTCAACCGCCGAAATGTGCACGAAGACATCCGTCGCGCCGTCATCAGGCTGAATGAAACCAAAGCCCTTGGTAGCATTGAACCACTTTACAGTACCTGTGCTCATAACATGACCTTTCAATCACTCGTACAAGGATCGCATCCAGGCAAGCGCCTAGTGCAGTAGACCGATTTTGAGAGGGAAGTTCGTCAATGTCGCGCAGAGTGCGGCGATGCAAAGTTCATTCACCAATATCGATGCACAGCTTATAGTGGATGGCTGGATGTGTCACAAGGAGAAACATGAGAAATATCGAAAATGACTGGATATTTCGCATAATGCGGCTCGTGTGACATAAAATTATCGATCAATGAGGATCGAATTCGGATAGTCCTTTTTTTAGCTGTTCCGAGTTTTTTGCGCGATCTTATATAGATAGAAATAACCGGCGCTTCTCTTTTATATCCCGTTTCGGTGAGGCAGTTCCGCCGTATTTCCGGGGAGCGCCGGAATTAACGCTAGCAATACGGATGCCATCCGATGCAGGATGGGACTTCCCTCCCAGTGGGAGCGGATGATTACCCGCTCGAATCCCACAGGAAACGCCAACGCCGACACAAACCATGGAGTCCAAGATGGCGCCCAATAAAGACAATCTGTTCGGATCCAAGAAAGAGGCATCGCTGGCGAAGTCCAGCCAGCTCGACTCTACCGTCAAGGAAATTCTCGCCAGCGAACAGATGAACCGCGAACGCAAAACGGCGCGCCTGCGCGAACTGCGTCTTGAGAAGGAGGCACTGCAGCCCCCACCGGAGCCGAAGACGAAGACCAAGCGAAAGACAGCCAAGGCACCGGAATAGGGCAGGCTTGGTCATCAGTGCCGTGTTTCAGCGGCTGACGTTGCGTTTTCTGTGAACACAGCCTTCACGGACAGCGCATTGAACTGGCGGAAGCTTCCGCCCTAAATAGCGGCCAATTGCGCAATCCATCCTGGAGCATCATCATGGTCGCCGGCATCCACCACATCACGCTCATCACCCGTAAGGTGCAGGCGAATGTCGATTTTTATGCCGGTTTTCTCGGCCTGCGGCTGGTCAAACGCACCGGCGGCTTCGAGGACGTAACGCAGTTGCATCTGCTCTATGGCGATGCAGTCGGCTCGCCCGGATCGCTGGTGACCTTCCTTGTTTGGGAGGACGGCTCTCCCGGTCGCGCCGGCGTCGGTCAGGTGGGCGAAATCTCGCTCGCCATCGCCCCCATGAGCATCGGTTTCTGGCTGACACGCGCCTTGAGCGCCGGGCTGAAACCGGAAGGCCCCTCGGAGGAATTCGGCGAACCGGTCCTGAGGTTGAAAGATCCGGATGGCGTCATCGTCAAATTGGTCGGAACCAATGTTCTGCAGACAACGGCTCCGTGGACGAGCGATTCCATTCCGCAGGAGCACGCCATCAACCGAATCCGCGGCGCGACGTTGTTCAGCGAAACGCCTGAGGAAACGCAGGCGATGCTGGTCGACCACTTCGACTACCGGCCGCAAGCAACCAGCGGAGCGATCAGCCGGCTGGTATCGGCGCCTGGCGATATCCTTGACATCCGTGACGCGCGCGGCTTCTGGGCAAGCGCGCCGGGGACCGGCACCGTCGATCATGTCGCCTTTCGCGCCAATGATGATGCCGAATTGCAGTCGGTTCGTACCGCCCTGCAGGCGATCAACTCATGGCCGACGGCGATGCATGATCGTAAATATTTCCGCTCGCTCTACGTTCGCGAGCCCGGCCGCATCCTGTTCGAACTCGCAACGGATGCGCCTGGTATGTTGATCGATGAGGACGAGGCAACCCTTGGTACGCGCCTCTTCGCCCCGGACGACAGCCCGAAGCTTTTGGCCGAGCTGAATGTGATCCTGCCGCAGTTCTCCATGCCCGGCGAGCCGCGCGTCATCTATCGCGATCTGCCCTTTATCCATCGCTTCTTCACGCCCGAGCAGCCGAATGGCAATATCTTCATTCTGCTACACGGCTCCGGCGCCAACGAAACGACGATGTTGCCGATCGCCCACAAGATCGACGCCGATGCGACATTGCTCAGCGTGCGCGGCCGCGCGCTCGAGGAGGGCGCGCCACGCTGGTTCCGCCGGACCGGACCCATGTCCTTCGATCAAGCCGATATCGTCAGCGAAGCGGAAGCCTTTGCGGCCTTCATCGATGGCGCGATCCATGCCTATGGCCTCGATCCGGACCGCATCGTCTATATCGGCTATTCGAACGGCGCCAATCTGCTGAACGCCATGCTGTCGCTACACCCGCATCTTATCCGCCGCGCCGTGCTGCTGCGCTCCATGGCCGTGCTCGCCGATCCGCCGCCGGCGGACATGTCGGACGCCGATGTGCTTGTTATCGCAGGCGAGAAAGATATGTACGGCCCATATGCGCAGCCCCTCGCCGGCCGGCTGCGGGACGGCGGCGCAAAGGTCGAGGTTGCGACAGTCTCCGCTGGTCATGAGCTTGACGATGAGGACGTGCGGGTTATTCAGGCGTGGTTGAAGTAAAACACCCTCTCCCCGTTGGGGCGAAGGTGTTGTTGCAACAGGCTTTCGCCATCATCCCAGCACGCCCTTGAACGTATATTGCGCGATCGACTCCGGTTTCATCTCGATCGAGAAGCCTGGCAGGTTTGGCGGCATATAGGCGGCGTCGCGGATCACGCAGGGGTCGACGAAATGTTCGTGCAGATGGTCGACATATTCGATCACGCGGCCGTCCTTGGTGCCGGAGACGGCGATATAGTCGATCATCGACAAGTGCTGCACATATTCGCAAAGCCCGACGCCGCCGGCATGAGGCCAGACGGGCAAACCATATTTTGCGGCAACGAGCAGCACCGACAAGACTTCGTTCAGCCCGCCCATGCGGCAGGAATCGATCTGCACAATGTCGATCGCACCTTCGGCGATGAACTGCTTGAACATGATGCGGTTGTGGCACATCTCGCCGGTCGCGACCTTGATCGGGCCGATTGCCTGGCGAATCTTGCGATGGCCGGCAATATCATCGGGGTTGGTCGGCTCCTCGATGAAGAATGGTTTCGCGAAGGCAAGCTTCTGTACCCAATCGATGGCCTGACCGACTTCCCAAACCTGATTGGCATCGATCATCAGATAGCGATCGGGACCAATTACTTCGCGGGCAATGGTGAGACGGCGGATATCGTCTTCCAGATCGCGGCCGACCTTCATCTTCACATGATCGAAGCCGGCATCGATCGCCTCCTGGCATAGACGGCGCAGCTTGGCATCGTCATAGCCGAGCCAGCCGGCAGACGTCGTGTAGCAGGCATAGCCTTCGCGCTCGAGGGTGGCAATGCGCTCCGCTTTGCCGACTTCCGCCTTCTTGAGGATGGCGAGCGCCTCATCGCGGGTCAAAACGTCAGTCAGATAGCGGTAGTCGGCGATATCGGCAATGCGCTCCGCATCCATCTCCGCCACCAGCCGCCAGACCGGCTTGCCGGCTTCCTTGGCGAGCAGGTCCCAGACGGCGTTGACGACGGCGCCGGTGGCGAGATGCATCGCGCCCTTCTCCGGGCCGATCCAGCGAAGCTGACTGTCGCTGGTAAGATGCCGCCAATATGTGCCCGGATTTTCCAGCACGGTCTCAAGCTCGGTACCCACGACGAGATGCCGCATCGCCTCGATCGCCATGCAGCAGATGTCATTGCCGCGACCGATGGTAAAGGTCAGGCCATGGCCTTCGAGACCCGGTTTATCTGTATCCATAATAACGTAGGCAGCGGAATAATCCGGATCGGGATTCATCGCATCTGAGCCGTCAAGGCTCAGCGAGGTCGGAAAGCGCAGGTCGAATACGCGAAGGTTGGTAATGCGCGTCATGGGAAAACTCCTTCTAATTCTGTCGGGCTAATTCTGTCGGGCGATCTCTCCGACACTCACCCGAGGTCGAACTCTTCCCAGATCGCCGCATTATGCTCGCCGACATGCGGGGCTGCACGTTCGAATTTTGGCCGCTGCCCATCGATACGAACCGGCGAGCGCGTGGTACGCACGGAAATGCCGTCGTCGCGGCCGACCGTCTGCAGCATATCGAGCATACCAAATCCCTCGCTCTGCAACAGTTCCGGCCAGTTCAGCACCTTGGCACACCAGATATCAGCCGGCTCCAATATTGCCAGCCATTCATCCACGGTACGGGTGGCAATCCGCGCCGAGATCAGCGCCTTGATGTCATCGCGCGCCGTAAACCAGCTTTTCGGATCGTCGCGGTAGGGTGCGAGTTCCTCCATGCCAAGCAGGTCGGCAAGCTTCGAAATCGGCGCCATTGCAATGGCGAGATAACCGTCGGTGGCCGGATAAACGCCGTAGGGCGCGGAGAGATAGGCATGGGCACTGCGGAAGCCGGAGCGCTGCGGCAGCTTGTTGCCGTTGTTCATGTGGACGGTCAGCACCTCCACCTGCAGATCGACCAGTGCCTCCAGCAGGCTCGTTTCGACCAGACTGCCTTTGCCGGTGACGCCGCGGCGCACCAGCGCCGCCAGTATGCCCTGGGCCGCCGCCGCACCTGCCAGCATATCGCCGATCGCCAGGCCGAACGGCACCGGCCCCTGCCCCTCGTCGCCATTCAGCCACATCACGCCGGAGCGCGATTGCGCCAACAGATCCTGCCCGGGGCGCGACACCCAGGGGCCCTCGTCGCCATAGCCGCTGATTGAGCAATAGACGAGGCGTGGATTGATCATCTGCGCCGCTTCATAAGCCAACCCAAGCCGCTCGATCACCCCAGGCCGGAAATTCTGCACCAGAACATCGGCGTTGGAGATCAGCTTGCGCAGGGCTTGCATGTCGCGCTCGCTCTTGAGGTCGATCGCCAGGCTTTCCTTCGAACGATTGATCGCGTGAAAAATGGTCGAATCGCCGCTCTCGCTATCGCTGAGATAAAGCCGCCGCGAGAGATCGCCGCTCTCCGGCCGCTCGATCTTGATGACCCGGGCGCCGAGATCCATCAGCCTTAAAGTGCAATAGGGGCCGGACAGGAACTGGCTCATATCCACGACCACCAGGCCGGCCAGCGGCAATTCCTTCTCCACCACCATGACTATTTCTGCTTCCCTTGCATCGATCCGGCAGGCGACGCATCTCCGCTTCGGCAGATTTTCCGCCTGCCGAATCCCATGCGTCCCGGGCTCACTTTTCTTATGTGAATAGTATTTTCACATATGCATGAATTTTGCAAATGAAAAGAGGGGCTCTGGTCATGCGATCCTTCAGCGAAGACCGCGCGAAAATGCGCTATAGCTTTCGCACCAAATCGGATTGTTGGAAGGAGATTTTGAGATGACGACAGTCAAATTGCTCGGTGATGCGGAGGTCGAGGCCATCCCGGCGGTGAAGGCCATTTTCGATGATATCCGCGCCGTCAGAAAATCCGATTTCGTCAATAATTTCTGGCGCGGCCTCGCTAATGATCCGGCACTTTTGAAACGAACATGGGAAGGTCTTAAGGCAGTGATGATGGCGGATGGCGCGCTCGATCCGCTGGTGCGCGAGATGATCTATATCGCCGTATCCACCGCCAATGGCTGTACCTATTGCGTTCACTCCCACACCGCCGCCGCCAGGGCAAAAGGGATGACGGATGCGCAGCATGGCGAATTGCTGGCTGTCATCGGCCTGGCCGGACAGACGAACCATTTGGCGACGGCGATGCAGATCCCCGTCGATCCGGAATTCGACGTCAACAATCGTTGATACCGAACGAAAGAACCCGCCAGCGTGAGCCGACGGGTTCCTTGATCAATCATCCGCTGTTTCTTACCGGTCTGATTTTTCCGCTGCCTGGGTCTCGGCAACGACGGCGGCGACATCGACACCGTTGTTGAGAACCAGGAGACGTTTGCGGACGAGAACGCCCATCACCCGGGCTGCGGTCGAAAAGGTCATCGTGTCGAGAGGGCCTTCACCCTCCCAGGGCTTGGTCAATCGTTCCGTCACCGCCGAAACGATGTTGTTAGGCACGATGTCGGTGCATTCGCGCATGGCTTCGAAAACGACGCTGACGGGAACGACCTTCCCTTCGAACATAACGATCGGTTCAGTGACTTCTGCGTCCCATTCCTCGAAAGCATAAAGCGCTTCCCGGAAGAGCTGTTGCAAAGTAATGGGGGCATGACCCTCATGAAGGGGCGGCAAGGCATTGCTCATGTCTGTCTCCTTTCAAGTGGAAGTCCGGCGCATAATTGAAAAAACTATCCGGTCTCTCGCAGAGAGGCCTACGCGCTGCTTCTGAATCTGGCGCGCCCCGAACGCATTTGATCGGACAATCGGCGCGGCAAACCATTTTCGGACCGGCGCAACGCAGGACAACACGAGATGTTCCCACCGGTCATTTAACTTGATCGAGTCTATAGATTAATCCCGGCTTGAAAAGCCTCTTTCGAAACTTTCTGCGATTCCCTATATTTTTGAATGGTTTCGCCGTAGTCTGATGGGACATCGATCTCTGGAAGAAACGCGAATCCCTTCCCCGGCAGCGAAAGGACAGCCATGAGCAACGATCATGAACACGATTATGGCGAGCACCACGAGCCAGTCGATTGGCGCGAGCATGGTGTCAAAATCATCCCCGGCAATGCGCTCGATCCGAACACAGCGCAGACGCCGGGCATGAACCGGGCAACCGCCATCAATCATGCCCGCGCGGGCGCCGAGAAGATCTGGGCCGGAACGGTGACGATCCACGCGAACGCCAAGACGGGCGCGCATCATCATGGCGATCTCGAGAGCATCATCTATGTCGTCAAGGGCAAGGCGCGGATGCGCTGGGGCGAGAACCTGGAATTCGTCGCCGAAGCAGGCCCCGGCGACTTCATCTACGTGCCGCCTTTCGTGCCGCATCAGGAGATCAATGCCAGCCGCGATGAAACGCTGGAATGCGTCCTCGTGCGCTCCGGTCAGGAACCCGTCGTCGTTAATCTCGATATCGAACCGGTGGAAAAGCCCGAAGAAGTGCTCTGGAAAGACCCGATCCACCGCTGATGTGCACAATTTCGATGCACATGGAATCTGCATTGCACAAAAATCGACTATCTCTATAGAAAATTAGTTCCCGATCAGTCGTGCGTCAAAAAGAGTTTTTCAGAAGTGCGGCGCACAACAAATGATCCTGCTTCGCGTGAACCACAACCGTCTGAGATGATCCATGCGGTCAATGAGACAATAGCGTCTCAATCACATGGACAGGATTTCCCATGACGAAAAAGTCTTCTGAAGGTCTCGCTGCGCAGCAATTCTCGCGCCGGACCGGCCTTGCAGCCCTCATCGCCTCCGCTGTCGCCGTCTTCGGCTTGACGGCAGCCGCCCCCTCTTTTGCCGCCGACAAGACAATCAAGGTCGGCATTATGAGTGGCGAAGACGAAGACGTCTGGCGGGTGGTCACCGCGGAAGCCGCCAAGAAGGGCCTGAAGATCGAAACCGTGGCCTTCAACGACTACACCCAGCCGAACGAAGCGTTGGAGCGCGGTGAAGTCGACGCCAATGCCTTCCAGCACCAGCCTTATCTCGACAACCAGATCAGGCAGCACGGCTACCATATCGTCCGCGTCGGCTATACCGGCGTCTGGCCGATCGGCCTCTACACCACAAAATACAAGACCGTTGCCGATCTGCCGAAGGGCGCGGTCATTGGTGTGCCGAACGACCCGTCCAACGAAGGCCGCGCTCTGCGCGTGCTGCAGAACCAAGGCGTCATAAAGCTCAAGGATGGTACAGGCATTCTCGCCACCACCGCCGACATCGTCGAGAACCCGAAGAATGTCGAGATCAAGGAACTCGATGCCGGCATCGTCGGCCGCTCGATCGACGATCTCGACGCTGCTGTCGTCAACACCGACTGGGCGCTGAAAGGCGGTCTTTCGCCGAAGGACCGCATTGCGCAGGAGCCGATCGACGGCAATCCCTACCGTAATTTCATCGCCGTCAAGCAGGGCAGCGAGAACGAAGCCTGGGTGAAGACGCTAGTCGCTTCCTATCAGAACGATACGGTCAAGGCCGAGTTCGACAAGGTCTATAAGGGCACGGGCCTGAGCGCCTACTAACACCAATTCAGCGCCGGGGGCAGCGCTGAACCCTTCCCCCCTCGGGGAGAAGGTGCCCGCCAGGGCGTATGAGGGGCGCTCGGAACAACGTTCCGAGCGCCTTGAGCGTGAGCGAAAGCAGCTTTCCCGCGTGGAGACACCCCCTCATCCGACCCTTCGGGCCACCTTCTCCCCGCTGGGGAGAAGGGGTTACCCACCGTCAAGAAAGAACCACCATGAATTCCTTCATTCCGGCCACCGCCATCAAAGGACATGCGCCGCCCGGTGTGCCGGACGAGATCGTCCGCCTGGTCGATGTCCACCGCCGTTTCGGCACGAACCCCGCGCTCGACGGCATTTCGTTGACCGCCCGCCGCGGCGAGATCGTCGGCATCATCGGCCGCAGCGGCGCAGGCAAATCGACGCTGATCCGCTGCCTGAATGGGCTGGAACGTGCCGATAGCGGCGAAATCCATATCGAAGGACGTGATATCACCCGCCTGTCGGAAAACGAGTTGCAGCCGCTGCGCCGCCGCATCGGCATGATCTTCCAGCATTTCAATCTGCTTTCGGCAAAGACGGTCGAAGACAATGTCGCCCTGCCGCTGAAGATCGAAGGTGTTGCCAAGGCGGAGCGGCTTGCGCGTGCCCGCGAGCTGCTCGAACTCGTTGGTCTCGCCGACAAGGCGAAGGCCTATCCATCTGCCTTGTCAGGCGGCCAGAAGCAGCGTGTCGGCATCGCCCGGGCGCTGGCCGCCCGCCCCGCTCTTCTCCTCTCGGACGAAGCGACCTCGGCGCTCGATCCCGAGACGACACGATCGATCCTTACGCTGCTGAAGGATATCAACCGCAAGCTCGGCCTGACGATCCTGCTCATCACCCATGAGATGGAAGTGGTGCGCTCGATTGCCGATCGTATCGCCGTCATCGATGCCGGCAAGATCGTCGAAGAAGGCCCAGTCTGGCAGATCTTCGCCAATCCGCAGGCCGAGATCACCGCAAGCCTGCTCAGCACCATCCGCCCGCAACTTCCCGAGCATATTGCCGAGCGCCTGTCGCAGACCTCGGGTGTCGAAGCGATACTGAGCGTCGATCTCGCAGGCCCGGCCGCGCAAGGCGCGCTTTTCGCCGAGCTTTCGGCGGCGCTGCCGCATTCCTTCCGCCTGGTGCATGGCGGCATCGATCACATCCAGAACGAGCCGATCGCCCGCTTCTTCATCGCTGTACCGACACGCGATGCAGCACTTCCGGCACAGGTGACCGATTTTCTGACGGCCCGGTCTGCCCGGGTGGAGGTTTTAGGCTATGACAACTGACATCATCCTCGGCCTGCTCTGGCGTTCCTTCTGGGAAACGATCTGGATGACCTGCGCATCCGGCCTGATCTCGCTCGTCATAGGCCTGCCGCTTGGCCTCGCCCTGGTCATCACTAGCCGCGACGGCATTGCCGAGCAGCTCACCATCAACCGCATTCTCGCGGCGCTGGTGAACGGCTTTCGCGCCGTGCCCTTCATCATCCTATTGATCGCCTTGATCCCACTGACACGGCTGATCGTCGGCACCGCGCTGGGCACCACCGCCGCGATCGTGCCGCTCACCATCGCGGCGATCCCCTATTATGCCCGCATCGCCGAAGTCTCGCTGCGCGAGGTCGACCGCGGCCTGATCGACGCCGTGCGGGCCATGGGCGGCAATCGCTGGACCATCATTCGCGAGGTGCTGGTGCCGGAGGCGCTGCCCGGCATCGTTGCGGGCTTTACCGTGACGCTGGTGACCCTGATCGGCGCATCAGCGATGGCCGGCACCATTGGCGGCGGCGGCCTCGGCGACCTCGCGATCCGTTATGGCTACCAGCGCTTTGAAACCGACGTAATGATCGCGGTCGTCATCGTCTTGATCATCCTGGTCTGCGGTATGCAATGGCTCGGCGATCGCCTCGTCGCCAGGCTCGATCATCGCTAAACTCATCGGTCGATTCGATGGCGTCGCAAGCCGCGAAATCAGTTCCTGGTGACCGGCTTCGAGCGCATCCGCGACACTGTTTCGCGCTCCGCCCGCTTGCAGCGCATCGGCGGCAGGCCGCGGTCCATCAGGTCCATGTCTTCCAGCACCATGTCACCCATTTTCTTGAAGGCGCTGTCGAGCGCACCGGCGCGATGCGCCGAGCGGATGAAGCCTTTGAGGCCGCGCACCGGATGATCCTTGCCAAGCGGTTCCTCTGGATAGACGTCGCTCGCCGCAACGATACGGCCGGAGGCGACCGCAGCCATCAGCGCTTCGAAATCCACGACATCGGCGCGGCTGAGCAGGATGAAGGCTGCCCCTTTGCGCATGCGCGCAAAAGCCTCGGCGTCAAGGAAGCCCTTGTTCTCACTGGTGACGGAGGCGACGACGAAAACGAAATCGCTGCCCGACAGCACCTCATCAAGACCGGCCGGCTGGACGCCATGCTCCCTGAGGATCGAAGGCGGCATCCAGGGGTCGAACACCCGGATCGTCGCGCGAAAGCCCGACAGCACCCGGTTCAGCGCCTTACCGAGATCGCCGAAGCCGATGATGCCGATATCGCTGCCGGAGATCAGCCGAGCCTTCGCATTGCCGTCTCCGCCCCAAAGCTCCCTTCCCTCGCGAAAATCAAGGTCGGCATCGACGATTCCGCGTGCCAGGCTCAGCGCAAACCCCAGCCCGATCTCCGCCACCGGCTCGGCGAAGACCTGTCCGGTGGTGACGACATGAATGCCTCGTTCGAACAGGATGTCATAGGGCATGTTGTTGATGAGATTGCTTTCGACATTCAGGACACAGCGCAGGCGTGGCATGCGGTCGAGCGTATCCTTCGATAGCGGCGGCTGGCCAATGATATAGCGCGCCTCGCCGAGCACATCGTCTCCAAGCCCGGCAATATTCTCCGGATCAGCTTCGACGATCCGGTATTTCGAATGGAGGAGTGCCAGCGCATCCTTGCTGAAGATAAGCTCGAGCGAGCGCGGCTCAGGCGCGCTGATGGCCAAAGGCCTGTTGTCGGTCGACATGAAAGTCTCTCCCTATTCTGATAGACGATCCAATATCATTCGACCGGTCAAATCAATCAGAGCTCTTCTTCCTCTCCCGGCACGCCCACAGAGAAGGCACAAATGCGCGAGAGATAGGTTTGCGGCAGGCCCGTCTCAGTGCCCCAGGCATTGAACTGATCCTGGATCAGACGGAGATCTTTTTTGGTCGGCTTCGTCTCGGAAATCGGCAGGCCAGAAAGGCGCAGGCAGACGAGCACGTCATGGCTCATGACGAAACTGTCGCGGCCGATGGCGCGCAGGAAATATTGGCCGCTCATGCCGCCGAGCCGGTTGGCGCGCTTGTCGAGAACGGCGAGCAGGCCGATATGATCCTCCACCGGCCAATCGGCGAAGAACCGTCCGGCGCTGCCATGCTCCTCGGCAAGCTGGCGAATGAAATGCGCATTGGCCCGCACGGACATGATCTTGGCGCCATTGCGCACGACACGCGTATCCGAGGTCAGATCATGCCAGTAGTCATCGGGTGCGAGATTGAGGAAAACCGGGTCGAAACCGGAGAAGGCCGCTTCGAACCCCGGCCATTTGGAATCGATGACATTGCGCACGAAGCCGGCATAGAAGACATAGCGCGTCATTTCCGATAGCAACCTGTCGTCCGGCATGGCGCGCAACGCATCGTGATCGGGCGCTTTCGGCATGAGCGCCTTCAGCGCCTCAGCGCCGCCCTTGCGTTTTTCCGCCCTTTCCAGAATTTTCGCGAAGCTGCCCACCATTGCCTCCCTTTGAATGACGGCTCAAAGTCTTTTATGATCTTGTGCCCCAGCGCAAGGTAACGTGAGCCCTTTTCAGCAATGATCGCGCTCCGGACACATTGGCTAAATTTACTTGTACCTTTGCCCTCTGCGGCGTTAACGTGAATGGGTGGCGTCGGAGCTTGGAACCATGAGCAATAGACATTGGAACTTCCCGGTGATGGTCATCTGCAAGCGAACGGGGAAAATCTACACCGTTGGCACCACGAAAGAAGCATTGGACATGCTGCTGAACGCATGGCCCGTTGCCGAAGGCAAGGCGTTCATGATGGCCCTGCAGATATGTGCGGATGTCGAAAGCGGAATCAGGCAACCGCTGGAAGCGCGCGGCAGCTTTGTCGCCGCCGCCAGGGAAGCCGGCGTACCGATCGAAACCACAATGGCCGAATAAGCCGGCTGCATCATCTGATCCTCTCTCGCGCCGCGGCTTCCTGCCATTGTCCGGAACACCACTTGGAACGAAACCGCCGCTGTCTCGTTTTGAAATGCCGAAACGAGGAGCGCGATGTTTCAAACCGCTTGGCGAAAGCCTGTCGTCGTACGCCTGCCGAAAAATATCCGCATCATCCGGACAGCGGCCGAGGCCACAGACTGCTTGACCGCGGATTGGCCGATACGCCACGGAAACGCCTATGAGGCCGCCTTGCGCGCCTGCATCGATTGCTTTGAAGGCTATACCACCGCAAACGAAACCCGCGTGGCTTTCGTCGCCGCCTGTCGCGAGGCAAATGCCCTGATAAGCGCATGATTCCGATAAACACGTTTTCGCAGCGCATAAGTGTTGCGCCGGATCTGTTGCCAAGAAAAAGTGGAGTCGGTCGGTCGTTAATTCAAAATTAAAAGCAAACGAATAAAAGCGTTCTTGGGTCGCAAGAGTTCTCCTTCAGAACGCGATTCGCCCATGAGTAGATGACACATCTGGGCGAACGGGAGTTGCAGGCGAGACGTTGGCGTCCAATGGCGTAGGGATCAGGGCCATTGCATGGCTCTGGAAGCATGATGCCCTTCCAACGCGCCGGCTCGTCCGAGCCATGTTCCGTGTAACTTCATTCTCTTCCGACAGGACGCCCGAATTGTCGACGCCTGTATTGGTGTCCGTTTGAGCGGGTAACGCTGCCAGCAAACGCGCGTCTGAAGACGCCGTAAGGTGACTTTGCTGGGTTTCTCGCGCGACCGACGGCAGAGGAGTGATATTCGCATTCAGCTAACACTAGGGGCGCGTCCATGACTTCAGTTATTTCTTCTCTGAGCATCACTCAGATTAAAGCTCTTTCCACCACAACGATTAAGCAACTGACCACGGACGACGTGGCCGCACTGAGCACCACCCAGATCAAGGCGCTGAGCTCAACGCAGATTTCCGCCTTTGAAACGCAGGATATCTCCACCTTCACCACCGATCAGATTGGCGCGGTATCGACGAGCGCCATTCTCGGGTTGAACCTGGACCAATTGGCGGTTCTCTCCACGACCCAGCTCGGGGGCCTTTCGACCGAACAGGTCGCCGCACTCACGACAGCCGACGTTGCTGGCCTCTCCACCGATCAGGTCACCGCATTGACGACGACGCAGGTCAGCGCGCTGACCTCGAAGCAGGTTGCAGCTATCTCCACCGACGACGTCGCCGTCCTCTCCACCGACCAGATCGCTGTCCTGAAGACCAGCCAGGTCGCAGCCCTGAAGTCGGCGCAGATCGCGGCACTCTCCACCGACCAGGCTGCCGCTCTGACCTCGACCCAGATCGGCGCCCTGACGGCAACCGAAGTCGGCGCCCTCTCCACCGACGACATCGCAACCTTCTCCACCGACGAGATTGCGGCGCTCTCCACCTCGGCCCTGGCCGGCCTGTCTGCCGATAAGGTTGCGGCCCTGTCCACCGACCAGGTCGCAGCCCTGAAGACCAGCCAGATCGCCAAGCTCAACACCAGCCAGATCGGCGCGCTCTCCACCGACCAGGCCAAGGTCCTGACCACCGACCAGGTGGCCGCCCTGACCTCGACCCAGATCGGCGCGCTCTCCACCGACGACGTCGCCGTCCTCTCCACCGACCAGATCGCTGTCCTGAAGACCAGCCAGGTCGCAGCCCTGAAGTCGGCGCAGATCGCAGCACTCTCCACCGACCAGGCTGCCGCTCTGACCTCGACCCAGATCGGCGCCCTGACGGCAACCGAAGTCGGCGCTCTGTCCACCGACGACATCGCAACCTTCTCCACCGACGAGATTGCGGCGCTCTCCACCTCGGCCCTGGCCGGCCTGTCTGCCGATAAGGTTGCAGCCCTGTCCACCGATCAGGTCGCAGCCCTGAAGACCAGCCAGATCGCCAAGCTCAACACCAGCCAGATCGGCGCGCTCTCCACCGACCAGGCCAAGGTCCTGACCACCGACCAGGTGGCCGCCCTGACCTCGACCCAGATCGGCGCGCTCTCCACCGACGACGTCGCCGTCCTCTCCACCGACCAGATCGCTGTCCTGAAGACCAGCCAGGTCGCAGCCCTGAAGTCGGCGCAGATCGCGGCACTCTCCACCGACCAGGCTGCCGCTCTGACCTCGACCCAGATCGGCGCCCTGACGGCAACCGAAGTCGGCGCTCTGTCCACCGACGACATCGCAACCTTCTCCACCGACGAGATTGCGGCGCTCTCCACCTCGGCCCTGGCCGGACTGTCTTCCGATAAGGTTGCGGCCCTGTCCACCGACCAGGTCGCAGCCCTGAAGACCAGCCAGATCGCCAAGCTCAACACCAGCCAGATCGGCGCGCTCTCCACCGACCAGGCCAAGGTCCTGACCACCGACCAGGTGGCCGCCCTGACCTCGACCCAGATCGGCGCGCTCTCCACCGACGACGTCGCCGTCCTCTCCACCGACCAGATCGCCGTCCTGAAGACCAGCCAGGTCGCAGCCCTGAAGTCGGCGCAGATCGCAGCACTCTCCACCGACCAGGCTGCCGCTCTGACCTCGACCCAGATCGGCGCCCTGACGGCAACCGAAGTCGGCGCTCTGTCCACCGCTGACATCGCAACCTTCTCCACCGACGAGATTGCGGCGCTCTCCACCTCGGCCCTGGCCGGACTGTCTTCCGATAAGGTTGCAGCCCTGTCCACCGACCAGGTCGCAGCCCTGAAGACCAGCCAGATCGCCAAGCTCAACACCAGCCAGATCGGCGCCCTCTCCACCGACCAGGCCAAGGTCCTGACCACCGACCAGGTGGCCGCCCTGACCTCGACCCAGATCGGCGCGCTCTCCACCGACGACGTCGCCGTCCTCTCCACCGACCAGATCGCCGTCCTGAAGACCAGCCAGGTCGCAGCCCTGAAGTCGGCGCAGATCGCAGCACTCTCCACCGACCAGGCTGCCGCTCTGACCTCGACCCAGATCGGCGCCCTGACGGCAACCGAAGTCGGCGCGCTGTCCACCGCTGACATCGCAACCTTCTCCACCGACGAGATTGCGGCGCTCTCCACCTCGGCCCTGGCCGGCCTGTCTGCCGATAAGGTTGCAGCCCTGTCCACCGACCAGGTCGCAGCCCTGAAGACCAGCCAGATCGCCAAGCTCAACACCAGCCAGATCGGCGCTCTCTCCACCGACCAGGCCAAGGTCCTGACCACCGACCAGGTGGCCGCCCTGACCTCGACCCAGATCGGCGCGCTCTCCACCGACGACGTCGCCGTCCTCTCCACCGACCAGATCGCTGTCCTGAAGACCAGCCAGGTCGCAGCCCTGAAGTCGGCGCAGATCGCAGCACTCTCCACCGACCAGGCTGCCGCTCTGACCTCGACCCAGATCGGCGCCCTGACGGCAACCGAAGTCGGCGCTCTGTCCACCGCTGACATCGCAACCTTCTCCACCGACGAGATTGCGGCGCTCTCCACCTCGGCCCTGGCCGGACTGTCTTCCGATAAGGTTGCAGCCCTGTCCACCGATCAGGTCGCAGCCCTGAAGACCAGCCAGATCGCCAAGCTCAACACCAGCCAGATCGGCGCTCTCTCCACCGACCAGGCCAAGGTCCTGACCACCGACCAGGTGGCCGCCCTGACCTCGACCCAGATCGGCGCGCTCTCCACCGACGACGTCGCCGTCCTCTCCACCGACCAGATCGCTGTCCTGAAGACCAGCCAGGTCGCAGCCCTGAAGTCGGCGCAGATCGCAGCACTCTCCACCGACCAGGCTGCCGCTCTGACCTCGACCCAGATCGGCGCCCTGACGGCAACCGAAGTCGGCGCCCTCTCCACCGACGACATCGCAACCTTCTCCACCGACGAGATTGCGGCGCTCTCCACCTCGGCCCTGGCCGGCCTGTCTGCCGATAAGGTTGCAGCCCTGTCCACCGACCAGGTCGCAGCCCTGAAGACCAGCCAGATCGCCAAGCTCAACACCAGCCAGATCGGCGCTCTCTCCACCGACCAGGCCAAGGTCCTGACCACCGACCAGGTGGCCGCCCTGACCTCGACCCAGATCGGCGCGCTCTCCACCGACGACGTCGCCGTCCTCTCCACCGACCAGATCGCTGTCCTGAAGACCAGCCAGGTCGCAGCCCTGAAGTCGGCGCAGATCGCAGCACTCTCCACCGACCAGGCTGCCGCTCTGACCTCGACCCAGATCGGCGCCCTGACGGCAACCGAAGTCGGCGCTCTGTCCACCGCTGACATCGCAACCTTCTCCACCGACGAGATTGCGGCGCTCTCCACCTCGGCCCTGGCCGGACTGTCTTCCGATAAGGTTGCAGCCCTGTCCACCGATCAGGTCGCAGCCCTGAAGACCAGCCAGATCGCCAAGCTCAACACCAGCCAGATCGGCGCTCTCTCCACCGACCAGGCCAAGGTCCTGACCACCGACCAGGTGGCCGCCCTGACCTCGACCCAGATCGGCGCGCTCTCCACCGACGACGTCGCCGTCCTCTCCACCGACCAGATCGCTGTCCTGAAGACCAGCCAGGTCGCAGCCCTGAAGTCGGCGCAGATCGCAGCACTCTCCACCGACCAGGCTGCCGCTCTGACCTCGACCCAGATCGGCGCCCTGACGGCAACCGAAGTCGGCGCCCTCTCCACCGACGACATCGCAACCTTCTCCACCGACGAGATTGCGGCGCTCTCCACCTCGGCCCTGGCCGGCCTGTCTGCCGATAAGGTTGCGGCCCTGTCCACCGACCAGGTCGCAGCCCTGAAGACCAGCCAGATCGCCAAGCTCAACACCAGCCAGATCGGCGCGCTCTCCACCGACCAGGCCAAGGTCCTGACCACCGACCAGGTGGCCGCCCTGACCTCGACCCAGATCGGCGCGCTCTCCACCGACGACGTCGCCGTCCTCTCCACCGACCAGATCGCCGTCCTGAAGACCAGCCAGGTCGCAGCCCTGAAGTCGGCGCAGATCGCGGCACTCTCCACCGACCAGGCTGCCGCTCTGACCTCGACCCAGATCGGCGCCCTGACGGCAACCGAAGTCGGCGCCCTCTCCACCGACGACATCGCAACCTTCTCCACCGACGAGATTGCGGCGCTCTCCACCTCGGCCCTGGCCGGACTGTCTTCCGATAAGGTTGCGGCCCTGTCCACCGACCAGGTCGCAGCCCTGAAGACCAGCCAGATCGCCAAGCTCAACACCAGCCAGATCGGCGCTCTCTCCACCGACCAGGCCAAGGTCCTGACCACCGACCAGGTGGCCGCCCTGACCTCGACCCAGATCGGCGCCCTGTCCACCGACGACGTCGCCATCCTCTCCACCGACCAGATCGCCGTCCTGAAGACCAGCCAGGTCGCAGCCCTGAAGTCGGCGCAGATCGCGGCACTCTCCACCGACCAGGCTGCCGCTCTGACCTCGACCCAGATCGGCGCCCTGACGGCAACCGAAGTCGGCGCTCTGTCCACCGCTGACATCGCAACCTTCTCTACCGACGAGATTGCGGCGATCAGCACGGCGGGTCTGGCCGGACTGTCCACGGATGATATCGCCTCACTGTCCAGCGACCAGCTTTACGCTTTCACCACGACACAGGTGCAGGCACTGGATCAAGGACAAGTTGCCGCGGTCATCTCGGCTTATGCGGCCTACAACTAAAATCTGACGGATTGCGGCGCGGTTTCACCCGCGCCGCAGAAGACTTCGGCGTCGCGCGAGAAATTGCGCGGCGTTTTTTGTCAATCGCGCCGAGAATCCGACTGAAATCGCCCCGAACTCTCGCCGACGGCAGAAGACCCGCTACCTGCGCGCTCTTGACCGGCCGCCCTGTGTCACTGCCGGAAGGAGCTACGCCCCACCGAGCGCCTTCCACTGAAAACCAACCAGTCCGACGCAAGCTAGCTGCGCTAGAAGGCATGACGTTTCGCTCGTCAGCTCACACCTTCGGCCGCGAGGCCGTCTTGTCGCAGGATGCCCATGACCGTCAATATTGCATCTGTCTCGCCCCAAGCCTCGCCGCTCGTCAGCGCCTCGGAGAGGGCGCGGAATCAGCAACTGCCGCTCGGTGAGTTGTTCCAGATCGCTGAAATTTTGAATGGCATAGGAAAACAGCCGCAAGCGATCGAGCTTTACAAGACCTGGATTGCGTTCAACGACACCAGTCCCCTGCTGCATCTTGCCTATTTCAACTATGCGGTCACAGCAAACCATGCTGGTGATGCTGCCGGTGCGATCCACGCGCTGCGAGCCTGTTTGAAGCTCTCTCCGCAATTCGGGCCGGCGCACATCAACCTCGGCCGTCTGCTGGAAGACAGCGGCCTGCACGGCCGGGCCGTCGAACAATGGCGAGACTTCGCAAAGGCGACTGCCGAGATCACCGCCGACAAGATTGGCTATCGCCTGATGGCGCTCCAGCACATCGGCCGCGTTCTCGAAAGCGTCGGCTCGCTGGAAGAGGCGGAAGCGGCTTTATGGCAAGCGATCGAGCTGCAGCCCAGCAAAACCGAAGCAGGCCAGCACTGGACGTCGTTGCGGCAGCACCAGTGCAAGTGGCCGACCTTGGTCACGTCCGAACACGTCTCGGCCCGGAACCTATTGGACGCGATGTCGCCCTTGATCCTCGGCTGCTATACCGACGACCCTCTATTCCAGCTCGCTAAAGCCTATCGCTATCACAAATCCCTGATCGGGCGGCCCGATCTCCGTGAGTTTCCGCGCCAGCCGCCAAAGCGGAAAACGGGGACTGGAGAGCGTTTGCGCGTCGGCTACGTCTCATCTGATCTGCGCGATCACGCGGTCGGTTTTGCGCTTCGGGAGGTTCTGGAGTTGCATGACAAGAGCAGCGTCGAGGTCTTCGCTTATTATTGCGGCGAGCCCCGATCCAACGACGCGACGCAAACGCGCATCAAAAACGCTGTGGATTGCTGGCGGGAAATCTCCACGCTCAGCGATATCGACGCCGCCAAGCAAATCCGCGCCGACGAGATCGACATCCTCATCGACGTCAACGGATACACCAAACATGCGCGGGCGAAGATCTTCGCCTACCGGCCGGCGCCGGTCATCGTCAATTTCTGCGGCTATCCCGGCACGACGGCCAGTCCGTTTCATCAATACATCATCGCGGACGAGCACATCATCCCGCCGGAGAACGAGATCTACTATACAGAAAAGGTGCTGCGGATTGCCTGCAACCAGCCCATCGACCGCAAGCGGCTGATCGCCGCGCGGCCGACCCGCGCGGAAGCCGGCCTGCCGGAGGACGCCTTTGTCTACGCCTGCCTCAACGGCATGCAGAAGATCACCGCCAACTGCTTTGCCCGCTGGATGCAGATCCTTTCCGCGACACCTGGCAGCGTGCTGTGGCTGCTTGCGGAGGCGCCGGACGTCAACCAGCGCCTGCGCCAGATGGCCGAGCAAAACGGCGTGGAACCTGAGCGCCTTATTTTCGCGTCCAAGGCCGCCAATCCGAACCATCTCGCGCGAATGGCGCTGGCCGATCTCTTCCTGGACACCTTCCCCTATGGGGCGCATTCCACCGCGGCCGATGCCATCACCGTCGGGCTGCCGGTCTTGACCATGCCCGGAAAAAGCTTCGCCTCGCGCTTCTGCAGCAGCATCGTCGCGGCCGCCGGCGTTCCCGAGCTGATCTGCAGCGGACCGGAGGACTATGTCAGCCGCGCCATCGCCTTCGCGCATGACCGCGACAGCCTCACGGCGATCAGGGACTCCTTGCAGCGCCAGCGCGAGACCAGCGGCTTGCGGGATATCCCGGGCCTCGCGCGGCGTCTCGAGCACCTGTTCTGGCAGATGCAAGGTGAAATCGAGCGCGGGGAAACGCCGGCGCCCGACCTGAGCAATCTAGATGTCTACTATGAGATCGGCGCCGAAATCGTTCTGGAGAATATCGAATTCGAGGACGATCAAGCCTACCGGCAGCGCTATCTCCAGAAACTGGCCCAATGGAACGATTACGCGCCGCTTTCGCGCGACAGCCGTTTGTTGAAAGAGCCGGCGTCACTTTGAAGTTGAATTGCGGCAACGGCTGCGAGCGAAGAGGATACTATGACTCCTGTTATACTTGTGACATTCGCAGGGCGGCAAAAGCGAATGGAGATTTTGACCAAATACATCCGCAAGGCCATCGATGATGGCATCATTGATGAATGGCACATATGGGATTTCACGCGCTCCTCTGAAGATAACGAGTGGGTTACGCGCGAATTCGGCCCGGCGCGATATATGGGGTCCGAAGCGCCCTATCAGTTAAAGGGAGCGGTTACCTCGCGTTCCTCATTCCGCGCGAATGCGAAAATAGACCACGATCTTCACATCGCCGTTCTTCCGAACGATGAGGCCGATACTTGTTACGAAATTGTGGTCGGTGGCTGGGTCAACACGCATTCCGTTCTTCGCAGCGTGAAATGCAGCGACCTCAATAATTTCGCAAGCAGGGGTGAAGCGGCGACCATTTGGAGCAAATCGACTCCCGGCGTTCTTTCCCCAAGCCTGCCGAACCAGGTCGTCCTCAGCATCGACTCGGCCGGCGCTCCCACACTTCAGGTCAATGGCGTGACGATCGGCAAATGGCCCGAACTGAATCTGGGTCCCGGCGCATCGGTCATGGTGCGCGGCGGATGGGGTGCCGATTTGGAACTTTGCGATGTAAACGCCCCCGTACGGCGTTATGTCGGAAATCCAAATGAAAAACTGCCCTATTGGCAAGCATATGACTACTATGCGAAGCGACTGGAGCGTTTTTCTAGCGCGGTATTCCTGAAGTGCGACGACGACATCGTCTATGTGGACCTGGAAAAGCTCAATGAATTCATTGAGTTTAGAAGGGCCAACCCGAACTATTTCGTCGTCTCCGCAAATGTCGTGAACAATGGCGTATGCGCCTATTTCCAACAACTAGGCGGAGCACTTCCCGACGAATTGGGCCATTTCGAGCGGCCCCCGGGAGGGTTCGGAGGAAGTTTGTGGCTAAGCGCTGAGCGCGCAACCCAGCTTCACGACTTCTTCCTGGAAAAGAACGACAAGTATCTGCCTTTGCCGAACAAGGTCATCGAATGGACGGAGCGCCAATCGATCAACTTCATATCCTGGCTCGGAAAGGACCTGCTGCATATGGCTCTTCCGAAGGGCGATGACGAATACGCCCTGACGGTCGACCTGCCGACCTTCCTCGATCGGCCCACCGCGATCTATGCGGACTTTACCGTCAGCCACTTGAGCTTCGGGCCGCAAGAGCATGGATTGGACGTCGACCGTTTGATCAATGCCTATGACGCATTGAGTTCTTCCCGACTTTAACCTGTCCGCCCGACGTTGCAGGCTCGGGCATCTCTCGACCGATACAGGTGCGCGTTTCGCTTTGACTCGCGCCTGTATTATCTCAGCTTGCGCCCGCCGCGCTGATCCTAGCGAATATTCATAACCGCAAAGACGAACGACCCGGCGGTAACGCATACTGCTATTGTGACGTAGTAATCCATGCTGCATCCCCTTCCGCACCAACGTGGTGGTAGGGAGTCATAATGGTCACAAAAAGGACACAACAATGAACGGATTGCGCACTTTTTCTGTCGCCCGGACTCATGGCGTTATCGTGAAACGTTAAGCAGTTAGCGGAGCCTGAAGCCGTTCCAATGCGAAGCTCTTGCCTTGGCAAGGATAAGTCGGCACTCGCGGACGACGGCAAATAGAGCAAAAATTGCGGCGACTGTTATTAGATCCCAATGCATTGCTGGCCTCGTAATTCCTGATAAGAGCGGCCGTGCATCGGCAACCTCGCGGCGGGGCGTCTCACAGCATCAAGGCGACATTACGTTCGCGAACCGCACTATCGCGGCAATGCAGCATAGAAATTTATGGGGCAAACAGGAGGTCCATTGCCTGCCGCAAATGCCAGAGTGCCGCGCACCACGCGCTCCTTGCCCAAAAGCGAACCGACAGGCGTATGCCCCTCTCGGACAGCTTGTCTTTCCGCGCCAATCATTGTTGACTTCTGCACAGTCATTACGCGCAGGATGGAGGAGAAGATGGGTACATCGCTTGTCGAACGTTTGGCAGACTGCGTTGGGCAGATCGAAGAGTTCTCGCAGCGCATCTCCCGCATTCAGGCCGGGGAGATCCAGCATCAAGCCAAATTCGGTGACGGTCCCTGGGAGGACATTACGGCAATCGTCCTCACGCACTATGAGGACATGCTGGAGAACTACAAATATTTCGCCGAGGATTTGAGACGCCGCGTTGATAGTGGCGAAAGCTGAGGTGGCCTGATTTTTGTCGGCATCAAAGATCTGAGTAGGCGCGGTCCGCTTGCGCTGTTGCCGTCGGGCAAGTCTTTTGGGGCTTTTGCAGAAACAAAAAGTTACCTAAACGGGGCGAATAGAGGTTTTTGAATCCGCTTTCATGTTTGATCCAGCATTTGAATATTCTAAAATAAGTATTCTGCCATATTTCCTCCCCCCGCCGAAACGCAAGTAGGCGGGGGCTTTTTCGTTTGTCATCCCGCACATCAAGCAGTCGAGGAAACATCCTTCTCCAGGGGATCAGGATGGTTGCCAGTAGGCGAACTCAAGCCACGTCACGCGATCTGTCACGCGACATCCCGCTCTCGCTTTTGTAATCAGTTCCGAAAATTCGGTTTGAGGAGCGAGATGATGTCGACTTCGATCTTGACTGCCATGACGGTATGCGCGGGCATAACCACGGTAGCGCTCATGGTGCTACAGCTTCTTCATTAACTGCCGAGGCGTTGGAGCCGCTCGCGACCTATTGGCGAAATCTCACACTCGATTTTCGCATAAAATTATCATAATTTTCGGCGAAGTGGCCTCTTGCACGCGGCTCACTCGACTTTCGACTCTCATTGCAGCGATCGGATAGTTCTCACACATAGGGGACTTGATGCGAGCATGGATTGCAATTTGCGGAGCGATTTTGATCTTGGTGCCGGCTTATTGCGGGGCGGCCAATACACCATGCAGCGGGCGCAAAGGCGGCATTGATCACTGCCAGGGATCGACCTTCATCTGCAATGACGGATCTGTCAGCGCCAGCAAGCAATCGTGCGAGGCCTATATGGGCGGCGCATCCGTTCTCGGATCAGCACCTGCGGACATGGAACCCACGACTTCAACAGATTGCTCCTGCCGAGGGGGATCATATTGTGTCGGGCCTCGCGGCGGCCATTACTGCCTTACCGATGACGGCCGAAAGAGCTATCTTCGTAAATGATTGGCGATTGAATGGAGGAAGCCATGGATTTGCATGAACGTCGGAAGAGCTACGAGCAGAAGATTGCCGAGCATCAAGAACAACTTCAGTCGATGGAAGAAAAGGACATCCGTCATTTTCGCCAGGAGGGCAATGGGCCTCTTGCCGAGGTCACAGAGGAGATCAAGGCCGAATACCGCCGACACATCGAAACCTATGCTGCCCTGATTGCCCAGATCGATGCGATGTTGGGGGTTTGAAGGCAGGGGCCGGGAACTGAATTGACGTGGAGGCCGAACTTATCAGCTATTTTTCAACGCTGATCGGCAAGCTTGCTGATTTGGAAGGAAGCGACTGATTATGTTGCTCGTTCTACGAGGCATCGTCTGGAAATCAAGCCTATGGAGAGCCCATGAACAATCTGCCTCCGAAAGAACCGCGTTTTAAGAAAGCAAAAGCTGGATCGGGCAAACAGCAACAACTCGTCCAGAAGAAGCTATCGGATACAGATCGCTTATCCAATGTTGTGCCGGACGCTATCAAACTCGCTGTTGCAACGGCCATTATGCAGTTTTCAGAAATGGAAATGCACGCTGAGGAGTTCATTTGGGCGGTGCTTGGCCTTTCGTACGATGATGGAAAGCTGGTCACTCAGATTGAAACTAAAGAAAAAATTGAGCTGGCGAAGAAGCTATCGGAACGGTACGGCATGCCGCTGCATCCCAATGCTCAAACAACTGCCGACGCATGGACTGGTATCCGTAGAGCCGTAGAGGCGCGGAACAAAATGGCTCATGGTGTTTGGCGCATGATTGACGGTGCGATCCCGATTGTCATTTCACATCGCATCCCAACTGAACCAGGTAGCATAAACAGCGAGCACTTTCCCTTAGACCGCGTTCAAGCGGTCGGCTCAATCTGCACCAAGGCCGGTAGATTGTTCGTAGCGCTAAACCGCAAAATTGCTACCAATGGGAGACCATCGCCCTTGCCTGCTCATACTCCCAACGACTCGGAACTTTCGCCCAAACGCCCTAATCGAAAATCTCTCCCGGCTACCACGAGACTAACTCCGTAGAAGAAGATGACTAAACTCGACCCCTTTACGTTAGCGACCGTTCCGCTGGAGCTGTATTTTAACGACACATCGCTCGACTCCCAGGCGACTGGATTTATGTGGAAGGTTGGACCTCAGTATTATCTTGTGACCAACTGGCACGTCCTTTCAGCACGAGATTTTTTCACCGGCAAATATATGAGATCGGATGCGGGCCGCCCAAACGTCCTTCGAACCCTGTTCAACTTGCAGGTCGGTTCATTCGAAAAGCAGCGATGGGATATCATAATTAGAGATGGTGACGATAAGCCGCTTTGGTTGGTGCATCCTGACAAGCGCGTGGACATCGCAGTTCTACCGCTTCCCTTTGCCGAAAATCACCTGACTATAGCCATTTACCCCTTCAACGAGGTTGCAACCGCGCCGCTCCGCATTGAGGTTGGAATGGAGGTCTTTATTCTGGGCTATCCCTTCAAGATCGCGCCTCCGGCTTACCCCATCTGGAAGAGGGGAAGTATCGCCTCAGAACCGGCACTTGCTAGGCTGACGACAAATTACATTCTTGTAGACACGGCCTCCAGGCCAGGGATGTCTGGCTCGCCGGTCATTCGTCGCAGCAATTGGACGAGCGACCTGATCCAACCCGGCGTTGTTGCCCACTCCGATGCGCCAATGAACAGATTCATCGGGGTCTATTCAGGGCGGCTTCCAACTGACCACCCAAACGAGGCGCAAATTGGGTTGGTATGGGATGGCTCTTTGATACAGGAGATTATCGCAGGCAACACCCTCGACGCTCCATAGGCCCCTACTGAAACCGGCAAACTAAAACGCAGGAATGGCGCGTCTCGCTACACCCTCACAAATTTGTGTACACAGCACGGCATACTCTGGATTTCTATCAATTGTGGTATGGCCAGGGTATGAAACGAAAAATGTTGCCGAACGTGACATGTATCGGAAACCAAAATTTCAGCTAAATCTTTGAATTCATTTGAATATTTTGGTAGCGGAGGAGGGATTTGAACCCCCGACACAAGGATTATGATTCCTCTGCTCTGACCTACTGAGCTACTCCGCCACATCCGTGCACAATCTCTCAGATTACGCACAAGGGCCAAACGAAACCGCCGCTCGAGGAGCGTTGGCTCGTCGGTGAGCGGCTTATAAGGTGCGGTTCGGCTTTGTGTCAAGCGGATGATTTGGAAAAATCAATGCTTTCCCCTGCCCCGCACTGTGCGCCCTCAGGCGGCGACGGGGCTCGCCAGCAATGCTTTCAGCGAGGCTTCTGCCATCGGCTCTCGCTCGGAGCGTTCGATGAAGCCGCCGCCATAGACGCGGGCATCGTCGCCGGGGGCGGAATAGAGCGCGCAGGCCTGGCCAGGGGCGACGCCGGCTTCGCCGATCGTCAGGTCGACATAGATGCCGGTCGGATCGGCATGCAGCACGGCAGGGGCCGGCGCGCGGGTCGAGCGGACCTTGGCGTAGCAGGCAAAGCCGTCACCGGCAGCCGCATTCGCTAGCGGCTCGTCGCCGAGCCAATTGACATCACGGAGATAGACGCGGCGCGTCTCAAGCGCTTCTTTCGGGCCGACAATAACGCGGCGCGAGCGGGCGTCGAGATAGACGACATACAGCGGCTCGCCCGTCGCAATGCCGATGCCGCGGCGCTGCCCGATCGTATAGTGCAGGATGCCCTCGTGCTGGCCGAGCACGCGGCCGTCGAGATGGACAATCTCGCCGGCAAGCGCCGCATTCGGCTTCAGCTTGGCGATCACGTCGGAATATTTGCCCTGGGGCACGAAACAGATATCCTGGCTGTCGGCCTTCTTGGCAACGACAAGGCCCATCTCCTCGGCAAGCGCACGCGTCTCCGACTTCGGCATGCCGCCGAGCGGAAAGCGCAGATAGTCGATCTGCTCCTGCGTGGTGGCAAAGAGGAAATAGCTCTGGTCGCGATCGGCATCGGCCGGGCGATAGAGCGCGCGGCGGCCGGGATGGTCGGCGGATGGGTTCGGGCGCGAGCGGATATAATGGCCGGTCGCCAGCGCATCGGCGCCCAGCTCCTTGGCGGTCGCCAGGAGATCGGCGAACTTGACGGTCTGATTGCAGGCAACGCAGGGGATCGGCGTCTCGCCGGCAACATAGCTTTCGGCGAAGGGATTGATCACCGTCTCGCGGAAACGCTTTTCGTAGTCGAGCACGTAATGCGGAATGCCAAGCGTCTCGCAAACGCGGCGGGCATCGTCGATATCCTGACCGGCGCAACAGGAGCCGGCGCGGTGCACGGCAGCACCGTGATCGTAGAGCTGCAGCGTGATCCCGAGCACATCATAGCCCTGGCGCTTCAGAATGCCGGCGACGACGGAACTATCGACGCCGCCAGACATGGCGACGACGACCCGCGTATCTTCCGGCCTCTTGTCAAAATCCAGTGTATTCACGGTCTTGCCGCCAATCTCAGTCGATCTTCGGTGCTGTCTTCGGTCCACCGGTTGCCATGCAAAAGCGGCGGATTTTTATCGTCTGCGGGCACGCGGCGGCTTGGCCGCCCGGCTTCGATGGATCAGGGATATAGAAAGGATTGCTGCCCGGCGCAAGGGGCGGCGAATCACCGGCATGCGACGGCGGCTTATCGCTGAGCGAAATCGCCGGATCAACCTCTGGCTTTTAGCTGCCGGATAAGGTTGAGACCGCGGCGAAGGGCCGTCACCGCTGCGCCGACGGCGACGATCCAGAGCGCGATGGTCAGCACCCAGGAGCTGCCGCTCCATAGCACTTCGATGACAGACAGCAGGGCAGCAGCCGTCACCGTTGCCATGCGGTGCTGCTTGGCCATCGGCCCGCCGAAATCGCTGGGATTGCCGGTGGCGCGGCCGAGTTCGCGGACGTAGGCAGTAAGCACGGCAAAGGCGGCGGCAGCCCAGCCGAGCCCGGGCTCGGCAATGCCATAGCCGACGCCGGCAAAGATCAGGATATCGGCGACGCGATCCGGAAATTCATTCCAGAACGGCCCGTCCGCCTCGCCCTTGCTGCCCTCGACCGCGACCATGCCGTCGAGTAGGTTGCAGAGCAGACGAAGCTGGCAGAAGAGTGCCGCAAGAATCAGCCATAGGGCGCGCAGCCCGCCACTGCCCAGCCCAGATAGCCAGAACGAAGCGCCGGCAAGCGCGGCCATGACCATGCTTGCCTGCGATATCTGGTTCGGTGTCACCGACAGGCTCGTCATGCGCCGCGCCAACGCTTGCGCCCAGCGTGTGTTGCGGCTCGCTAAGGGCCGCCTGTCGCCCGTTCCCTCGCCCATCGACCTAGCGCCTCCCGCCGGATATCGCATAATTGTAGATTGCCGCATAACTGGTCGAGACCAGCAGCGGCACCGCGATGGTCTTCAATATTTCCGGCGTACCGCTGAGCGCATGGATCGTCACCAACATGCCGGTGGAACCGAGGCAAGCGATCAGTGGCGGCGCCCAGAGCACGGTGAAGCCGCTGAACCGTTTGGACAAGGCTTCCACCACCGATTTCAGAAACAGCGTCAGGCAGGCGGACAGAACGCCTTGAACCACGCCGGCGATCACCCGCTGCGGCATCGGATGCAGGCGGTTGGCAAAGACGGCCCAGCCGCCCATGGCGAGAAAGGCGAAAAGCACGTGCACGATGCTGCTGCCGGCAAGCGCCCTCACCCGCGCCGTCATGACAGCGACCACCAGTAGCGCACGAGATGGAAAAAGATCGGCGCGGAGAAGACGACGGAATCCAGCCGGTCGATCAATCCGCCATGACCTTCGATCAGATGTCCCCAGTCCTTGACGCCGCGGTCCCTCTTGATCGCCGACATTACCAGCCCGCCGAAAAAGCCCATCAACGTGATCACGAAGGCAAGCAGACCCGCTTGCAGAGGCGTGAATGGGGTAATCCACCAGAGAGCCGCTCCGACTAGCGTCGCGCTGGCGACGCCTCCGACAAGGCCCTCGACAGTCTTAGACGGCGATAGTTTCGGCGCAATCTTATGGCGCCCGAAGAGCTTGCCCCAGACATATTGCAGAACATCGCTGAGCTGCACGACGATGACCAGGAAGGCGATCAAGAGGACGTTGCGCGCCTCATAGCCGGGTATTTGCAGGGTCAACAATGCCGGCACATGCGAGGCGCAGAAGACGCAGATCATCAGCGCCCATTGCACCTCGGCGATGCGGATCAGGAAGCGCTCTGTATCGCCGCGCAAGACCGCGATGATCGGCATGAACAGAAAGGCATAGACCGGAATGAAGATGGAAAAGATCCCGTATTGCTCGGCCCAGAGCAGGTAATATTGCACGGGCAGCGCCACGAAAAAGGCGGCGGCCAGTGCCCAATGATCGGCGCGCCTGGTGTTGGTCAGCGTGATGAATTCGCGCAGCGCCGCAAAGGAGCAGAAGGCAAAGAGCAGGATGACGCCGACGCGGCCAGCTAGAAAGGCGATGCCGATCAGGATCACCATCGCCCACCAGGCCTTGATGCGGGCATTGAGGTTTTCGATCGCTGCGTTGGAGCCATCCGGCGACAGGCGGCGCTGCAGCACGTAGCCGATGACGGTTGCGAGGATCAGCACGCCGAAGATGCCGAGGACAAGGTGGATCAGATCGGCGCTCGCCGCACTCATTCGCCATTCCCCGCTTGCCTGGGTGAAAGAGCCAGTAGTGCCGATTGCGCCCGCGCCAGAAAATCCGCTTTTTCTTCGTCTGCACCGATATGCAGCGCCTCGCCGAAAGTCACCGTGCAGATCAGCGGAATGGGCACGAATTCGCCCTTAGGCATGACACGGTTGAGATTGTTGATCCAGACGGGCACGAGGTCGAGATCGGGGCGCGTCTTTGCCAGATGAAACAGCCCGCTCTTGAAGGGCTGCAGGGGCGCGGCCGTCAGGTTCCGCGTGCCCTCTGGAAACAGGATCAGCGAGGAGCCGGCGTCGATGGCGGCCGCCATCTGCTCGATCGGGTCTTCCGTCCGGGCCTCACGGTCCCGTTCGATGAGCACGGCGTTGAAAACATCGCGGCCGATGAAGCTATTGAGCTTCGATTTCAACCAATAATCGGCGCCGGCGACCGGCCGGGTCCGCCGCCGAAGCCGCGGCGGCAGCACCGCCCAGATGAGGATAAAATCGCCATGGCTGGAGTGATTGGCGAAGTAGATGCAGCGGCCGGCGGGCACCCCGCTTTCCGGCCAGATCGCCCTTACGGCGGTGATGGCACGCGCAAACAGCACGATCGCTACCGCAGCCGGCTTTGCAAGCCAAGCCGTCGCCGCCCTACCCCTAACGTTGTCGAACCTATTCTGTTGTGCGGCCCCCATGACAAAGAGATAGGCCCGTTCCACGGGAGCCGATAGCCTCTTGCCCGAACTTATCCACAATCCCTTCGCAATCACGAAAAAGGCCCGGTGCAACTCGCGTTACGCCGGGCCTTCATGTCGCTCTTGGGAGGAGCCTGACTTAGTCGATGTTGAACACCAGCGGCTTTGCCTGGCGGATCGCCTGATGGGCGGTCAGCTTGCCCAGGACCTCATCGCTGATCGCGCCGTCGACATAAAGCAGAGCGATGGCATCGCCGCCCTGCTTGTCGCGGCCGAGCTGGAAGTTGGCGATGTTGACATTGGCCGCACCGAGCGTCGTGCCGATAAAGCCGATCATGCCGGGAACGTCGGTATTGGCAATATAGATCATGTGGTTGCCGACATCGGCGTCGAGGTTGATGCCCTTGATCTGAATAAAGCGCGGCTTGCCGTCGGAGAAGACGGTGCCTGCGACCGAGCGCGTCATGCTGTCGGTGGTGACCGTCAGCTTGATGTAGCCGTCATAGACGCCGGTCTTGTCGCGCTTGACTTCGGCCAGAACGATGCCCTTTTCCTTGATCATGATCGGCGCCGAAACCATGTTGACGTCGGCAACCTGATTGCGGATGAGGCCGGCAAGCAGCGCGCTCGTCAAAGCCTTCGTATTCATGCCGGCGGTCACGCCATCGTATAGGATCTCGATTTCCTTGATCGGATCTTCCGTCACCTGGCCGACAAAGGCGCCGAGAACATCGGCGAGCTTGATGAACGGCTTCAGGATCGGCGCTTCCTCGGCGGTAATCGAGGGCATGTTGATGGCGTTGGAAACGGCGCCCTTGACGAGGTAGTCCGACATCTGCTCAGCCACCTGCAGCGCGACATTCTCCTGCGCTTCCGTGGTCGATGCGCCGAGGTGCGGCGTGCAGACGACATTCGGCAGACCGAACAGCGGGCTTTCCTTGGCGGGCTCGACTTCGAAGACGTCGAAGGCCGCGCCGGCGACATGACCGGACTTGATAGCGGCGGCAAGCGCTGCCTCATCCACCAAACCGCCGCGGGCGCAGTTGATGATGCGCACGCCGGGCTTCGTCTTGGCGAGCGCGTCGGCGTCGATGATGTTGCGCGTCTTGTCGGTCAGCGGCACATGCAGCGTGATGAAATCGGCGCGGGCGAAGAGTTCGTCGAGTTCGACCTTGACGACGCCCATTTCCTCGGCACGCTCCTTGGACAGGAACGGATCATAGGCAACGACGTGCATCTTCAGACCGATGGCGCGGGCAATGACGATCGAGCCGATATTGCCGGCGCCGATGACGCCGAGCGTCTTGCCGGTGATTTCGACACCCATGAATTTCGATTTTTCCCACTTGCCGGCCTGGGTGGAGGCATCGGCAGACGGAAGCTGGCGAGCAACGGCGAACATCAGCGCAATGGCGTGTTCGGCGGTCGTGATCGAATTACCGAAGGGCGTGTTCATGACGATGATACCGCGGCGCGAAGCGGCAGGGATATCGACATTGTCGACGCCGATACCGGCGCGGCCGACGACCTTGAGATTCTTCGCCGCTTCGATGATTTTTTCCGTTACCTTGGTGGCGGAACGGATAGCGAGGCCGTCATAATTGCCGATGATTTCGAGCAGCTTTTCCTTGTCCTTGCCGAGCTGCGGCTGGAAATCGACTTCGACGCCGCGATCGCGAAAGATCTGGACGGCGGTTTCCGACAGTTCGTCGGATACGAGAACGCGAGGTGCCATGGAGGCCTCCTGGGAAATGGGTCAACGATGACAAGCAATTCCAAGAAAATGCGAAGCGGTTTTCCGTTGGGAATTGCGTGAAATAACGAGAAATTTCGAATGCCGGGCTCCGCCCTCTTGGCGGAGCCTTTGGACGCTATGATCTCAGGCAGCAGCCTGGGAGAGCGTCGCCTTCTGCGTTTCAAAGGCCCAGGAGAGCCAGGGCATCAGCTTCTGCATGTCGGCGGCTTCGATCGTCGCGCCGGCCCAGATACGCAGGCCCGACGGCGCGTCGCGGTAATGGCCGACGTCATAGGCAACGCCTTCCTTCTCAAGCAGCGCGACCAGACCCTTGGCGAAATTCGCCTGGCCATCGGCATCGAGAGCGACGACATCCTTGTCGACGATCTTCAGGCAGACGGAAGTGTTGGATTCCGTCTCCGCCTTGACGGCGAGATTGGCAATCCAGTCATTGGCGGCAACGAAGTCATGGATGACTTTGGCGTTGGCATCGGCGCGGCCGATCAGCGCCTTCAGGCCGCCGAGATTCTTGGCCCAGAGAAGAGCGTCGATATAATCCTCAACGCAGAGCATCGACGGCGTATTGATCGTCTCGCCGGTGAAGATGCCTTCGATCAGCTTGCCACCGCTGGTCATGCGGAAGATCTTCGGCAGCGGCCAGGCCGGCTGGTAAGTGGTCAGGCGCTCGACAGCACGTGGCGAAAGGATGATGACGCCGTGCGCGCCCTCGCCGCCTAGCACCTTCTGCCAGGAGAAGGTGACGACATCGAGCTTGGCAAAATCGAGATTTTGAGCGAAAGCGGCCGAAGTGGCGTCGCAGATCGTCAGGCCCTTACGGTTAGCCGGGATGAAATCGGCGTTCGGAACACGGACGCCGGAGGTGGTGCCGTTCCAGGTGAAGACCACATCGCGGTCGAAATCGACGGCGGAAAGGTCGGGCAGCTCGCCATAGGCGGCTTCAAGCTTGCGAACGTCCTTGAGCTTGAGCTGCTTGACGACGTCGGTAACCCAGCCCGCGCCGAAGCTTTCCCAGGCGAGCATATCGACGCCGCGCTCTCCGAGCAGCGACCACAGCGCCATTTCGACGGCGCCAGTGTCGGAAGCCGGAACGATGCCGATGCGGTAATCCGCGGGCACTTCCAGAATGTCACGGGTAAGATCGATAGCCTGCTTCAGCTTGGCCTTGCCGACCTTCGCGCGGTGCGAACGGCCAAGAGCCGCGTCGGAAAGAACATCGAGCGTCCAACCGGGGCGCTTCGAGCAGGGGCCAGAAGAGAAATGGGTATTGTTCGGACGGATGTCCGGCTTGGCGAGCTTAGTCATGATGCTATCCTCTCAGATAGAAAGCTCCTCGTTGGGGAGGAGTGTCCCGCCGCCGGATATATTGGAAGCGGCCCGCCAGCGCAATAGGTAAAATAAGCGGCTCGACAAAGCTTCACGAATTCGTGCAGCATGATGCCCGTGGATAAGCTTCGCACAGCGTAATCACGCCAGGTTAGCCACATAAAAGCTGGCTTCTTTGAGGACACCCCACCATATGTTATGGGGCGTTGAATGGATCTGCGCCGACAGATGAAGAACAAATGTCTTTGATGTATCAAGCCGCACTGTCCGAAAGCCACCGCACGCCGGCGCAGCCCCTGCCCGTTTACCTGATCAATATTGATCGAGCGACGGAGAGATTGGCGGAAATCAAGCGGCAGAGCGATCAATTCGGCATCAAGATCGAGCGCGTCGAGGGTATCGACGGCGCTCTTTTGCCGCGGGATCAATGGATCGACGTCGATCACGAGCGTTTCCGTCGTCGGCACGGCAGGGTGATCCTGCCCGGCGAATATGGCTGCTACCGCAGTCATCTGATGGCGCTGCGCCAATTTCTTGCCGATGGCAGCGAATCCGCCGTCATCATCGAAGACGACATAGCGCTGGACGGCGATTTTCTCGCTCGCGCCACGGCGGCAAAGGAAGCGGCCCCCAACGCCGATGTCATCAAGCTCGTCAACCATCGTTGGGGCGGCTTCCAGGCCGCGACCCGCAGCCGCACGGGAGATATGATCGGCCGCTGCCTGTTCGGCCCGCAAGGCTCGACCGCGTGCTACCTCGTCACACGCAGCGGTGCGGAAAAGATCGTCAAGGCACTCGCGGTCATGTCCCTGCCCTGGGATGTCGCCGTCGAACGCGGCTGGGATATGCGCACATCCATCTACACGACGCGCGCCAACATCGTCGGCTTCAGCCCGCTGCAGCGGACCACGATGATCGGCTGGCGCCGCGACTACCGCGCCGCGAAATCCGCAGCATGGCGGCGCATTCCCGCACACCTCTTCCGCACTTTGGATTTCTTCCGCCGCATCGCCTACGTACTGACGGCATCTTAGTTAGGCAGGCGATCCTACCAGGTGGTGATTCGCAAACCGATACGGATCTCGTGCCGCGACAGGGCTCCATCGCGACCCATCGTGCCGCCGGCGCCGGCCGCCGAATCCGCAGCCGAATAGCCGAACATGTCACCGCCTGCGACATGCGAGAAGCGATAGCCGAGATCCACCTTCACATTCGGCGCCACTTCATAGGCGACGCCGGCCATCAAGGCATAGGTCATGCGCCAATCGCTTTCGCCGGGATAACGCGTGCTGACCGAAGCAGCACCGCCGCAGCCGGAGGCACCGTCGACGCAGGAGCCGATGGTATTGACACTATTCCAGGAAACCCTTGTTGCGCCCAGACCGGCGCCGACATAGGGCGTGAAGCCTGCGAGCGTGCCGAGATCGACATAGCCGTTCACCATCAGGCTGCCGGCCTTGAAAGAAGAGCGCGCTTTGCTGGAGCAACCCGTACCGGCCGCGCCGCCGGCACAGGGCGACGCGCTTGAAATCCGGCCATCGAAATCGCCGCTGAAATAGTCACCGGTGAGGTCGGCACGCAACAGGTCATTGAACTGATAGCCGACGCCAAGCCCTCCCGAAAAATCGCCGCTGAAGCGATCGGAATCGAAGCGGCCGGAACTGTAGTCGCCGCTGGTCGCGTTATACGCGCGGAAGGTCGTGTCGTCATGGCTGGCATTGACGGCATAGCCGAAATCGCCACGTACGTACCAGCCCCGGGCATCCTTGACGCTGACTTCGGGCATCTTGATTTCCGGCGGCGGATCACCCGCAAAGGCAGGGCCTGCAACCGCGCTCGCCATCATCGCGGCCAGCGCCAAAGCCTCGAAACGGATCATTACCCCTCGCCTTCCAACCTCGGGCCGGCGCTTGGCTTTCAAGCCGGCCTGCCCCCTATCGCCCCCGCCGTTCCGGCTCTCCGGGAGGAGAGACCGGGGCGGAGCCGCAGCCATTGTCATTTCATTAACCATAGGGAATTCATGGTTAATGAAGGTTTAAAACGCGGCTGAATTGCCTTAACGGCGCGAGAAAAAAGAAAAAGCCGCCCGGACGAACCGGACGGCTTTTCAATGGCTTGGATGTGAAGAGGCTTACTTATATACCGGCTGCTGGATCGGGATATCGGCCGGCGGCATGTAGGCGGCAGTCTGGCAACCGCCGAAAGTATAGCGGGCGCCGATGCGGGCTTCATGCAGGTTCAGGCCCTTGTCATAGCCGGGGCCACCGTTTTCCGCATAGCCGAACATATCGCCGCCTTCCACATGGCGGAAGCGATAGCCGACATCGGCCTTGAGATTGCACGAGAGGTCGATCGACGTACCGGCCATCAGCGCGTAGGTGAAGCGCCAGCTACCGCGGCCTTTATGCGTAACGGTGCCGTCGCAGGAGCTCGAATCGGCGTCGGAGCAGGAGGTATTCTTCAGGTTGCTCCATTTAACGTAGGTGCCGCCGAGACCGCCGCCCACATAGGGGGTGAAGATGCCGTAGGTGCCGATATCGACATAGGCGTTGGCAAGCAAGCTATAGGCCGTCAGCGACGCCACATCTCGGGAGGTCGCCGGGACGGCGGTGAAACCCGGGCCGCAAGCTCCGCAATCGCCGTGCGTCGAGCCTTTGAAATCGGACTTGAAGAGATAATCCAGCGTCACGTCCGTACGCAGGTAGTTGTTGATCTGGTAACCGACACCACCGCCGAGCGTCACATTGTCATCGAGACTGGCCCTATCGAAATCGACAAGACTGGAGTTCGAGCCTTGGAAATAGTTGGCGCCGCGCAGATTGGTGAAGGCATAACCGACATCGCCGCGCAGATACCAGCCGCTCGATTGGCTGATGGCCACTTCCGGCGCCTGCTTTGCCGGCTCCGGCGTATAGAGATCAGCCGAAAAAGAGGATGTGCCGAAAAGCAGAGCGGCAGCGGCTCCTATCAAAGTTCTCATCATCATGGCTTTGGCTCCAAATTTATTGCCCTTGGCACGACAAACGCCTGCCAATCGAAAGACATGATAAGGATAATGAATGATAAGGGTTAAAACCTAATTAACTACGAATATTTACTCTGTTTACTTACGAGATATACTTTGCCTTATACATTAGCAATTCGTGAAATTAAATTCATGGAAGAGGATTGTCCTGTTATACCAACGCTCAATGATTAGAACTCATCGGCCCATTTTCTGTGGCCGATTGACATGACGCGCCAAGGCTGGCGTTGGAGCTTGTGCCAAGCATCGCAGCAGTGATCGACGATGTCCTCGTAAGATTTGAAGACGCGGTTGGAGAGCCAGTTTTCGCGCATGAACTGCCAGAGGTTTTCAACCGGGTTGAGTTCGGGCGACTTTGGCGGCAGCGGCAAGATGGTGACGTTTTCGGGCACGGTGAGATTGTTGGACATGTGCCAGCCCGCCTGATCCATGATGAGGATAGCGTGGGCGTCTTCGGCGACATGGCGGGAGATTTCCATCAGATGCTGGTTCATGGCATAGGTGTCGCACCACGGCATGACGAGTGCGGCGGCCTTGCCGAGCTTCGGGCAAATCGCACCGAAGATATAGGCCGATCTCGTGCGCTGGTCGTGCGGCGCTGAGGGCCGTGTTCCGCGCTTGGCCCAGCGACGGGTGATCTTGTTCTTCTGGCCGATGCGGGCTTCGTCCTGGAACCAGATTTCTATTCGTTTTCCTTTAGCGGCTCCGGCAGCGATTTCCGCCACTGCGGCGGGGAAGTTTTTTTAAATTCCTCGATCGCTTGCGGGTCTTGTGCATGGTGCTTGGGACGTGCGGTGAGTTTGCGATAGCCCATGGCATTCAACTCGCGCCCCAGCGTCTGGCGGCTCACCAAGACACGATGCTCCTGCCAAAGCCATTGCACCAGATCAACGAGCCTCCAGCGCACGACGCCATCGAGATAGGGAACAGGACCTTTCTCGACCGCCTCGGCAAGCGCCTTGCGCTGCTTGTCATCGAGCAAGGGCTCCCGCCCCGTCGCCTTGCCTGTCTTCAGACCATCAGGACCGTGCAGATTGAAACGCTCAACCCAATCGCGGATGATCTGCAAACCCACCCCGCCAATCGACGCCGCCTGGCTCCGCGAACCGCCCTCGTAAATGACCGACAAGGCAAGCAACCGGCGGGACCAATCTGCATCCCGGCTCTGCCTCGCCAGCCGACGCAATTCATCAGCCGTATAGTCCTCGCGGATCTTCAGTGCTGTTCCCATGGCGAAATCTCCTTCCGCCATGTTGAATCATGATTTGACCAAAAACGGAATCCGTTGAGTCAACATCATTGAGCCTCGGTATTAGTGGTCTTTTACGCCAGGGGATAGTCGGCCCCATAAGCTATTTCCGACTTTTAAACCAATTGGCAATAATCGAGCCGCTACCATGAGGGAAGCCGGGGCGCAAAATATAGAGGAAGTCATTGACTTACTTTCACAATCTATGCGCCGGTTTTGGCCTTGCTCTGATCTTTCTGACGACCGCAGCCATCGCTGCACCAATGCGGGCGCTGCCCGTTGCCGCTACGAGTTGGAACAAGGGGCGGGAGACGGGGCTGCCGATCCCTCGCTACGTGTCGCTGAAGGCCCATAAAGCGCGTATGCGCGCAGGACCGTCGACGATCTATCCCACCAAATGGATCTATACGAAACCCGGCCTGCCGCTGGAGATCATTGATGAATACGGCCATTGGCGGCAGGTGCGCGATGACACCGGCACCACCGGCTGGATGCATAGCGCGCTTCTTTCGGGGCTGCGCACGGCGGTTGTCGGGCCATGGCTGAAGACAAACGCAATGTTGCGCGGAAGCCCGGAAACGACCGCCACACTTATCGCCGAACTGCAGCCCGGCGTTCTGCTGTCGCTGCGCTCCTGCACCGGCATTTGGTGCAGCGTCTCCGTGCAGAAGCATTCCGCAAGCGGCTATATCAAGCAGAACATGCTCTGGGGTGCCTATCCCGGCGAAATGTTTCGGTGATGCTTTGCCGGAGACGATGCCGGCGGCACTCGCAACCGGTCTTTCGCCTCGTCCGTAGCCAATCTATGCCAATGACCGCCTCGGTGAGGCGGCCATGGATTCATGCCGATATCTGAATAGCCGACAGCTTACTCAGGCAGCATTGCGGACATTCGAGATCACATCGATCAGGCCGCCGACAATGCGCTCGATCTGGCCCCGGTCGTCGCCCTCCGCCATGACGCGGATCAGCGGCTCGGTGCCGGAGGGGCGGATAACCAAGCGGCCATTACGGGCGAGCTCATTTTCGGCATCGGCGATCGCCTGGCGCACCTGTATGTCTTCCAACGGCTTGCCGCCGGAAATGCGGACATTACGCAGGAGCTGCGGCACCGGTTCGAAGCGCCGGCAGACTTCGCTGACCGGCTTGCCGGTGCGCTTGACCGCAGCCAGTATCTGCAGTGCCGCCACGAGGCCGTCGCCGGTCGTGCCGTAATCGGAGAGCACGATATGGCCGGACTGCTCGCCGCCCACATTGTAATTGTGCTGGCGCATATGCTCGACAACGTAACGGTCGCCGACCGCGGTGCGGGCAAGTGCCATTCCCTTGTCTTCCAGGAAGCGTTCCAGACCGAGATTGGACATGACGGTCGCGACGATGCCGTTGCCACGCAGCAACTGGCTCTCGGCCCAGCTCTCGGCGATAACGGCCATTAGTTGGTCGCCGTCGATGATCGTGCCGGTTTCGTCCACGATGATGACACGATCGGCATCGCCATCGAGCGCAATGCCGATATCGGCACGCACTTCGTCCACCTTCTTCTGCAGCGCGACCGGGCTGGTGGAACCGCAATTGAGATTGATGTTGGTGCCGTTCGGCTCGTTGCCGATGGTCACGACGTCGGCGCCGAGTTCCCACAGCACTGCGGGCGCAACCTTATAGGCGGCGCCATTGGCGCAATCGATGGCGATGCGCAGGCCCTGAAGGGTAACATCGCGCGGCAGCGTGCGTTTGGCATGTTCGATATAGCGGTCGTGCACGCCGTCGACGCGCTTGGCGCGGCCGATGTTCTCGGACTTGGCAAGATGGGCCGTTATGTCCTTTTCCAGCAGATCCTCGATCTTCGTTTCGAGATCATCGGACAGCTTGTAGCCGTCGGGGCCGAAAAGCTTGATGCCGTTGTCTTCGTAAGGATTGTGCGAAGCGGAGATCATGACGCCGATATCGGCACGAAGCGACCGCGTCAGCATGGCGACAGCGGGTGTCGGGATAGGGCCGAGAACGAACGCATCGACACCGGCTGCGGTAAAGCCCGCCACCATGGCGTTTTCCAGCATATAACCGGAGAGACGGGTATCCTTGCCGATGACCACTCGATGTCGATGACTACCCCGATGGAAGATCGTGCCGGCGGCGATGCCCACGCGCATGGCGAGATCCGGCGTCATCGGATAAATATTGGATTGACCGCGGATTCCGTCCGTTCCGAAATAGCGACGTTTCATATGCACTCCCGTGATTGCTGCGTCCCTCTGGGGGACTGCGGCATCCCGTTCTCCTCCCCGGAATTCCATGGGCGGCGCGAACATCGATGCTTGAGGCTCATGCCATAGATTGCAAAACTCGGCACTTAAATTACCAAGAAAGCGTATTACAACGCGTTACCGTTAATAAGCACTAAAAAAGGCCAGTTTCCCCATGAAACGGAGCCGGCCTCCTAGTCTATCGGCGTAAATGCAGTGGCCGTTGGTACGGCTGCAGTTGGAAACGCGGATCATTCTCACATCCTTACTCGCGCTCGCCCCTGCCCTGAGCCTGCATCGGCGGACAAGGAACGGTTCCGTATGAGCAGAACACACAACAATCGCCGACCTTCGGCCGAAGGATGGCACCGCAGCCCTTGCATTCATAGAAATGCTGACAAGCGTCTAATGGCATCGTTTCGGTCGCCTTGAAGCGGCAGATCGGACAGGTGATCGTGGAGCTGAGGATCACGGATGCTTCGCTCATAGAGATATTCCGTTCGCTACCCTCGACCATCAAAAAAAGGCCAGCTCCCTGATCAAAGGAGAACTGGCCTCTTCGTTTACATGTTCAATCGGCTCCGTTGGTCAGCGCGGCTGCGGCTCAAAACCACCTTCGGGCTCGTCGCCCTTGGTACCTAGCTGGCCATCCTTTTTAGCGCCGGTCTTCGGCACCGCCGAGCCGCGGCTCGGGGGGGTGTCGTCGCCGAGATCGCGAGCGGGCTTTTCGCCGCGAATCAGCGCCTTGATCTCTTCGCCGGTCAGCGTTTCATATTCGAGCAGGCCTTCGGCCAATGCCACGAACTCGTCGTGCTTCTCAGTGAGGATATCCCTGGCCTGCTGATAGGCCTGGTCGATCAGGCGGCGGACTTCGTTGTCGATCTTCTGCGCGGTCGCCTCGGAGACATTCTTCGACTGCGAGACGGAGTGGCCGAGGAAGACCTCCTGCTGGTTTTCACCATAGGCAACCTGGCCGAGCTCATCGGAAAAGCCCCATTGCGTAACCATCGCGCGGGCAAGCTTGGTGGCCTGCTCGATGTCCGAGGACGCGCCGGAAGTGATGTTCTCCTTGCCGAAGGTGAGTTCTTCAGCAACGCGGCCGCCCATCATGATGCAGAGGCGCGATACCATCCACTTGTAGCTCATCGAGTAGCGGTCGCCCTCGGGAAGCTGCATGACCATGCCGAGCGCACGACCGCGCGGAATGATGGTCGCCTTATGCAGCGGATCGGCGATGGCGACGTTGAGCGCCGTGATCGCATGACCGGCTTCGTGATAGGCGGTGAGCTTCTTTTCCGCCTCGGTCATCGCCGAAGAGCGGCGCTCCGCGCCCATCATGATCTTGTCCTTGGCGTCTTCGAATTCCTGCATGGTGACCAGGCGCTTGTTGCGGCGCGCGGCCATCAGGGCGGCTTCGTTGACGAGGTTCATCAGGTCCGCGCCGGAAAAGCCGGGCGTACCGCGGGCAAGAGTCTTCAGATCGACATTCGGAGCCAGCGGCACGTTGCGGGCGTGCACCTTCAGAATGCGCTCGCGGCCGACGATGTCCGGGTTCGGCACGACGACCTGACGGTCGAAACGGCCCGGGCGCAGCAGCGCCGGGTCGAGAACGTCGGGGCGGTTGGTGGCCGCAATGAGGATGATGCCCTCATTGGCTTCGAAACCGTCCATCTCGACCAGCAACTGGTTCAGCGTCTGCTCGCGTTCATCGTTACCGCCGCCGAGACCGGCGCCGCGATGGCGACCGACGGCGTCGATTTCGTCGATGAAGATGATGCAGGGCGCGTTCTTCTTGGCCTGTTCGAACATGTCGCGGACGCGGCTGGCGCCGACCCCGACGAACATTTCGACGAAGTCGGAACCGGAAATGGTGAAGAACGGCACATTGGCCTCGCCGGCAATGGCGCGCGCCAGAAGCGTCTTACCCGTGCCCGGAGGGCCGACGAGCAGAACGCCACGCGGAATACGGCCGCCAAGACGCTGGAACTTCTGCGGGTCGCGCAGGAATTCCACGATTTCTTCCAAGTCCTGCTTGGCTTCGTCGACACCGGCGACATCATCGAAGGTGACGCGGCCATGCGCTTCCGTCAAAAGCTTGGCCTTGGACTTGCCGAAGCCCATGGCGCCTCGCGAGCCACCCTGCATCTGCCGCATGAAGAACAGCCAGACGCCAAGGATCAGGAGCATCGGCAGTAGCGTGCCGAGATAGCTCAGGAAGCTCGAGGAACCATCCGATTCCGGGCGGCCGACAATGTTGACGTTCTTGCTTTGCAGGCGTTCAAGCAGGCTGTCGTCCACGACCGGAGCATAGGTCTGGAAGGGTGTTCCGTTTTCGACATAGCTGCCGACCACGCGATTGCCGGTAACGGTAACGTCGCGGACGCGGCCTGAATCAACTTCCCGGAGGAACTGCGAATATGGAATTTCCCTGGAGCCTGTTTGTGCCGGCGCGTTCTGGAACATGCTGAACAGAGCAATCAGCAATAAAGCTATGATTGCCCACAGAGCGAAATTACGAAAATTAGGGTTCATCGAACTCCCCAGCACTGAAACTTCCGCCGTCGAACGGCGGCATTACTTGATCCCTAACATAGGGTTGCGCCAAGCCATTGCCAAGGCAAACCGCATCGCCACATGTTTTTTCCGTCAATAACCCTCAAAGTGGCGGCCGCGCATAGGGTTCACGGCCAAAGCAGGCCGACAACCGATCCGCAAATGTGAGATCGAATCGTGTCAAAAAGCGGTCGAAAGGCGCAAGATACGGCACAATCGCGGCAGACGCGGCGTTTTCGCCGTCGCCGCTGATGACCAGCGGCAGCACCGCCCGCGCACGCTGCACGGCACCTTTCGGCAAACCCTCCGGAAATTCCGCAGCACCTCTCGCGCCCGCTGCTTCGATACGGACGGCGGTCGTGCCGCGATTAATGATCTGAAAGCGGCCATCCCATATGCCAGCCGCTCCTGATGCAAGCTCAAGCGGCCGGATATCACGGTTTTCGCGCATGAGATAAAGCCCGTCGCGGCGCAGATCGAAAACAACCCCGCCCGCCGTGCGCCGCCCCGGCTTTCCCTCGCCGATGAAATCCAGGATGCGACGCATCCGTTCGCGGCCCGGCCCGTAGGGTTCACCGCCGAATACGGCCGTAAGATAAGGGAGCGCATAGGAGAGAACTGCCTCGTCAGCCGCCAGCGCATCGCGGCCGACGGCGCAAAGCACGCCCGCATAAACCATCACATATCTGTCCAGCCATGCAGCAGCTTCCGTCGAAAGTACCGCACGAGCCGCCCCGCCGTCAGATGCCAAAGGTGACGCGGCATCCTGCGCCAAGCGTTTGCGCGTGCGCACGCGCTCATAGCGAACATCCTCATTGCTGGGATCATCCAGCCAGGACATGCCCCGCCGGGCGAGATAGGTCCGAATATCCGCCCGCCAGCAGGCGAGAAACGGCCTGACGATCCAAAGACGCCGATTGAATAGCATGGCGTCGGCGATGCCGGTGCCGCCAACGCTTTCAGTCTCGTTCGAACGTGCAGCGCGCATGGCCAAGGTCTCGCGCTGGTCATCAAGCGTGTGGGCGGTAACGACAAGGGTGGCAGAGATTTCGGCGGCGATATCGGCAAGCAGCCCATAACGCGCCTCGCGCGCAGCCGCCATGATACCGCTCTTCGGCTTTTCGCCCTCCCAGCGGCGAATAATATGGGGTACGCCAAGCGAAACGCAGAGGGCGGCAACATCGCGCGCTTCATCGGCAGACTCCGGCCGCAAACCATGATCGATCGTGGCGGCGGAAAGGGCGATGTCTGAATTCGGGTAAGATTTCAGCTGCTCGGCTAAAGCAGCCAGGAGGCCGGTCGAATCGCTGCCGCCGGAAATGGCGACCAGAATATGGGCGGGCTTGAAAAGGGAATGAATAAAATCGGCCGCTGCGGCGTCTGGCATTTGGGCTGTGGCAGCACCAGTCACAGCTTCACCCGACATCTCGATCAGCAGGCAAGACGCTTTTGTTCGCTAGCTACTTTGGTGGTAACGGCCTTCGAAGCCTTCGGATAACGCTTGGTCACTTCGCGCAGCGTCGCACAAGCCGTATCCTTGTTGTCCAGCGCGGCGAGCGACATGCCAAGCTTCAGCAGCATTTCCGGCGCCTTTTCCGAGGTGCTGTATTTCTGATGCGCGTTCAGGAAAGTCTTGGCCGCATCATTGTATTTGCCCTGCGAATAAAGTGCTTCGCCAAGCCAGAAGTTGGCATCGGCTGCGCGGGAGCTGTTCGGGTAGCTGTCGATATATTGGCGGAACTCCTGTTCGGCGACGCTGTAGTCGCCGGACAGGACGTGGCCGTAGGCCGATTTGTACTGATCGCCTTCGTTGCCGAGCGAGGCCGTCTGCGTTCCGGAGCCGGCAGCAGGTGCCGCGCCCGAACCGTTGTTGGCGCGCGTTGCCGTCGAGCCAACCTGCTTGCCGTTCTGATCGAATTGGATCGAGCCAAGCTGGCTCGGCGGCTTGCCGGAACCGCCGCCCTGTTGCGCGGTATTCGGCGTGTCGCCGCCTTGCGAATCGCTGATGACGCCGGCAATGTCGTCCTGCTGCTGACCGCCGCCGCCCTGCGCCGGGACATCGGCCTCACTCTTCTTCATCGAGCCGCCGCTGCTGGTGCCGGCTGCGCCGCCAGTGCCTCCGCCGCCACGCTTTTCAAGCTGCTGGAAGCGGAATTCATTGTCTTCCTGCGTCTTGCGGATCTGTTCCTGCATCTGCAGCAACTGATAGCTCATTTCTTCGACGCGGCCGTTCAACTGGCGCATCTGGTCCTCAAGCTGCTGCAAGCGGACTTCAGCATCGCTGTTTTGAACGTTGATGACCGGTGCCTGCCCGAATTGCCTCTGGGGAGCGGCATTGTTCGGAACGGCCTGTTCCGATGCACTGCGACCGCCCAAATGAAGTCCGAACAGATTTAAGGCAGACGCGTCACGCTCGCTGCCAGCGACGGCGGCGAGACAAAGCAAGCTCGCCACGACAAGTTTTCTCATATGGATCATCCTGCCCATTGATTCTTCGCACCCCAGGGCGCGAACAGGAGATTTTTACAATTAATCTCAAAAAGCAACGGAGTTCGGCCAAAGTGTGGTCAAAAAAGTAAAGGCGGCCACGGGGACCGCCTTTGTGCATTTGGACCTGAATTTCGGCCTATCAGGAACCAGCGCCGTTGAGCACGGTGACGGCGCGGCGGTTCTGCGACCAGCAGGAAATATCGTCGCAGGTGGCGACCGGGCGTTCCTTGCCGTAGGAGATCGTCTTCATGCGCTGAGCCGGAACACCGCGCGAAGCGAGATAGTCCTTGGTAGCGGCAGCACGGCGGGCGCCGAGAGCGAGGTTGTATTCGCGCGTACCGCGCTCGTCGGCATGGCCTTCGACGGTGATTGCATAGTTCGGATAACGGGCGAGCCACTGAGCCTGACGATCGAGCGTCTGGGCGGCATCGGCGCGGATCGACGAGCTGTCGGTATCGAAGAAGATGCGATCGCCAACATTGACCGTGAAATCCTGCGGCGAGCCCGGAGCGGCATTGCCGGCGCCATTGAGGCCAAGACCGTTGGCATCGTTCGGCAAGCCCTTTTTAGAAGCGCAGCCAGCCAATGAAAGGCCGACGAAAAGTGCGATCATGATCGGGTTGCGGGCGAGGTTTTGCATGTGGCCAACGGCCGGGTTTGCGATGCGGCTCATGGCCGGTCTCTCCTTACGTCTCTATCAGGGTTGCCAGACTGTAACCGGGTTCGGTTAATCCGATGCCAACAAATATGGTTAATGATGTCCTAAACTTGTCCCGAAATGGTCCACTCACAGGACTTTGCGGCGACAAAGTGACGCTTGAGCGGATCAGCGAATTTTCGAGCCACCGCCCGCTCAAGCTGTTCTTTGCATGATCTTGTCCCAAACAGCTTCGCGCCTTTCGCGGCCCGAAGGTCGATCACGATCATGCCTGACCCGCCCTACTCGAGGAGCGGCGACCAGGCCGGGTCTGAGGCGAAGCCCGGGGTCGGGATCTTCTGTTCGTTGTAACCCGTCAGGTCGATCGAATAGAGCTGCGGTCCGCTGGAACCCTGCGGTTCGCGGAAGAACATGATGACGCGGCCATTCGGCGCCCAGGTCGGACCTTCATTATGGAAGCCCGTGGTCAGCAGACGCTCGCCCGAACCGTCCGGCTTCATGACGCCGATGGAGAACGACTGGCCGGACTGCTTGGTGAAGGCAATAAGATCGCCGCGCGGCGACCAGACCGGCGTCGAATAGGCGCCGTCGCCGAAGGAAATGCGGTGCTGGTTAGAACCATCCGCATTCATCACATAGATCTGCTGCTTGCCGCCGCGGTCGCTTTCGAAGGCGATCTGCGTGCCGTCAGGCGAATAGGACGGCGACGTATCGATGGCGGCCGTCGACGTCAGGCGGGTCGTCGTGCGCGAACGCAGATCCATCGTATAGATGTTGGCATTGCCTTCCTGCTGCAGGCTCATGATCACCCGCTGGCCATCCGGCGAGAAGCGCGGCGAAAAGGTCATGCCGGGAAAATTGCCGACCAGCTCGCGCTGGCCCGTCTGCAGTTGCAGCAGATAGACGCGGGGCTGCTGGTTGGCGAAGGACATGTAGGTCACTTCCTGCCGGTTCGGCGAGAAGCGCGGCGTCAGCACGAGGTCGCTGCCATCAGTCAGCATGCGGGCATTGAAGCCGTCTTGGTCCATGATGCCGAGCTGCGTCTTGCGGGCCGTCTTCGGGCCGCTTTCGGCGACGAACACGACGCGGGTGTCGAAATAGCCCTTCTCGCCCGTGATCTTCTCATAGATCGCGTCGGCGATGATGTGGGCGACCCGGCGCCAGTTGTCCGGCTGCGCATAGAACTGCTGGCCGACCATCTGCTGGTTGCCATAGGTGTCCCACAGGCGGAACTCGGCGCGTAGGCGGCCGCCCTCCTGCGTCACCCGGCCGGTCACCAGCGCCTGAGCGTTGATTGCGGTCCAATCCTGGAAGCGCGGTGTCGAATCGGGATTGCTGATCTTCTCGATAAAGGCCTGCTTGTTGATCGGTGCGAACAGGCCGGACCGCTGCAGGTCGGCAGCGATGACGCCGGAGACCTGGGCACCGAGGCCATCATTCGACAGAAGGTCGGTGATGGCGATTGGCATCGGCTGGACGTTGCCCTTGTTGATGTTGATCTCGACCACAGCATAGGCCGGAGTGGCGAGGGCTGCCGTCAGGCCTGCCAGCACCAGCAGGAGACGAACGAGGGATTTTCTAATCATATGTGCCAAGCCTTTCAGCATTAAAGCGCCATGTCGCCCGGTGCGAAGTTCAGTATGACTTCGACCGCGCTAGTTTCATTGTCGAATTGAGCCCGCGGCAAATTCTTGAAAGGCGCCGCCCTGAGGAGTGCGCGCACAGCGCTTGCCGCAGCAGCGATCTGCGTCTCTTTGGGACCGCCCCTTGTCGTGACGTATGGCTCGCCCGTGATCTGCCCAGTGCGATCGAGCCTGAGGCGAATTTGGACATGGACATTCTTCATGCCAGGCAGCCCCGGCGTGATATTCCAATTCTCCGCCACTTTTGCGCGAATGCCATCCGCAGCCGCGTGCTCAAGCGGACGCGCGCCGGCGGCATTCGCAGGCTGAGCTGACACCGAACCTGCCAGCATGATCCCAAGAGCCACAAGCAAGCTCAGGCCGAAACGGGGACAATAGTTCGTCATCACATCCCCAGATCCGCTGCACTGAAGTTCACGACGACTTCCTGCCAGGTGTCATATTTATCGGGCGGCAGGATCTTCAGGTAGTCCGACTGTGCCCGCTGCACGGCACGCACAGCGGCGCTCTGCATTGCCGATTGCGTCGACGCCGGCCCGCCACTCGTCGTCGCCTCCGGTTCGCCGACGATCTGCCCAGACTTGTCGAGCCTGAAATGCACCTTGATCCGGACGTCGCTTGCACCTTCGAGGCCAGGCATCAGGTTCCAGTATTTGGCAATCAGATCGCGCAAGCCGTCCTGCTCGCTCTGGCTGAGCTTGCCTCCGCCAAGCGACTTCATGCCACCGCGCGAGGTGACCTGGGTATCGGCGCCGGCGGAAGCCTGTTTGGAGGAACGCGCCGCACCGCCCTTTGACGATGTATTGTTCAGAACGTTTGCGATCTGATCAGCAAGGCCGTCGTCCAGCCCCTTGTTGGAGCCTTTGGCAGTCTCGCGCTTCTTGTCACTGTCCTTCTGGCCGTCATCGGTCGAGGTATTCTTGCTCGTGCTCTGCGTCGTCGTTTTGTCCGTGGGCTTCGCCGTCGGCTTGGCGTCCGCCACTTGTTGCGGCTTCGTAACGGGCTTCGGCTCCGGTTTTGGGTCGGGCTTCGTCTCCGCGGTCTTCGGCGGCTGCACTGGCTGCGGCTTCACATCGGGAACGGGAACTTTGTCCGCCGGTGGCTGTGCAGCCTGCTCGGTCGGATTTTCGGTTACCGGCTTCGGATCAGCCTTTTGCGGAGTGGGAGTTGGCGTGGGTGTTGGGGTCGGAGCAGGCGTGAGCTCGGCCTTCTGCGGCGTCGGTTCCGTCTTCGGCGGCGGGGGCGTTGGCGTTGGAGTGGGCGTCACGTCCGGCTTCTGCTGCGGAATGGCGGCCACTTCCTTTGGCGCCGCTTCAGTATCCTGCTGCTCGATCGTCTTGACGTCGTTCGGTCGCGGATCGTTTTGCGGGACAGGCGTATCCACCTTCTTCGGTGCTAATGCCGCTGTGTCGCTCTCTGGCCGTTGGGTCGGCACGACGGGGTTCTTGATATCGACGTTGTTCTCGCCGACGTTCTGAGCATTGGCAACCTGATCTTGCTTCGTCGTCTGCTTCCGTGCGACGTGATCCGTAACCGGCGCTTTCTTCTCGCCCTGCTGCATTTGATCGGCAGGGACGATATCGACGTCCATCGCCGTGCTTTCCGGCGTCTCCAGAGGCGCAGGCGCACTCAGCGTCAACATGGCGCCGATCAGCACCAAGATGTGAATGACCGCAGATGTGGCGATGCTACGCTTCATGGCGATCCGTCAGTGATCCGTTATCTGCTGCGTAACCAGGCCGATATTCTTGTAACCAGCCTCCTGAATGCGCGACATGACGTCGGCGATGACGCCATAAGGCGCTTTCCCGTCGCCACGTACGAAAATACGTTCATTATAGCCGGTGGTGGCGATCGCCTGTAGCTTGGCGGCAATCTCGGCCACGTCGATCTGCGTTTCCTGCAGGAAGACCTGGCCGTCCTGCTTGATGGAAATGGTGATCGGCTGGGTCTGGGCATTCAAGGCGCCGGCCTGCGTTTGCGGCAGGTCGATCGGAACACCTGATGTCATCATCGGCGCGGCCACCATGAAGATGATCAGCAGCACGAGCATGACGTCGACCAGCGGCGTCACGTTGATATCGGCGATAGGGCCGCCCCGGCTACCGCCGCGACGCCCGCCCCGGCGGCCACCGCCGCCACCTTTGCCTCCAACAGACATTGCCATGTGATTTACTCCGGTTCCGTCAGCGACTTATTGCGCTGCCTGGCGCGGCTGCAGCTTCTCATCGATCTGGCGCGACAGGATGGCGGAGAATTCGTCCGCAAAACCTTCCATGCGCGCCGACAGCTTGCCGGCATCGGCCGAGAACTTGTTGTAGGCGATAACCGCCGGGATAGCGGCGACGAGGCCGATCGCGGTCGCGAGCAAGGCTTCTGCGATACCGGGAGCAACGACCGCGAGGTTGGTCGACTTCGAACCGGCGATCGCCTGGAACGAGGTCATGATACCGACGACGGTGCCGAACAGGCCGATGAACGGACCGGCGGAGCCGATGGTCGCAAGCGATCCGAGGCGGGCGACCAGATGTTCCGATTCACGCGCCAGCGTGACGTCCATGGCGCGATCGATACGCATCTGCAGGCCGATCGGCGAACGCGCTCCGCGCTCGAAGGACTTCTTCCATTCGCGCATGGCGGCAACGAAGATGGCACTCAGCCCCGTATTGGTACGCTCCGAAAGCGTGCGATAGAGCTCCTCGAGCGACTGTCCCGACCAGAAGACCTGTTCGAAATGATCGAACTGCCGGCGTGCCCGAGCGTAGCTCAGATATTTGTCGATGACGATCGCCCAGGTCCATACAGATGCCGCGAGCAGTCCGAGCATCACGAGCTTGACCACAAAGCCCGCCTGCATGAAAAGCGACCAGAGAGTGATGTCCGGTGTGGTGGCCGCTGCCAATGCTACTTGTTCCATTGATCCAAAATCCCCGAATCCAAACGCCCGGCGCTAGACCGGGCGGCTAAAAGTGATCTCACAAGAAATGTTTGGCAGCCGCCGCTGAACGCCCTGGTCAAAGCCTTCCAAGCTTACAACTGCCTTCTTGCCGTCAAATTTGGTCAAAGGAAGGCGTGCTCCGCACAAACTCCGACAAGGGCAGTAAGACACTATTATGGTTAAAAGAATGTTAGCGTCGGAGCATGAAAGATTGGACGGTGACGAACCTTATTCTGTCTCCTGGAAGGGACGGACCGGCGAAACCGGCGGCAGGCACAAAACAAATCTTGCGCGCGGAAATTCTTTCACACAAAAGTCAAGTTTTAGCAAGGAGCCTTTTTCGGGCCGCGACATTGCCGCGCACGGCCGCCTGCCAACCGCAAACCGCCTATGTCGTAGTGACGCTAAACCGCAGGCTCTGACGCCACCAGCATCTGTGCGGCCAGCTTTTCCGGTAACCGTCGCGGTTTTCCCTTGGCGTTGATCACGGCGATAATGACCTTGGCCGCGATCAGCAACGTCTCGCCGCGGCGGATTTCCTGGGAAAGCACCATCTTGGCGCCGCCCGCCTTCTCCGTCGCCGTGCGAATCACCAGCAGGTCGTCCATGCGTGCCGGTCCCCTGAAGTCGATCTCCATGCGGTGAACGACGAAAACCAGGCCTTCCTCATCGGCATGCAGCAGCTCGCGCTGTTCCACGCCGAGGCAGCGCAAATAGTCGGTGCGGCCGCGTTCGAGGAAGTGGAGGTAGCGCGCATGATAGACGAGGCCGGAAAAATCCGTATCCTCGTAATAGACTCGCTGCACCAGCCGGTGGCCACCGGCTTCCAGTTCCCCGGCAATCAGAAAGGGGCTGTTCATCGTCGCCGCATCTCCAAAAAATCTGGGGACCCTCTTTGGCCGAAGTTCTGCCATCAAGCAAGCTTTGAACGATTGTCATAAATACTGACTATCCGGAATGGTGCCGGATAGCGGTCGACGCAGAAGGAAATGATCTCATGAAAATAGCGGTTATGGGCGGCGACGGTTTTATTGGTTGGCCAACCTCGCTGCATCTCTCCGACGCCGGTCATGAGATCCATATTCTCGACAATCTCTCCCGCCGCTGGATCGACACGGAACTCGGCGTGCAATCGCTGACACCCATGGATTCGATCCAGGAACGCACCCGCATCTGGCACGCCGAAACCGGCCGCCGCATCCATTTCAACCTCATCGATCTCGCCAAGGATTATGAGCTTTTGAAGAAGTGGCTCGCCGAGCATCGCCCGGACGCGATCGTGCACTTCGCCGAGCAGCGCGCCGCGCCCTATTCGATGAAGAGCGACCGCCACAAGAACTACACGGTCAACAACAACGTCAGCGCCACCCATAATCTCCTGAATGCGCTGGTGGAGCTCAATCTCGACGCCCATCTTGTCCATCTCGGCACCATGGGCGTCTACGGCTATTCCACGGTCGGCGCTGCCATTCCGGAAGGCTACCTGCCCGTAGGCATCGAGACTGCCGATGGCCGGACGGTCAACCAGGATATTCTCTATCCGGCCAATCCGGGCTCGATCTACCATATGACCAAGTGCCTGGATCAGCTTCTCTTCCAGTTCTACGCCAAGAACGACGGCCTCAGGATCACCGATCTGCATCAGGGCATCGTCTGGGGCACGCATACGGAACAGACGCGCCGCCACGAGCAGATCATCAACCGTTTCGATTATGACGGCGATTACGGCACGGTGCTTAACCGCTTCCTCATCCAGGCGGCGATCGGCTATCCCTTGACCGTGCACGGCACCGGCGGCCAGACCCGCGCCTTCATCCACATCCAGGATTCCGTGCGCTGCATCGAGCTGGCGCTGAAGAACCCGCCGCCGCGCAATGCCCGCGTCGAGATCTTCAACCAGATGACGGAGACGCATCGGGTCCGCGACCTCGCCGAGATGATCGCCAAGTTGAGCGGTGCGGAAATCGTCTATCTGCCCAACCCGCGCAAGGAAGCCGCCGAAAACGACCTGATCGTCAAGAACGACAAGTTCCTCGATCTCGGCCTGGCGCCGATCACCCTGCAAGCGGGTCTTTTGAGCGAAATCGTCGATGTCGCCAGGAAATACGCCTATCGCGTCGATCGCTCGCGCGTCCCGGCCGTTTCCGCCTGGACCAAGGATCTCGCGGCGACGGTCAACCACGATCCTGAAGGCAAACGATTGAAATCGGTCTCATGATGTTCGGAAGCGAAATGCTGCAAGGAGTGCGGCCACGCTCCAGCCCGCGGGCGCGGCAAGCCTTTGTCACGCTCGTCACCAATGCCGATTACGCCATGGGCGCAAAGGCGTTGATGCATTCGATTTCTTGCACCCATACCAGAGCGGATATGGTCGTACTGCACACGGCAGGCGTCGACGAACGCGATCTAGCGCCGCTGGAGGGGCTCGGCTGCCGGCTGGTGGACGTGGAGCATCTGCCGCTTTCCGATGAATTCAATGAGCGGCACGCACGCGGCAATCTCCACGCCAGTGCCCCCTTCACCAAGGGCCGCAAGCCGTCCTTCCACTCGCCGCTCGACAATTTCTGCAAGCTCAGACTCTGGCAGCTCATCGACTACGATACCTGCGTCTTCATCGATGCGGATGCGCTGGTGCTGAAGAATATCGATAAGCTCTTCGACTATCCGGAATTTTCCGCCGCACCCAATGTTTATGAAAGCCTGGCAGATTTTCACCGAATGAATTCCGGCGTCTTCGTCGCCAAGCCTTCGCTTGCGACCTTCAAGGACATGCTGAAACTGCTCGATCGTCCCGGCATTTTCTGGCGGCGCACCGACCAGACCTTTCTCGAGACATACTTTCCGGATTGGCACGGCCTGCCGGTCTTCATGAACATGCTGCAATATGTATGGTTCACCATGCCCGCGCTTTGGGACTGGAAGGGCATTTCGATCCTGCACTATCAATATGAAAAGCCTTGGGAGCAGAATCATCCGAAGGCTGATCAACTGAAGCCGCTGATCGATTTGTGGCACCATTTCCATGCCGGTCGCGAGGTGCCCGACATAGCCGCATTCGCCAATCCGAAAGCAGCGGCATGAAAGTACTGGTCTCGGGCGGAACAGGTCTCGTCGGTCGTTATATCGTCGAGGAACTGCTTGCCGCCGGATACCGAGTTGCCGTTGGCGGCCGCAACGCGCCGGAACCCGGCTTCTTTTCGCAGCCCGTCGCCTTCGTGCCACTTCACCTCGATCCTTCAGAAGACCAAAGCAACGTCTTCGACGATGCATATTTTTTCGTGCACGCGGCCTTTGCGCATGTCCCCGGCAAATATCGCGGCGGCGAAGGCGATAATCCCGAAAGCTTTTGCCGGCTCAACCAGGATGGCAGCATAAAGCTATTCGAAACGGCGAAACGCGCCGGCATCCGCCGTTGCATCTTTCTCTCCTCGCGCGCCGTCTATGGTGACCGGCTGGCTGGCGAGATGCTGACGGAGGACACGACCCCGACGCCGAACACACTCTACGGCGAAGTGAAGCGTGATGCCGAGCACGCCCTCTTCTCCCTGTCCGCTCCCGGCTTTGCTGCGGCAAGCCTAAGAGCGACAGGCGTCTACGGTGATCTCCGTCCGAACAAGTGGGATGATCTTTTTGCGGATTATCTTGCGGGAAAGCCGGTTCCCTCTCGCGCCGGAACCGAGGTCCACGGCCGCGATGTCGGCCGCGCCATCCGCCTGCTGCTGGAGACCGAGACCAGCCGCATCAACGGCGAGGCGTTCAACCTCTCGGATATTCTCACCGACACGCACCAGATCCTTGCGCATTTGCAGCGGGCAACCGGCTGTCCTCACCCTCCGCCGGCTCCCGCGCCACAAGGCGTCGTCAGCATGATGGATACGTCTAAAATCCATGCGCTCGGCTGGTGCGGCGGTGGCGCGGGATTGCTGGAAGAGACGATTGCGAGATTGGCAATGCCGCTGCGGCCTACGACCTTCAACGCATCAGCGTCGTCTCATCCCAGTTAAGCGCTGCCAATTCCTCACCTCGAAACCTGGCGTCGTCGGCAACGATGAATTCGTCCAACTGCGGCGGAGCAACGCTGCTGCCGGCAAGCATGGCATGCACTTGACCGCGATGATGGGTCTGGTGCTGGAAAAGATGGCTCAGCACATCCTCCGCACGTTCCCTCTGGATACGATTGTCGCGATGCAGATCGACCACCCGCACCAACCCCTCGGGGTTCAGGTGTTCACATAGAGCTACGAGCCGCCGATCGATTTTGCCTTGCTCAGCCGACAGTGCATCCAGCGTGTCGAACGACTCTTCGACATCGAAAGCCTTGAGACCGAGCGTGCCGCCTTCCAGCGCATCGACGTAAAACCAGTCGACGGTCAGGATGTGACTAAGCGTCGATTTGATCGACGGAAAGAAACTCACCCGCTCGGCCTCGAATTCGCCGGGCTGAAGGGCAGCACAGGCCCGATGCAATCGGATATTCGCTAACGCGTTGTTGTAAGCGAGCTTGCGAAATACGCGGATCGGATCGAAGCCGGACATGCTGCACTCCCTCCGCTACGCTTTGTCGAGATCACCATCCCGCCAAACCAGATGGCGCGCGGTCTGCGGCAGGCTTTCGATCTCGTCCGCTATGAAATAGGGCGGAATATCCAGCGCAACCAGCGCCTCCCGTGTAGCCGGTACCCATTTGAATTCGAGATGATTGTCACCATCCTTGAGGCGATGAACGATCTCCTCCGACCGGAATGGAAAACTCGGCGGAATATCCATCAGATAATAGAGCCCCAGCTCATGCCAATTGCGCCGCTCGTAGCGAAAGAAATTCTCTACCATCCAGAGCAGCCGGCCGACCACCACATCAACGCCCAGCTCTTCGATCATCTCCCGCCGTAACGTCTCCTCCGACGTCTCGCCGATTTCCGCTCGGCCGCCGGGAAAAGTCCAGAACGGTTCGTGCACAGCGCGATGAACGAGGACATGCCCCTCGCGAAAGCCGAGGCCCGCAATGCGCATCTGATATCGCTCGTGACCGGCGTTCAACCTGATGATCCTGCGTTTCAACATCGCCCTATCCCAGATCGATCACAACGATTTCCGGCGGTACGCCAACACGGACCGGCGCGACCGAACAGCCCAGACCACCGGAGACGATAATATGCCGATCCTCCTCGACGATATGGCCATGTATATACCGGTCGCCATAGCGCGAGGGCAGATAGGGCGACCAGCCGAAAACCCTAACCTGCCCGCCATGCGTATGGCCGGACAACGTCAGCGACACGCGCGACGGTACGGCCGGGAAGATATCGGGCTCGTGGGCGAGCAGGATGACAGGCGCTTCGTCATTCACCTGCGCCAGCGTGCCCTCAAGATCATCGAGCCCTTCTGTGAACTGACGCTTCCAGCGGACGCTCCGACGCAGGGCAAGCTGATCCTCAACACCCGCAAGCCAAAAGCCGTATCCATCTTTTTCCAAGCGAACTGATCGGTTGGAATAAACCGGAATTCCGGCATCGGCCAAGGCCTTGTGGCTGAATGTCGGACCATGTCCGTTTTTTTGCGCAGCCGCATCGTGCCACCAGTCATGATTGCCAACGATCGCATGTACGCCGAGTGGTGCCTTGAGGGCTGCCAACTCGCCCGCCCATACGCGATGATCGACACGGCCGGTTACGAAATCCGTTCCCGATGTATAGTCACCCAAGAGAACGATGATATCGCCACCGAGATCGTTGGCCCGGGCGCAGATAGACGCGATGCGATCGGCCGTCATCCAAGGCCTGCACGCATGGAAATCGGCAAGCGCCACGATCCTCAATTTCAGCCCCGGCGTCCAGCCTGGGGGAGTCAACTGGTAACGAGCTGTATTCAGACGCACCACGGGTTCGTATCCAAACGCATAGCCGCCAAGTGCCAGCAACCCGACGATGCTGCCGCCGAAAAGCTTCAGGAAACCTCGGCGGTCGATCACTCGCCTTCCTCCTGGAACAGCCTGAACTGCGCTGCTTCCAGGTCCTTCGGCGGCTGCATTCCAAGATGCCGCCAGGCGATCGCCGTCAGCACGCGGCCGCGCGGCGTGCGCTGAATGAAACCCTGCTGGATCATGTAGGGCTCGATGATATCCTCAATCGCGTCGCGCGGTTCGGAGAGGCCTGCGGCGATGGTTTCGATGCCGACGGGGCCACCGCCAAAATTCACGGCGATCATGTTGAGATAGCGCTTGTCGAGCTGATCGAAACCGACATTGTCGACCAAGAGCCGCGTCAACGCTTCGTCAGCGATCTCGCGGGTTACAGCTTCGGCCTTCGCCACTTCGGCAAAGTCACGCACCCGGCGCAGCAGACGGCCGGCGATGCGCGGCGTGCCACGGGCGCGCCTGGCAATCTCACGCGCGCCTTCTTCAGTCATGCCGAGCCCCATCAGCCGCGCCCCGCGCCGGACGATCAGCTCCAACTCCTCGACGGTATAGAAGCTCAGGCGTACCGGAATGCCGAAACGATCGCGCAGCGGCGTCGTCAGCAGGCCTAGTCGCGTCGTGGCGGCGACCAGCGTGAACTTGGCCAAATCGATCTTCACCGACCGCGCCGCCGGGCCTTCGCCGATGATCAAGTCAAGCTGGAAATCCTCCATCGCCGGATAGAGGATTTCTTCCACGGCCGGATTGAGGCGATGGATTTCGTCGATGAAGAGCACATCGCGCTCTTCGAGATTGGTCAGAAGTGCAGCAAGATCGCCGGCCTTGGCGATAACCGGCCCGGATGTCGAGCGGAAATTGACGCCGAGCTCCTTCGCCATGATCTGCGCCAGCGTCGTTTTACCGAGACCCGGCGGACCAACGAACAGCACGTGGTCCAACGCCTCCCCGCGTCCCTTCGCGGCCTCGATGAACACCTTGAGATTGGCGCGTGCCTCCGCCTGGCCGGTGAACTCGTCCAGCGACTGCGGCCTCAGCGTCACATCCAGGTCTTCGCCCCGCTTTTCCGGCGATATCAGGCGTGCGGCTTCGCTCATGTCAGAAGTTCCATTCCGGGTATGCGTTTCGCGGCTTTTTCATCGAAGGTCATTGTCAGATTGCAGCCGGCATTGCGATTGCGCAAGGCGATGAGCGTATCGGCGAATTCGACTTCTGAAGACGCCATAATGCCCAGCACTTCTTCAACCAAAAGCTCGTCCTCCAGCAGGATATCTTCGGCTTCTAGCAAATCCGAAATACCCTCCATAATTTTCGATCGCGGCAGTTTCGTTTTTCGGCGTAAAAACCAGGCAAACTCCATCAATGTGATGCAATTGATGTAGCCTGGGCCGATTTCAGGAAGGCGTGCAAATAGTTTCGTCACCTTCTCATTCTGCGAAGGATCATCCTGAAGGAAGAAACGGATCAGGATATTGGTGTCGACTCCGATCATTCCTTACCCAAAACATGCTCAACAATAGCATCGCCGATGACATCATCCATCTCTTCGATCGTAATCGGAGCACGCTGCGGATCATAGAATTTTCCAGCAAGATCGATGGCTCGCTTGTTTTTTGCTTTCATGATGATCTCGCCGTTGCGATGAACGTAACGGATCTTGTCGCCGGGCTTCAATTTCAGAATTTCCCTGACTTCCGCCGGCACTGTTGTCTGCCCCTTCGATGTCATCGTTCCATAAAACACGGTCATGGGTCAATCTCCTTACAATTGAAGAATAGTAAGGAGCAATGGAAAATGCAAGGAATCACCGCGCCAGCTCTTTCAATCCCAGCCGGATCAGCTTGGCGCTATCAGCTCCATCTCCGGCCGATTTCATCGCAGCCGCGACCGCGTTCGCGGCCTGGTCCCGGGAATAGCCTAGATTGGTGAGCGCAGAAACCGCATCGGCGACCGGAGCGGAAGCGACGCCCTCGCCCAATTCCTGCTTGAGGCCGATATTGATCGCCTCGCCCGCAAAAGCCGGCGCCTTGTTCTTCAGCTCGGTGACGATGCGCATTGCCACCTTCGGTCCGACGCCCGGTGCCCGCGACACGGCGCTGCGATCCTGTAGCGCGATGGCGTTGGCAAGTTCCGCCGGCGTCAGCGTCGACAAAAGCGCCAGCGCCACCTTCGCGCCAATGCCCTGCACGGTCTGCAGAAGATTGAACCACTCCCGCTCAAGCACCGTCATAAAACCGAAAAGCCGGATCTGGTCCTCGCGGACATAGGTCTCGATGAAGAGAACACAGGCTTCACCGACGGAGCCGAGCTTCGACAGCGTGCGTGCCGAGCAATAGGCGACGTAGCACACGCCATGCACATCCACGAGCGCATAGTCCTCGCCGATCTCTTCGATAGTGCCTTTCAACTTGCCGATCATGAATGATGTCCGTCAGGGATGGGTTTCGGGAGTGATGAGGTCAAGCGAAGGAAAGTAGGAACGGTAGCCCTTGGGATCTCGCGTCAGTATGGAATAACCACGCACGGCAGCATGCGCGCCGATCAAAAAATCAGGAAGAATGCGCTCTCTGCCCCCGCCCGCCTGACGATAAACCCTGAAAGCCGCGGCCGCGGCGAATGCTGCCGACCAAGGCAGGCTTTCGCGGCGAAATTCACTTTGGGGCAACAGCTCATCAACGCGGTCCATGCTGCTGTAACGCACCGAGAATTCCGCGTAGATGATGGGATTGATAACAACCGGCCCTTGCTTGAAAGCGGAAAATACCTGCCCGCTGGACCAAGCATGCCAAGCCGAGCCAGGTATGGCCAGGTCAACCAGCACATTCGTATCGATGATCGTGACCATGACTACCGGTCACGCGTCATCGACATCAGCGCTTCGGCATCGATATCCTGATCGCCAGTCCCTTCCAAGCGTTTGAGGGTGGCCATGAACCGATCGAGCCGCTGCCGATCCTCAATGTCGCGCTTACCATACTTAGGCGCAACAACCAGCCTCCCATCCTCGATGGAAAATATGACTTCGCTGTTGAGCTCTATGCCGGCCAATTCGCGCAGGTCGCGCGGGATGGTCACCTGCCCTTTGGATGTCACGCGCATTCTTGCTCTCCAGATCCTTGCAGTAAGAATTATCATTACCACCAGAACAAGTCAAGAACAGACTACCCCGCCAATGCCGCCTGACGCATCCGGCTGGCACCGCGATTGTGGGCATGGCAGATGGCGATGGCGAGTGCGTCCGCGGCGTCGTTGCCTTTGAACTCCACTTTCGGCATCAAGATCTTCAGCATCATATGGATCTGCTGCTTCTCGCCATGGCCCACGCCGATCACCGCCTTCTTGACGGCGTTCGGCGCATATTCGGCCACCTGCAGCCCGGCACGCGCCGGCACCAGCATGGCGATACCGCGCGCCTGACCGAGCTTCAGCGTCGCCACCGCATCCTTGTTGACGAAAGTCTGTTCGACAGCGGCTTCGTCCGGCTTGTAGCTGTGGACGATGTCGGCAAGCCCGTCGTGAAGCTGGCAGAGGCGCGACGCCAGATCCATCTCGCCATCCGATGTCACTGTGCCCGAGGCAACGAAACGCAGGGAATTGCCCAATGTGTCGATAACGCCCCAGCCGGTGCGGCGCAGGCCGGGATCGATGCCGATGATTCGAATCGTGTTCTGCATGCGTCAACCTATCTTTGAAGCAGCAGATGTGCCAGCAAAATGTGAACAAAACAAAAACAAACTCCCAACGCCATCGCTTTTCTGCAGCCGTGAAAGCACGCTCACGAAATTGCCGCGTGGGGTTTGGAATGGAATGTCTGCGCTCCTACATGGAGAGGATTGCTCTTCCCTTTTCACCACGCAGGTCTCTTGCCATGGTTCCCTTTTCCATTCTCGATCTTTCGCCCGTTGCCGAGGGCAGCACCGTCAGCCAATCCTTTGAAAGCTCGAAGCGCATGGCGCAGAAGGCGGAAGCCCTTGGCTACACCAGGTTCTGGCTGGCGGAGCACCACGGCATGCCCGGCATCGCCAGCGCCGCGACGGCCGTCGTGATCGGCCATGTCGGGGCAGCGACCTCGCGTATCCGTATCGGCTCGGGCGGCGTCATGCTGCCGAACCATTCGCCGCTGGTGATCGCGGAGCAATTCGGCACGCTGGAAGCCTTGTTCCCAGGTCGCGTCGATCTCGGTCTCGGCCGTGCGCCGGGCACGGACATGCGCACCGCACAGGCACTACGCCGCAATCTCGATGCCGGCGCCCAGAGCTTTCCCAATGATATTGTCGAGCTGCAGCAGCTGTTCAGCCCGGCCGACGAGAACCAATCGATCATTGCTGTGCCCGGCAACGGCGCCAAGGTGCCGATCTGGCTGCTCGGTTCGAGCCTCTACAGCGCCCATCTCGCCGCCATGCTTGGTCTGCCCTATGCCTTCGCCTCACATTTTGCGCCGGAAGCTTTGCTCGACGCGGTTGCCATCTATCGCGACCGCTTCACGCCGTCGGCAACGCTCGACAAGCCCTATGTGATGGTCGGCGTCATGGGATCGGCCGCGAATACGGACGAAGAGGCGCAATATCACTTCACTTCGGCACAACAGCAATTCGTCAACCTACGCCGCAATGTCCGCGGCCCCTTCCCTCGTCCTCGGAAGGATATGGACGATTTCTGGACGCCAATGGAAAAACTGAATGTCGAACACACGTTGCGCTACGCCGTCGTCGGCTCGCCCGCGACCGCCGAGGCGAAGCTCTCGCAGTTCATCAAGGATACGGAAGCGGACGAAGTGATCATCTCGATGCCGATTCACGACATCGAGGCGCGGCTGAGATCGGTGGAACTGTTCGCGCAACTGCCGTCGTTCAAGAAGGCGGCGTAAATACCTTCGCCCCAGTGGGGGTCCGAAGGGCGGGTTGAGACCTGTGGCTCACCCCCCGTAAAGTCGCGCGGCACGCGCGGATTGAGGGGGCGTTACCGGCAAATTACTTCATTTGCGAGCAGGATCAGAGCACCCTTACGGTGCGATGCCCCTCATCCGCCCCTTCGGGGCACCTTCTCCCCGCCGGGGGAGAAGGTAAAAACTATCAGGCCGAAAGTTTGGCCATGATCTCTTCGGAGACTTCGAAGTTCGAGTAGACGTTCTGCACGTCGTCATCGTCTTCCAGGCTGTCGATGAGCTTCATCAGCGACTGCGCCTTTTCTTCGTCGACCGGCACATTGTTCTGGGCGCGCCAGATCGCCTTGACGGTTTCCGCTTCGCCGAGCGTTGCTTCCAACGCCTTTGCGACTTCGTTCATCGCTTCGAAACCGCAGATGATGGTGTGGCCTTCTTCGTCGCTCTCGACATCGTCGGCGCCGGCTTCGATCGCGGCTTCCATCACCTTGTCGGCATCGCCGACCTCGGGCTTGTAGGTGATTTCACCGACATGGTCGAAGGAGAAAGAGACGGAACCGGTTTCGCCAAGCGCACCCCCGGCCTTGGTGAAGATCGAACGGACGTTCGAGGCGGTACGGTTGCGGTTATCGGTCAGCGCCTCGACGATGATCGCCGTGCCGCCGGGGCCGTAGCCTTCGTAGCGGACCGCATCGTAATTCTCGGTATCGGCGCCGGAAGCCTTCTTGATGGCGCGATCAATATTGTCCTTCGGCATCGACTGCGCCTTAGCGTTCTGAATCGCCAGACGCAGGCTCGCGTTCATGCTTGGGTCGGGCAGACCCATCTTGGCAGCAACGGTGATTTCGCGCGCCAGCTTGGAGAACATTTTCGACCGCACGGCATCCTGACGGCCCTTGCGGTGCATGATGTTTTTAAACTGTGAATGGCCAGCCATGGCACCCCTGTTCACGTCTTTTGTTGGGAATGGGCCGCCTTATAAGAGCGAAGTGCCTTTCGTTCAAGCAAAAAGCCCGTAAGCACGCTCGTAACGGGGCGCCCGGCAATGATATCCTCGGAAGTGTGCCCGGGCGGAGGGAGAAGGCCGCCCGGGCATCGTGCCGATCGGCTCAAAGCCCCTTCAGCACGTAAATCAGCGGCTTGCGCGGCAGAGTTTTCAACGAAACGGTGGTGCTTGCGGTCGGCGCATAGGCGATGTCGAAATCCGGACCGAACATAGCCAGGAATTGCTGTATCGGCGGGCCCCAACGGTGCATGGGCAGAATGAGCGACGAACGCAGGCGTTTCACAACCCGGCTCATGCTGTCCGCGCCCATGGTCAGACCACCATCGACCGGCACCATAACGATATCCAGCCGGCCGATTTCGGCGTATTGCTTATCGGTGAGCTCGAAATGCAGGTGGCCGAGATGGCCGATGCAAAGGCCGGCCACTTCGAAGATGAAGATCGAATTGCCGTTTGCTTCGACACCTCCCGAATAGGAGCGGATATCGGTCACGACATTGCGGATCAGCGTATCACCGACAGTCAAATTGATCTTCGCCGGCTCGCCAGGCGTATCGCTCCAGCCATGCAGCACATATTTGATCGCCGGGTCCGGCGTTAGCGTATAGTGGCTCGGATGCGCCTTGTTCATCGTCACGACATCAGGTGTATAGGGCGCTTGAAAAACGCCGCTGAAATCGGTCGCGATCGACACGCCGCCCGGCGTTTCGATGAAAAGAGTGGCATGACCAAGGAAAGTGATTTTTACATCGCCACCGACGGGATCATTGGCTGGCGTCGCGGCTGAACCGGCAAAGCTGACGAATGTCGCCTGCGGCAGCGACTGCGCGACCGCCTGACATTGGCTGAGATGCGGGCGGGAGGGCCTCTCTTGGGCGTCTGCGACACTCCACCCTGCCAAGACCAGCAGGAAGATCACAGCGAAGACGGGAAATCGCACCATCATGCCATCCCTTCAGCTCCACAGAGGTACGAAGGATGCGGTAGGACTTGAGGTACGTCCAGCGGCAATCCGATCGGATTGCTCACAATCGCGTCATCGCCGCCGGACGATCAGCGGCTGGATAATGTCTAGCGCCAGAATTCCGGAATGGTCTCCGCCAGGCGCGGTCCGATCCTGAGGGGGGCGATCTTTTCGGCAAGCCCCGTCGCATCCGATATCTCGACGCCAACACCGCAGAGGGTGGCCGGCCCGGAGGCCGCCTCGAAACGGCCCTTCGGCATCTTCGAGATGAAGCGGTTGAGCGGCTCTTCCTTATCCATCCCAAGCGACGAGTCGTAATCGCCGCACATGCCGGCATCCGACATATAGGCAGTGCCACCGTTCAGGATCTGCGCGTCCGCAGTCGGCACATGCGTATGCGTGCCAACGACGAAGCTGGCGCGGCCATCGACGAAATGGCCGAAACACTGCTTTTCGCTGGTCGCTTCCGCATGGAAATCGAACACGATGGCATCCGCCTGTTCCTTTAGCGGGCAGGCATCGAGGATCGCCTCCGCCGATTTGAACGGATCATCCAGTTCCGGGTGCATGAAGACGCGGCCCATGATATTGGCGACGAGCACGCGGGCGCCGTTACGGGCATAATAGATGCCGGAACCGCGGCCGGGCGTGCCGGCGGGATAATTGGCCGGGCGCAGGAACTGATCGTGGCGCTCGCAGAACACCACCGCTTCCTTCTGATCCCAGACGTGATTGCCCGTCGTCACCACATCGGCGCCGGCATTGATCGTTTCCAGAAAAATGTCCTCGGTGATGCCGAAGCCGCCGGCGGCGTTCTCGCCATTGACGATGACGAAGTCGAGCTTCAGATCGGAGATGAGGCCCGGCAGGCGGTCCCAAACCGCAACCCGTCCGGTCTTGCCGACCATGTCACCTAAAAATAGCAGCCGCATTTCCTATCCAATCTCTACGGAGACGAAATTGAGCCCGCTCTCGGTCAAAATCGCGTCCAGACGGACATCATGCGGCTCAGCCGGTACTGATGGCACTTCTTGGCAATCGAATGCAATGCCGATCAGCCGTGGATTCAACCCTTTTTGCTGCAGCCGATCGATGGCGCGGTCGTAATAGCCGGCGCCGTAGCCGATGCGATGGCCGGTGTTGTCGAAAGCCGAAAGCGGCACCAGCATGATCTGTGGGTCCAGCACCGCAGCCTCCGGCCCCGGCCCTGCTGTGCCAAAGCCGCTGGAAACAAGTGACGCACCCGGAACGAGCTCGCGAAAGACGATGGTTCGTTTGTCGAGAATGACCGGCACGCAAAGCCGTGCACCCCGCTCGCGCAGCCGCGCCATCAGTGGCCTTATATCCACCTCGGATCGGATCGGCAGGAAGCCGGACACGATCGTTCCAGGTTGAAGCTCGATCGCATCGCCGGCGTGGGCAAGCATCGCCAACCCCTTTTCGATGCGCTCGTCTGCGGGAATGGCGTCGCGCGCCGCCAGGCGCTCGTTGCGATATAGGGTTTTCAGCTCTTTGGGGGTCATCGGGCTTTCGTGGATCTCGACAATATCACGAAAACATAATGAGCTGGCGGCCCAATGCAATGCGTGAACGCGACATGCGGTGATTGCATGCTCGCCGGATGGCGTCAACCGTCCCGGCGCATCACCGAAATCAGACCGTCTCCATCGACATGCGCCCGAACATTCTCGTAGTTCAGCAGCGTCGGATGATTGGTATCGACCGGATGGGAATGCGTCGCCGTAATCACCATGACATCGGCGCCTGCGGCTTCGCCCGCCCTGATGCCGGCCATCACGTCTTCGAAAACCAGGCAATCGGACGGCCGCAGACCGAGGCGCTCGGCACCGAGGATGTAGCATTGTGGATCGGGCTTGCCGATCTTGACATCTTCGGCGGTGACGATGAAGCGAGGGACCGGGATGCCGGCGGCGGCAAGGCGCGCCTGGGCGAGCCGGTACGGCGAGGACGTGACGATCGCCCAGCGCTCCGGCGGCAGCGAGGCCAGGAATTCGATGGCGCCCGGAAGCGGCACCACACCTTCCACGTCGGCGATTTCCGCTTCCGTGATCAACAGCGATTCCGCCACCGGATCGACGCCCGGCAGATTGAGCCGGCCGATCGTATCGACGCCGCGCGCACCGTGCATGGTCGGCATGAATGCGGCGACATCCAGCCCCTTGCCGCGTGCCCAATCGCCCCAGACGCGTTCGGCGGCAGCGATCGAATTGATGATCGTGCCGTCCATATCGAACAGGAATCCGGAATAGCTTTTATCGAAGGCGAAAGACGGTGCGGCGGACAAGGTTTAGTCCCTTTCGGTTTGGCGGATCAGTCGGCGAGCCAGTGCTCACTCACGATATCTTTGCTCCGACTAGCGATAGCGGCGGCAAGAAGCAAATGAATGCTGGGCGGGAGGCGGGAAAACTGGCTCACCGAACTCTGGCATATCCATCATGACGGTAGGATGCGCGACCGGACAGACCGTCACGCGTATCGGTGCATCATTCGCCGAGCCGGCTCTTCAGGCCGTCGATGATATGATTGGCGAGCGCCTCGTAGTCGTCATCGAAATGGTGGCCACCGTCCATGGCGATGACTTCGGCGCCCGTACCCTTCAGCGAAGGGCAGGCGACATCCTCGTCGTCGTCCTTGCCGTAGATGCATTGAACCGTCTTCGGATTGATCGATTTTAGGTCGCTGAGGGGGTCGCCGCCCTTGCCTTCGCTCTCGGCGCCGAGCCAACCCATGACGGAGATCACATAGTCGACCTTGCGCGACAGTGACAGCAGCGACATCTGCACGATCTTGTCCTTGTCCGGCTGCTTCAGCCGGTTATAACTTGCCGGCAGCACGTCGGCGCCGAAGGAATAGCCGATCAGTACCACATGCTTCACCTTGAAGCGCTTGGTGTAGTACTCGATGATGCGGCCGAGATCGTCGGCGGTCTGCTGCGGATCGCGCTCCGACCAGAAATAGTGCAGCGAATCGACACCGACGACAGGGATGCCCTGATCCTGCAGATAGCTGCCGACCTCCTTGTCGATATCGCGCCAGCCGCCGTCGCCGGAATAGACGATCGCCAGCGTATCTTCCGTTGGCTTGGTGTTCATGACATCCAGCGGCAGACCGAGCGGCGATTTTTCGCTGTCGATCGTCTTCATCAGATCCACCAGCCCGTCGCTCAGCGCCGCATAGGCATCATCCTGGTCGGAATCGGTGACTTGGACATCGGGATGCTCTTTCTGGATCTCTTCGATATGATCGCGTCCATCCTTGGGAGCCTTCGAGGTGAAGGTCGCAAGGATCGGGTTTGGCAGCGCACCGTCCTGCAGGCCGAAGGACACTATGTCGCCGTCGGTCTTTTTTTCGGCCGGCGTACAAAGCTCCTGCTTCAGCGCGATGCCGAAGGTCGGATCGACAGCGAGCGTTCCGGCCACGGTGGCGTCAGGGGTCTGCGCGGCGATAGTCATCGCCATGGCGCCGCCGGCGCCGACACCGGCGATGACAGGCAATTCATAGGTGCTGTCCGCAAAGGAACGCTGCACTTGCTGGCTCAGCGACTCCAGATCGGAGACCATGTAGATGCAACCGTCGTTCTGGCTGACATCATATTTGTTGAGCGACGCCAGGAAGGACGGGTAATCGATGCCGATGACCAGAGTGCCATTGGCGACGAGCTTGTCGGCGACGCCTTTTTCCTTGTCGCCCCAGCCGCCAGCGTCGGAGATCAGAACGACCTCGCTCGTCACCTTGCCCTGTGGCCGCATGATATGCGGCGGCGAGATCATGCCGAGATCGTATTTGGTGTCGTCCGCCTCCGCTCTCGCCGCGCCTGATGCCAGCAGGCCTGTTGTCAACATGAATGCGAAAGCCAATGACGTTGCGTATTTCAAGATCATTTCCTCACGACCCCCTTAAGTCCGCCCCCGATGAGGAATGTGGCATCCATCAACGCGATCATTGGACTGACACCTCCCGAAACGGCCAGGTAACGTGGCTGCCATTCGGGATGAAATTTGGATTTGAAGGCACGAAGCCCTTTGAAATTGTAGTAGCGCTCGCCGTGTTCGAAGACAGTTCCGCCGACCCTGTCCCAAACCGGGGCCGATTCCCGCCTCGACATACCCGATAGCGGCGCCATGCCGAGGTTGAAGCGTTGGAAGCCCTGCTCCTTCAGATATTCGAGAATCTGCACGAACAGAAAATCCATCGATCCCTTCGGCGCATCGGGCGAAAAGCGCATCAGATCGACGGAGCCCTCCTCCTTGGTCTCCGTCATCAGGATGTTAGCGAAAGCAACGATTTTACCATCCTTCTTCAACACACCAACCGGCTGCGACGCGACATAGTCGGGATCGAAGGCGCCGAGCGAAAAGCCCTTTTCCTTGGCGTTGTGATCGGCAAGCCATGATTCCGAAACTTCAGCAAGCTGATCGATGACATCGGGCACATGCTGCGGCGCGATAACGGCAAATTCTAGTCCATCGCGCACGGCACGGCTCGCCGTCTGGCGAAGATTGGCCCATTTGCCGCCCTTCAGCTCGAAATTAGGGAGATTGACCACCGCCAGCTCGCCGAGCTTGAAAGCACGCAAACCGGCATCGGCACAATAAGACAAAAGCGTCGGTGATATCTGGTAGAAAACCGAACGACAGCCGGCAGAACGGGCAGTTTCTACGAAACGCCAGACAAGCTCCGGCAGGGCGTGCCGAGGTCCGATCGGATCGAACAGCGCGATCCAGGAACGGCCCTGCTTGCCATACATGATGAAGGCATCGCCCTTTTCGGAGAACATGATGCTTTTGTCGCCCATGCGCACGAGATTCGCGTCGGCAACGCCTTGCTTGCGAACGATTTCAACGGCCCGTTCGACGGCATGGTCGGAAACCGGCTCCAGGCGCGCGGTCGCCGGCCGCAGCAGGCTGAAGATCGCGATCGCAGACGAGACGATGGAGATGCCAAGCACGGCACGAAGTCCGCGCGGCGCTTCTTCGGTGAATTCGAACTGCCACCAGAGCTGGTTGCTGTATTCGACGTCACGATAGACGAAAAACAGGATGACGACCGCACCGATACAGATCACCGCGATTGCCGTCAGCCAACCCGCCGTGAGGGCTTGGTTGAGCAACGAAGCCGGCCGCGTGAACAAGCGACGGCTGACGACAAGGCCGAAAACGAGGAAGCCGAGCAGCGCGGCCTCGACGATCGCGATGGCCTTCAGCAGCGAGAACAGCAACGCGAAAACCGCCGAGGCGATCGAAACCCACCAGGCGCCATCGAGACGTTGGCCGAGCCCGCGGGCAGCAACGATCATCGCCAGGCCGAGAAGACTGGAAAGAAAATGCGCCCCTTCGACGAGCGGCAACGGCAGATAGTCGGAGAGGAATTCGAGATTCCTGTCCGGGGTGGGCGTCACGCTCGAAAACACCAGCATTATGCCGAGCAGAAGCGCGAAGGTCGACAGCAACTGCGGCATCAGGCGACCGCCGACACGCCGCATGCTGGAAGCGACCGGATGGTCGACGAAACGACGCAGCTCCGCCACCGAGATCGCAAGGACCGCGATCGCCAGGGGAATGACGTTATAGATCACGCGGTAGAGAACCAGCGAACCGAGAACGGCGTCGGCGTTCACGGAGCTGCCGAGCCACGCGATGATGATCGTCTCGAAAACGCCGAAACCGGCCGGAACGTGGCTAAGCACACCGAGACCGACAGCGATGGCATAGATCGCGAAGAAGCCCGGCCAGCCGATGGCCGAATCCGGCAGCAAGACGTAGAGTACGGAGGCCGAGGCGGCGATGTCGACCGCAGTCACCAGGAATTGCCGCGACCAGGTCAGCGAATCCGGGAGGCGAATGGCGATCGGCCCGATCCGCACCTCGCGGCCATTGCGGCCCACGATGATAACGAAGGCAAGTGCGGCGATAATCGCGCCGGCGATCATACGCAGCCACAGACCATCGACGTTGATCAGTGGGCCGATCTCGTCGGCGATGATCAGCAGCGCGATGGCGCCGACCGCGGCAAGTCCAAGGCCGAAGGCCAGCGTCACGAAGGCGATGACGCGGGTAATGTCGTCAGGGGACAGCCCGAGCCGGGTATAGGCGCGATAGCGGATGGCGCCGGCGCTGAGCGCGCCGAAACCGGCGGTATTGCCGACGGCATAGGCGCTGAAGGAGGTCAGCGCCACATGGGGAAACGGCAGCCGCTTGCCGATATATTCCAGCGCGTTCTGATCATAGAAGATCAGCGAAAAGAAACTGAGACCCGTGAAGAACAGGGCAAGCAGGATGGACGAGACTTTCGTCGTCGCCAGAGCGTGCACGACATCGTCATAGCGTACTTCGTTCGTCAGATCGAAGATCGCATAGGCGGCGATACAGAAGACGGCGACGGTGAGGATAGCGACGATCAGCGTGCGATTGCGGTTCAAGAACCCGCTTATGCCGCCGCGCGCTTCCAGTTCCTCATCGGCTTTTTCCAGATCGATTGGGGTCGACATGCTCTACCTGTTTGAATTGGCTTTCGCCGGTCCCGTTTGCTCGGATGCGCAGTAACGGCAATCTGCATCTCTGTGTTACCGCCTGCACTTCTTTCGACGGGCTCTTTTTCTCGAGCGCTCCCATCATTCTGAATTTGGGCAATTTTGGCGCAGGACCCGTTCCGCCAGCAATGAATCTGTTATTATTTAAAGGAATTTGTCATTCACCCGGAATTTGAGCTTATCCACACAGAAAAGTGAACAGTGTGACCTGCATTCAACGCAGCTCTCTATCAGGAAATTCCGGCCGGGTCACACCTGCAGATGCATCTTTTTGACGATCGTATCTTCCAGGTCCGGCACGCTTTGCGTTCCCGATTGCGGTTCGAGCCTGCCGACCCACTTCCACCTTTGACGATATTCATCGGTTGGCGGGAACTCATATTCTTTATTCGGCTGAAAATGGGGCCGGCCGATCCATGGCAGGCAAGCCGGCCCGAGTTCATGTTTGGCGCAGGGTAAGCGCGCCGGCACAGACTTCTCGTCGGCAACACGCTGCCGGGAAGAATTCGCGGTTGAGACGGTGAGCAGCGTATGCCGCAGCGTTACCTCACCGATCCGGCGCTTCCGCTGGCTCGCCGCGCATTTCACTCAGGAAAAATCCCTCGCGCAGATTGATGCCGTATTCGACGAAAGCCTTCATGCAGCAGAGCATCTGCGTCCAGCCCTCGCAATTCAGATAGGTGCCGCGTCGGCCGGCGGCGTCCTCACGCCAGCCGGATTCCTCGATTGTCACGAGGGTACCGCCGTCATCCAGCGGTTCGAATGTCATCTCCACCTTGGTTCTGTAGCGCGCGCCGTCTTCGCCGGTGCCGCCGTCCCAATGAAAGACGATACGCCGGTCTGGCTCCACCTCGTTGACCTCGACGGGCGCGTTCTTCCACCAGATCACGGTCGTCCCCGCCACGAGCGGCGCGCTGGCGCCGCCGACGGTGGTGAAATAGCTCGAAAGCTTCTTCGGATTGACGACTGCATCGAAGACCTCATCCACCTTGCGGCCGATGCGTCCTGAAATAGGAACATTCAACGTCATGGCTTTCCTCCGCTGCGCTGCATCTCCATTGCGATCAGAGCCATTATGTTATAAAAATATAACATGTCAAGCGAATCGGATAGCGATCTCATTTTCAAGGCCCTGGCGCACCGTCGCCGGCGGGAAATCCTCGACCTGCTCAAGGAGGCCCCGAGAACGACCGGCATGCTCTGCGAGACCTTTACGGATATGGACCGCTGCACGGTGATGCAGCATCTGAAGGTGCTGGAGGAGGCCGACCTGGTGATTGCCAAGAAGGAGGGCCGGGAGCGCTGGAACCATCTCAACAGCCTGCCGATCAAACAGATTCACGACCGCTGGATCAGCGCCTATGCCGGCCACGCTTTGTCGATCCTTGACCGGCTGAAGAGCGATCTCGAAGGCTGAAGCTAAGGTGTTCAATAACCGCGAACGCGCCATTGCCGGTCATCTCCGGCAACAGCCCCCTCATTTGCCGTCGACATCGGCTTGCAGATGCGTCAGAATGTCAATGAGTTCCGGCGCCATGTCCCGGATTTCCCGGAGGTGGATGGCCGTCAGCCGGCGCAGGATTTCTTCCGATTTTTCCGTCAGCCGCAAGGTTTGCCGGCGCTTGTCGGCCGGATCGGGATGGCGGGTGACATAGTCTGAATCGATGAGCCGCCCAACCAATTCGGTCGCCGTATGCGGTGCGATCAACAGCCGTTCCGCCAGCATGCCGATAGTCATCGTCTCGCTCCGCGGATTGCCCTTTATCGCCAGCAGCGCCTGGTGCTGCTGCGGCGGCAATCCCTCCTGATGGGCGGCGGAGGTGCTGAAATCCATAAATTTCCGGAGCGTGTAGCGCAGTGTCGCCAGAGCCTCATAATCCGCTTGCGAAAGCGTTTCATTCAATTCCCGCGCCACTTCCATCTTCCTCACAAATACATCCATTTTCAGCCGTTGATTTATATCGCATTACGATATAATTGCCATCGCAGTTCCGGCCAATTTGCCGCAGGCTTTAGCACAGAAAGCATTCCATGCAGGATATCAACGTACATCATCGGCCCGCCCATGATTTCTCGGGTGGCGCTTCGCGGAAAGACAACGGCGACTTTACAACGGACAAGCGCGTTCTGGTGCTTGCGGCCATGGCTCTGGTGGTGGGCACCGGTGGCGCCCTATCGGCCTGGCTGCTGATCAACCTCATCGCGCTTGTGAC